>NZ_JBDOQT010000002.1:0-300000 GCF_039839785.1 Pelagibius sp. CAU 1746
CTGCTTGCCGATCTCGTCGTTGGTGCCCTCCAGCGCCGCCAGCGCAGAACCCTTCACAATCGGAATGTCGTCGCCCGGGAAGTCGTAGGACGACAAAAGCTCGCGGATCTCCAGCTCAACCAGCTCCAGAAGCTCCTCGTCGTCGACCTGGTCCACCTTGTTCATGTAGACCACAATCGCCGGAACGCCAACCTGGCGCGCCAGCAGAATGTGCTCGCGCGTCTGCGGCATCGGGCCGTCGGCCGCCGAAACCACCAGGATCGCACCGTCCATCTGCGCCGCGCCCGTGATCATGTTCTTCACGTAGTCGGCGTGACCCGGGCAGTCCACGTGCGCGTAGTGGCGCTTCTCCGTCTCGTACTCAACGTGCGCCGTCGAGATCGTGATCCCCCGCGCCTTCTCTTCAGGCGCCTTGTCGATCTGGTCGTAGGCCGAGAACGTCGCTCCGCCCGACTCCGCCAAGACCTTCGTAATCGCCGCCGTCAGCGTCGTCTTACCGTGGTCGACGTGCCCAATCGTCCCAATGTTGCAGTGCGGCTTCGTCCGCTCAAACTTTTCCTTGGCCATTACCTTATCGTTCCTGTCGTCAGTCTCAGGCGCGCTCTAATCCTGCGTTGCGACCCCAAACGGGCCGGGTTCGGCGCCGGACCCGCTCGCGAATGGAGCGGGTGGCGGGAATCGAACCCGCGTAGCCAGCTTGGAAGGCTGGAGCTCTACCACTGAGCTACACCCGCACGCTCCCATCCCCTCCGCCGATTGGCGATGACCGCGCCCCGGCGAGGGGCGGATGGTGGAGGGGGTTGGATTCGAACCAACGTAGGCATAGCCAACGGGTTTACAGCCCGTCCCCTTTAGCCACTCGGGCACCCCTCCAGCCGACGCAACCGGCGGTGCGATGGAGTTGCGAAATATGTTGATTTAATTCAGCCTGTCAACTTCTAAACATGCCGACGGCGCCCCATTCGACCGAATCACCCCGGCGGCCGAGAGGAACGCAGATGGAACCCTTTCGCTCTGACCCCGCATACTAGGTCCCGATATGACGAAACGCAAGGATAAGTCAGGCCGCCGCCCGGCCAGAGGTGGCGGAAAGCCTGGCTTCCCGCCGTCCGGCGGCGACGGCCGGCCCGGCAAGGGCGCCCGCCGCACACCCCGCGGAACCGGCCGCGCCCCCGCCCGCCCCGGCGGCGCCCAACCGCTTTGGCTGTTCGGCGTCCACGCCGTCCTGGCCGCCCTGGGCAACCCGAATCGGCGTCCGGAGCGCCTGCTCATGACCGCGGAAGCCGCCCAAACCTGGGGCGCGCGGCTGCGCGAGGTGCGCGCCCCCCGGCACGCCGGCCTCGCCAGCGAGACCCTGGCCCGCCGCGAGATCGACGATCTGCTGCCCGAGGGCGCCGTCCACCAGGGCCTCGCCCTGCGCACGGCGCCGCTGGACCAGCCGGCCCTGGAGGACGTGCTGGCCCCGGGCTTCCCGCCTGGGGCCGAAAACGGCGCAAATCCGCCCCCCCGCCGTGTCATCGTGCTGCTGGACCAGGTCACCGACCCCCATAACGTAGGGGCGGTCCTGCGCTCGGCCGCCGCCTTCGGCGCTTTGGCGGTGGTCTCCTTGGACAAGGGCGCACCGGAGGAGAGCGGCACCCTCGCCAAATCCGCCTCCGGGGCACTCGAGGCGGTCCCCTACATAAGCGTGGTCAACCTGGCGCGCAGCCTGGATCTGCTGAAGGCCGCCGGCTTCTGGTGCCTGGGCTTGGCCGGCGAGGCCGGGCAGACCCTCGCCGAAAGCCGTCCCGGCGAGGCCATCGCCCTGGTTCTCGGCGCCGAGGGCCCCGGCCTCCGGCGGTTGACGCGGGAGCGCTGCGACCTGCTGGTCAAGCTGCCGACCCGCCCGCCCATCGACTCCTTGAACGTCTCCAACGCCGCCGCTGTGGCGCTCTACGAGCTGCTGGGGCGCGGCTGAATTCCCCTTTATCCGCGGATTTCACCGCATCACGCCAGCTTGCCAGCCGCTCGCGGACCATGCTAGCGGTTGGCGCTGGATATCTCACCATCTTGCGGATCGCTTGGGTATCGAGCGCAACATGATGAGATATCCGGCCCCGACAATCGGCGCGGCGGGGATGCCGGACCCGGCCCCCGCGCACCCAATCCGCAGGAAAACATGCAATCCATTGAAGACTTTATCAAAGAACGCCGGATCGACGAGGTCGAGTGCCTGGTGCCGGACATGGCAGGCGTGGCCCGCGGCAAGATCCTGCCGGCCCACAAATTCCTCGCCGGTATGCGCAACGAAGGCCTGCGCATTCCCGAAGACGTCTTCATCCAGACGGTCAACGGCGATTACCCCGATGATTCCGCGGGCGTGACCAGCGCCTCGACCCGCGACGTCTACATGGTCCCGGACCCCGAAACCATCCGCATCGTACCCTGGTACGACGAGCCGACGGCGCAGGTCATCTGCGACGCGCACCATTTCAGCGACAGCGGCGAGGTGGAAATCGCCGCACGCCACATTCTGAAGCGCGTCCTGGCGCTCTACGAGGAAGAGGGTTGGAAACCCATCGTCGCGCCGGAGCTGGAGTTCTTCCTGGTCGACGTGAACACCGATCCGGATTACCCCCTGATACCGCCGATCGGCCGTTCGGGCCGCCGCGAGACCAGCCGTCAGGCCTATGGCGTCGACGCGGTCAACGAATTCGACCCGATCTTCGAGGAGGTTTACGACTTCTGCGAGGCCCAGGGCATCGACATCGACACCCTAACCCACGAGGGCGGTGCGGCGCAGATGGAGATGAACTTCAACCACGGCGACCCGCTGCTGCTGGCAGACCAGGCCTTCCTTTTCAAGCGCACGGTGCGCGAGGCGGCCATGCGCCACAAGGTCTACGCCACCTTCATGGCCAAACCCATGCAGGGCCAGCCGGGCAGTTCCATGCACGTGCACCAGAGCATCCTGGACGCCAAGACCGGCCGGAACCTCTTTGCCACCCGCACCGGCAAGGACACCGCCCTGTTCCGCGCCCACATCGCCGGCCTGCAGCGCTACCTGCCGACAGTCATGCCGCTGCTGGCCCCCAACGTGAACAGCTACCGCCGCCTGATGCCGGACTACGACGCTCCCATCAACACCCATTGGGGCTACGACAACCGCACCGTCGGCCTGCGCGTACCCTATTCGGAACCCGCCGCCCGCCGCGTCGAGAACCGTCTGGCCGGCGCCGACGCCAATCCCTACCTGGCCATCGCCGGCTCGCTGGCCTGCGGCTACCTGGGCATGAAGGAGAAGCTGAAGCCGCGCAAACCGATCGAGGGCAGCGCCTACCGCCTGGCCCGCACCCTGCCGCGCACGCTCTACGACGCCTTGGAGCGCTTCAACGGCACCCGCGCCCTGAAGCCGGTCTTCGGATCCATCTTCATCGATGCGGTGACCATGGTGAAAGGCGAGGAGCTGGACGCCTACCAGCAGGTCATCTCGTCTTGGGAGCGCGAGCATCTTCTGCTAAACGTATAGCCGTGATGCTGCGTATTCTTTCAGATACCGCCTTTGCCGCCGCCCGGCGCGGCGACGTGTCGCTGCGTTCGCGCCGCATGGAGCTCATGCTGAACTGCGCTCGGATCGGCTACAATCCCTAGAGCCGGGAAGGAACGTCTTCCCTTTCCGGTTTCCCCAAGACAAGGATTGTCGTCATGAACAGCGCCCCTCTGAAGGATCAGGCCCGCAATTCCACCACCGTGTGGCGCGCCGCCGATACCGCCCACCATCTGCACCCTTTCACCGACTTCCGCGGTCTGGCGGAAGAAGGCGGCAGCCGCATCATCACCAAGGCCGAGGGCGTCTGGCTGGAGGATTCCGAAGGTGAGAAGATCATCGACGGCATGGCCGGCCTGTGGTGCGTCAACGTCGGCTACGGGCGCGAGCGCCTGGCGAAGGCCGCCTACGACCAGATGGTCGAGCTGCCGTACTACAACACCTTCTTCAAGACCGCGACGCCGGCCTCCATCGAGCTGTCCGAAAAGCTGGCGGCGCTGACGCCGGCCGGGCTCGACAAGATCTTCTACGCCTCCTCCGGTTCCGAGGCCAACGACACCATCGCCCGCATCGTGCGACGCTTCTGGCGCCTGCAAGGCCAGCCGGAGCGCACCAACATCATCAGCCGCGTCAACGGCTACCACGGCTCGACCATGGCCTCGGCCAGCCTGGGCGGCATGAAGCCGATGCACCAGCTCGACGGCCTGCCGCTGCCGGGTTTCCACCACGTGCGCCAGCCCTACTACTACGGCGAGGGCGGCAAGATGAGCGAGGAGGAGTTCGGCAAGGTCGCCGCCCTGGCGATCGAGGAGAAGATCCTGGAGCTGGGCCCCGAGACCGTGGCCGCCTTCATCGGCGAACCCGTCCAGGGCGCCGGCGGCGTCATCATTCCGCCGGCCAGCTATTGGCCGGAAGTACAGAAGATCTGCAGGCAGTACGACATCCTGCTGATCGCCGACGAAGTTATCTGCGGCTTTGGGCGCACCGGCCAGTGGTTCGGCAGCGACACTTTCGACATCAAGCCGGATATCATGCCGATGGCCAAGGGGCTGACGTCCGGCTACCTGCCACTCTCCGCCATCGCGCTCGGCGAGCGTGTGGTCGACGTGTTGTGGGAAAAGGGCGGCGAGTTCGCGCACGGCTTCACCTACTCCGGTCACCCCGTGGCCTGCGCGGTGGCGCTGGAGAACATCGCGATCATCGAGGAAGAGAACCTGGTTCAGAAGGTGCGTGAGGATAGCGGTCCCTACCTGCAGCAGCGCCTCGCCACCCTGGCCGACCATCCCTTGGTCGGCGAGGTCCGCGGCATCGGCCTGCTGGGCGCCGTCGAGCTGGCCTCCGACAAGCAGACCCGCGGGCGCTTCTCGCCGGAAGGCCGCGCCGGCACCATCTGCCGCGATCACTGCGTGAAGCAGAACGTGGTCAGCCGCGCGGTGCGCGACACCATGGTGGTCTCACCGCCGCTGATCATCACCCACGCGGAGATCGACGAACTGGTCAGCCGGCTGGGCAAGGCCATCGATCTCGCCGCCAAGGACTTGGGTGTGAATTGAGGGCGCTATCGACCTCGTGGTTCGAGATGCTCGCTACTGCTCGCTCCTCGGCATGAGGTCAATTAGTCTGACTCTCCCCTCACCCTGAGTAGCACCGCAGAGCGGCGCATCTCGAAGGGCGGGGCGAGACGGCACAGAAGAAAGGGCGTTTCGATGCGCGAGGTCACCGTTGCCGCCACGCAAATGGCCTGTAGCTGGGACCGCGAGGCCAACCTCGCCGGGGCCGAGGCCCTGGTGCGGGAAGCCGCCGGCCAGGGCGCGCAGGTGGTGTTGATCCAGGAACTCTTCGAAACGCCCTACTTCTGCCAGGACCAGAAGCGCGAGTACTTCGCCCTCGCCCAACCGGTTGCGGGCAATCCGCTCCTGGCGCGCATGTCGGCCCTGGCCGCGGAGTTGGACGTCGTCTTGCCGGTCAGCTTCTTCGAGCGCGCCAACAGCGCGCACTACAACTCGCTGGCCATGATCGACGCCGACGGCAAGATGCTGGGCGTCTACCGCAAGTCGCACATTCCCGACGGGCCGGGCTATCAGGAGAAGTTCTACTTCAATCCTGGCGACACCGGGTTCCGGGTCTGGAAGACGCGCTACGGCACCCTGGGCAGCGGCATCTGCTGGGACCAGTGGTTTCCCGAGTGTGCGCGCGCTATGGCGCTGATGGGGGCCGAAATCCTGTTCTATCCCACGGCCATCGGCAGCGAGCCGCAGGACGCGACCCTGAATTCCCGCGAACACTGGCAGCGCACCATGCAGGGCCATGCCGCGGCCAACATGGTGCCGCTGGTCGCCTCGAACCGCATCGGGCGCGAGGAGGGCGAACACGCCTCCCTCACCTTCTACGGCAGCTCCTTCATCGCCGGGCCCACGGGCGCCAAGGTGGCCGAGGCCAACCGGACCGACCGCGCGGTGATCACCGCCAGCTTCGATCTCGACGCCGTCGCCGAGCAGCGCGCCTCCTGGGGCCTGTTCCGCGACCGCCGCCCCGACCTCTACGGCCCGCTGCTGACGGCCGACGGCGGCAGGCCCGGGCAATGACGCCGAAAGGGATCCGCCCGGCCGTCCCCGCCGACACGGCGCGCGTCACCGCAATCGTCGACGCCGCCTACCGCCCTTACCTGCAGCGCATGAGCCGCAACCCGGCACCGCTGGACGATGACTACGGCGCCCGCATCGCCGAGGGGCTGACCTATGTGCTGGAAGAGGACGGCGAAATTCTCGGCGTCCTGGTCCTGGAAACTCACGCCGGCCACCTGCTGCTCGACAACATCGCCGTCGACCCGGCCCATCACGGCCGCGGCCTCGGCAAGCGGCTGCTGGCCTTCACCGAGGCGGAGGCGCGCCGGCGCGGCTACGGCACCGTGGAACTCTTCACCAATGAAGTGATGGTCGAGAACATCGCGCTGTACCGGCGCCTCGGCTACCAGGAGACCGGGCGCAGGCACGACCGCGGCTACGACCGCGTCTACTTCCGCAAGGCGCTGTAGCGCCCCGGGCGCAAGGCGCTGTAGCGCCCCGGGCGCAAGGCGCTGTAGCGCCCCGGGACGAGAGTGCCTCAGTCGAAGTCGCGGCCCTCGACGAGGACCAGGCGGCCGCTCGGATCGACGTCGAGGCCCAGGTCGTCGCCGCCGCGCGACAGCAGGTCGTCGACCTTGAGAAAGCGGTCGCGAGAGAGCCCCGAAGAGCCGCTCGGACCCAAGCCGAAAAGCGCGCTGAGTTCGGAAGGTGTCATGCCCATCTGCCCATCACTATCTCAGGCAACCTTTTGCCTATGGTTGAACTATCCTCCCTTGTTCAATCTAGATTAGCGCGAACCTACCTTTGCGCGAAAGTGGTATTGCTGGGGCATCAGCGGGGCAGAAGATGGGCAATCCCTTGTATTTCTTGGGTATTTCTTCCTTCAGCGGCGGCGCCCAGCCCAGAAAGCGAGACGGCGGGGCCTCCTTCGAGACCCCGCCGTCCTCCGGCGTTCAATGAGGTGCGGGTCTAGCTGAGATCGATCCACACGGTCTTCAGTTCGGTGTACTTCTCCATCGCGTGCAGCGACTTGTCGCGGCCGAAGCCGGACTGCTTGAAGCCGCCGAAGGGCGTGGTGATGTCGCCGGCGTCGAAGCAGTTGATCCACACGCTGCCGGCGCGCAACGCCTTGGCCGCCCGGTGCGCCTTTTTGATGTCGCTGGTCCACACCGCCGCGGCCAGGCCGTAGATGGTGTCGTTGCCGATCTTGATGGCCTCCTCGGCGTCGCCGAAGGTGATGGTCGAGAGCACCGGACCGAAGATCTCCTCCTGCGCGATGGTCATGTCGTTCTTCACGCCGTCGAAGACCGTCGGCTCGATGTAGTAGCCGCCGCTGTCCGACAGGATGCGCTTGCCGCCCAGCTTCACCTCGGCGCCTTCCGCCTGGCCCTTCTCGATGTAGCCGAGAACGCGCTCCATTTGAGTGGAGTCGACCATGGCGCCCATCTGCGTTGCCGGGTCCAGGGGATCGCCGACGCGCAGGGTCTTGGCGACCTGCATCACCTTCTCAACGACCTGATCCTTGATCTTGTCCTCGACCAGCAAGCGGGAGCCGGCGTTGCAGACCTCGCCCTGGTTGAAGAAGATGCCCCAGGCGGCGGCGGTGGCCGCAGCGTCCAGGTCCGGCGCGTCGGCCATGATGATGTTCGGGGTCTTGCCGCCGCATTCCAGCGACACCCGCTTCATGTTGGACTCGCCGGCGTACTTCAGGAACAGCTTGCCGACCTCGCCGGAGCCGGTGAAAGCGACGGCGTCGACATCCATATGCCGGCCCAGCGCCTGGCCGGCGGTCTCGCCGAAGCCGGGCACCACGTTGAGGACGCCGTCGGGCAGGCCCGCCTCGCTGGCCAGCTCGGCGGCGCGGATCATCGTCAGCGGCGACTGCTCGGCCGGCTTGACGACCATGGAGTTGCCGGTGGCCAGCGCCGGGCCCAGCTTCCAGGCCGCCATCAGCAGCGGGAAGTTCCAGGGCACCACGGCGCCGATAACGCCCAGCGGCTCACGCACCAGCATGGCCACGGCATCGTCGCCGGTCGGCGCGATCTCGTCATAGACCTTGTCGGCGGCCTCGGCGTACCAGCGGATGCAGTTGATGACCGCGGGGATGTCGATGCGGCTGGAATCGCCGATCGGCTTGCCCATGTCGAGGGTCTCCAGCAGCGCCAGCTCGGTGGCGTGCTGCTCCAGCAGCCCGGCCCAGCGCAGCATTACCTTCTTGCGCCTGGCCGGCGCCAGGCGCGACCAGCGGCCGTCCTCGAAGGCGGCACGCGCCGCCTTGACGGCGCGGTCGACGTCTTCCCGGTCGCCGGCGGCGACCTGGGTCAGCACCTTGCCGTCGATCGGCGAGACGCAGTCGAAGGTCTTGCCGGAGGCCGCGTTGGCGAACCTGCCGTCGATGAAGCACTGGTTGCGGTAGGCCAGGCCCTGAGCCTGGGATTTCACGGATTCGATGGAAAGCGCGGCAGACATGTCGCTGATGCTCCCTGGAACGTCTGAGGTCTTGAGCTGCCGGCCTGTGACCGGCCTTTAGCTTGGACCTTAAGCCCGCCCCTCGTGGCATGGCAAGCATAGCAGGCGGCGCGCATGGCCGCCCCGCGAGCCAAGCATGGAGACGCTGTAGCGACCACAGCGGCGCGCTTGCGGGGGACGGCAAGCCGCCCTATCTTGAGCCCGCTCCTCACGGGCCGGCTTAGCTCAGTTGGTAGAGCACCTGATTTGTAATCAGGGGGTCGCGGGTTCGAATCCTGCAGCCGGCACCATTCCCCACGGCAAATGACCCGCCACCGGACGGCCGCACCCGGGCTGCCCTGGACTGGAGGGAATCCTCTCGGCCGGGGCGGATCGCCGGTTGCGAAGCCTTCCGAAGCGCCGGGGAAAGGCGTGTTTCGACGGCGCGGCCGGTCGGGGCCTGGCGGCGGAAGGGACTCAGGCCAGACTTTGCGACATGAGCGAAAGCGCCGAGAGGGTGCCGATGGCGTCGCCGTAGCTGGCAGCGGTGAACGTCGCCTCCAACGCCGACTTGCGCGAAACGGCTGGCAGGAGGCTGGCGGCGTCGGCGAAGATCTGGCGCGCGAACGTCACCGTCGTCTCGAGCGGCGGCCGGCAGGGAAGCAGCGGGACCTGCTGACCGGCTTCGGCCACCGCCGCCCGCACCTCGCGTTCGATCAGATCGCAGGCGGCGCTCGGCGCCAAAGTCTCGCAGGCATAGGCGTTGATGGCCTTCTTGACCTCGATCCGGCGCGCCTTGGGAAACTGCTCTTCGATCTCGCCCATGAGGCGGTCGTCACCGCTGACCGCCAGAAGCGGCACCCCGATCTCGGCGGCGTAACCCGCATAGAGCGTCGGCTCTCCGATCTGGAGGCCGTTCATTTCAATCCGGCTGAAAGCGAGTGAGCTGATGGTATGCGCCAAGACGCCCCGGTTGCCGGCCGCGGCGTGATAGCCGATCAGCACGACCCCCGCGTGATCTTCCCGCACGCCCTGGATCATCGCGAGCGGCCGTACCCGGCCCGCCACCGACCTTGCCCGGGAATCCAGCTCCGCGGCGATCATGTTGCGCATCGGACCATGCGAGTCGGCCACGGTCACTTCCGTCGCACCGCCGGCGAAGGCTCCCCGGATCGCCGCATTGGCCTCCTCGGTCATCAGCCTCCGCGCGGTCTCGTACTCCGGATTGCCGCGCTGTCCCTGCAAGGACTCGCACACACCGGCGACGCCCTCGATATCCACCGAAATCATGATCTTCATTGCACATCCTCTGGCTCGCAACGCTACCGCCCCGCCGGCCGGCAAGAGTCGGGCCGCGCCGGCGGGCTATCCTTTGACCATCATTTCCCGGCGGCTGACAAGCGCGCAAGTCCTTCGGCGATGTCTTCCTTCAGGTCTTCGGCGTCTTCCAGGCCCGCATGGATCCGCAGCAGCGGCCCCTCTTCATGCCAGGCCGTCGCAGTCCGGTAGTCCTTTGGATAGGCCGGAATCATGAGACTCTCGTATCCGCCCCAGCTGGCGCCGATGCCGAAGAAGCGCATACCTTCCACCATCGCCGCGACGGCGGCGGCGGAGGCCGGTTTCAACAGCACGCCGAAGAGACCGGAAGCCCCCGTGAAGTCGCGCTTCCACAGGGCATGCCCGGGATCCTCCGGCCAGGCCGGATAGAGAAGGCGGTCGACCTCCGGCCGCTCCGAGAGCCACGACACCAGCTCCTTTGCGGTCTTTTCATGCTGGCGCAGGCGCACGCCCATGGTGCGAAGGCCGCGCAAGGCCATGTAGCAGTCGTCGGGACTGACGCAGTTGCCGAACTGGCCAACGGTATCCTTGATTCGACGGAACAGACTCTCGTCCTTCACCGCCAGGTACCCCAGCATGATATCGGAATGGCCGGACACGTACTTGGTGGCAGCCTGAATCGAAACATCCACGCCGTGGTCGAGCGGCTTGAAGAACAGCGGAGAGGCCCAGGTGTTGTCGATGCCCGTGATCACGCCCCGGCGCGCGGCAACCGCCGCGATCGCCGGAACATCCTGGATCTCAAAGGTGTAGGACCCCGGCGACTCCAGGAAAATCAGCCTCGTCTTCGGGCCGATCAGCGCTTCGATTCCGGCCCCGACATGCGGGTCGTAGTAAGTCACGCCGATCCCGAACTCGGCCAGCAGCTGATCGCAGAAGGAGCGTGTCGTCTTGTAGATGCTGTCCGGCACCAGGACATGCTCGCCCGGCCGGACAAAGGTCATGAAGCACAGCGTGATCGCGGCCATGCCCGAGGAAACGACCACGGCGCGGCTTCCGTTCTCGATCTCTGCCAGCGCCTCCTCGAGCGCACGCGTGGTCGGGGTGCCGTAAGTGCCGTAGGAAAAGCCGTCGTAGCGCAGATCCTTGCGCCGGTCGAAGGCCTCCACCCGGTCGAACAACACCGTCGACGCCCGCCAAACCGGCGGATTGACGGCCTTGAAGCCGTCTGCGGACTCGCGCCCCCCTCGGGCAAGCTTGGTATCGTCACGCATATACTGTTGCCTCGTAAATGATATCGCTAGTGTTTGATCTGACTCAGGAATCTCTTGGTGCGCTCGCTGCGGGGCGCCGAGAAGAAGAGGTCCGGAGCGCTTTCTTCGACGATCTCCCCTTCATCCATGAAGATCATCCTGTCGGCCACCGAGCGGGCGAAGCCCATCTCGTGCGTCACGCAGAGCATGGTCATGCCTTCCTCCGCGAGTTCGGTCATCACTTCGAGCACTTCGTTGACCATCTCGGGATCGAGTGCGGAGGTCGGTTCGTCGAACAGCATGACCCGGGGGCTCATGCAGAGACTGCGGGCGATCGCGACCCTTTGCTGCTGACCACCGGAAAGCTGGCCCGGATACTTCTGCGCCTGTTCGGGAATCCGCACCCGCTCCAGGTAGTAGGCCGCGAGCTTCTCGGCATCCGCCCGCGGCATGCCCCGGACCCGCATGGGCGCGATGGTGCAGTTCTCCAGCACCGTCAGATGCGGGAAGAGATTAAACTGCTGAAAGACCATCCCGACTTCACGCCGCACCTGGTCAATGCTCTTGAGGTCCTCGCTGATCTCGATCCCGTCGACGACGATGCGGCCTTCCTGGTGCTTTTCCAATGCGTTGATGCAGCGGATCAGGGTCGACTTGCCGGAGCCCGAGGGCCCGCAGATGACGATCCGCTCTCCGCGATCCACGGACAGATCGATGTTCTTGAGGACGTTGAAGGTCCCAAACCACTTGTTCACGCCGGAAAGCTGGACGATCGGTTCCTCACCGTGCGGCATTCTATTGCTCAAGGTCTCGATTCCGTTTCATTGCCTGCCGCTTTAGCGGCGGAACTCTCTTTCAAGGTACTGGCTGTACTTCGACAGGAAGAAGCAGATGCAGAAGAAGATGAAGCCGCTGAAGAGATAGGCTTCCACGTAGAACGGCCGCCACGGAAGGTCGGTCAGCGCCGCTTTCGCCGCGTGCAGCAGATCGAAGAGGCCGATGATCAGGACCAGGGTCGTGTTCTTCACCTCGCTGATGAAGGTGTTGACCATCGCCGGAATGGTGATCCGCAGCACCTGCGGCAGAATGATGAACAGCGTCGTCTGCCAATACCCCATGCCGAGGCTTCGCGCGGCTTCGTACTGGCCGCGCGGGATGCTCTGCAAGCCGCCGCGAAGGACCTCGGCCATATAGGCGGCCGCGAAGAGGGTCAGCCCGACCTGCGCACGCAGGAGGTTGTCGATGGTCAGGGAGGGCGGCAGGAACAGCGGCAGCATGATCGCCGCCATGAAGAGGATGCTGATCAGCGGCACGCCACGGATAAGCTCGATATAGGCGATACAGAAGGCCTTGACGACCGGCAGCTCCGACCTTCTGCCCAGGGCGAGAAGGATGGACAGGGGAAAAGCGCAGACAATGGCGATGCTCGCCAGAAGCAGCGTGATGGGAAGCCCGCCCCAGAAGGAATTTTCGACGTAGCTGAGCCCCAGGACACCGCCCCACATGAGAACGCCGATGGCGGCCAGAACGGCGGCCCAAAAAGGAACCAGCCACTTGCTCCAGAACCGCCGGAGACAGGACAGGCCGATGGCGCAGCAGAAAAGGAGCACCGCGAGGAACGGGCGCCACTGTTCTTCGAAGGGATAGGTCCCGAAAAGGATGAAGCGGTGCTTCTCGACCACAAAGGCCCAGCACGCGCCCTCGGCCGCGCGGCAATCTTCCGGCCCGCCGACAACGACGCTGGAAAGGACCGCCCAATCGATCAGCGGAACGGCACAGAACACGACCAGCGCCGCGCCGAACACGGTCAGGAGGCTGTTGTACCAAGTGGAGAAGAGATTCGCGCGCGACCACGCGAGCAGGCCGCCGGGCGACAACAGATCGAAGGTTTCGGGCACCGGGAGGCTGCCGCCGGGATCGCTCTGGCTCAGTCCCTGCAGCGCGATCCGCTTGTTGTACCAGTTCATGAGCGCCGAAATGCCGAGGCTGAGGCTCAGATAGACGGACATGATGATGGCGATGCCTTCAATGGCCTGACCGGTCTGGTTGATCGCCGTGTTCGTAACGGACACCAGGTCGGGATAACCGATCGCCACGGCCAGCGAACTGTTCTTGACCGTGTTCAGGTACCAGCTCGTGGTCGGCGGCACGATGACCCGCAAGGCCTGCGGAAGAATGATCTGCGCCAGGATGCCAGGCGGCTTCATGCCGAGACTGGCGGCGGCTTCCCTTTGACCGCGCGGCACCGACTGAATCCCGGATCGGACGATCTCGGCGATATAGCCCGCCGTATAGACCGAGAGACCGAGCAGCAGCGCCAGGAACTCCGGCGTCACCTCCGCGCCGCCACGGTAGTTGAGCCCCTTGAGCACCGGGACCTCCAGGGCGGTCGGTGCGCCGCCGAGCAGCCAGCCGAGGAAGGCGATGAGGGCGAAGACCAGGCACCCCGACCAGAAGGCCGGAAAGCCGCGGCCCGTCCGCTCGCGGTGCGCCTTCAGACGACGGGCGGTGACGATCCCCGCAAGGCCGCCCAGCAGGACGCCCAGCATCACCCCCATATAGCCGGCGCTCCAGACCGGCACGGCGAAAAAAAGGCCGCGGTTGCTGATAAAGACGCCGGAAAGCGGGCTCCAGGCGTCCCTGTTCGTCGGGAGGGCCTCGGTGAGCAGCGCGTACCAAACGAAGAGCTGCAGAAGCAGCGGAACGTTGCGCACGCCTTCCACGTAGATGGAGGCCAGGCGCGCGACGATCCAGTTGCCCGAGAGCCTCGCGATTCCGATGAGGGTGCCCAGCACCGTGGAAATGACGATCGCCAGAACGGCGACCTTGCAGGTGTTCAGCAGACCGACAAGGATCGCCCGGATGTAGGGATCGCTCGCGGCGAACTCTATGACCGCTTCGCCGATGCTGAAGCCGGCCTGGTAGGAAAGAAAATCGAAACCGGTGTTGATGTTGCGGTTGCTGAGGTTGGTCAGCGTGTTGGAAAGCAGGTACCAGGCAACCGCGATGACCCCGGCGATAAGCAGGCTTTGAAAGAAGACCGCGCGGTAGCGTTCGCTGCGCCAGAGGCCGGAAAGACTGAGGTGCTTGGAGTCTTGACGGGGCGCGGCGCGCCTACCCGTCGGTGCCTTGGACAGCATCGTCACTCGCGGGAGTCATTGACATGTGGTTTCGGGAAGGGAGCGTCCGTCCGCCGGACGGCGAACGGACGCTCGGTCTTCGGCAGGCAGGTCAGCGGATCGGGAGGCCGTACATGAGCCCGCCGTCGCTCCAAAGGCGGTTCTGACCGCGCTCCAGGCCGATCGGCGTGAGGTGCCTGTCATACATCTCGCCGTAATTGCCGACGGCCGTAAGGACGCGCACGGCCCAGCCTTCGTCGAGGCCCAAGGCCTTGCCCGACCCGGGAATGGCTCCAAGCAGGCGCTTGACACTCGGGTTCTGGGACTCCTTCGCCATCTTCTCGGCGTTGGCCGCCGTGATGCCCATTTCTTCCGCGTTGATCAGCACGTTCAAGACCCACTTGCTGATGTCGAACCACTGGTCGTCGTCCGCCCGCACGGTCGGCCCCAGGGGCTCCTTGGCGATGCGGTCGGCCAGCACGACATAGTCGTCGGGATTGGGCGCATTGGAGACCCGCACCGAGGTCAGGGCCGAGGCATCGGTGGTGAGCGCATCGCAGCGCCCGGAGAAGAAGGCCGTATTGGCCTCGTCGGAGCCTTCGAAGACCACCGGCTTGAAGCTGAGACCGTTCATGCCGAAGTAGTCCGCGGTGTTCTGTTCCGCCGTCGTGCCGGTTTTCACGCAGATCGTGCCGCCATCCAGGCCCTTGGCAGAGTCGATGCCCAGATCCTTGCGCACCAGGAAGCTCTGGCCGTCGTAAAACATGACCCCGACGAAGTTGAGGCCCAAGGCCGAATCCCGCGACAGGGTCCAGGTGGTCGTGCGCGACAGAAGGTCCACCTCACCCGACTGCAGCACGGCAAAGCGCTGCTGGGAACTGACGGGCACGTACTTCACCTTGTCCGGATCCCCGAGGGTCGCCGCGGCAATCGCGCGGCAATAGTCGACGAAGAGCCCCTTCCATTTGCCCTGACTGTCCGGCACCGACATACCGGTAAGACCGGTGTGCACGGCACAACGGAGCTCGCCGCGCTCGCGGACGATATCCAATGTGGATTTCGCCATTGCGGATGTCATCGACACGGCAATAAAAGTTGTCGTCAGCGCGATTATTTTAA
Source organism: Pelagibius sp. CAU 1746 (assembly GCF_039839785.1). Taxonomy (NCBI): domain Bacteria; kingdom Pseudomonadati; phylum Pseudomonadota; class Alphaproteobacteria; order Rhodospirillales; family Rhodovibrionaceae; genus Pelagibius; species Pelagibius sp. CAU 1746. Next base: position 15,308 of record NZ_JBDOQT010000002.1, read on the forward strand.
GTTTGCTCATGGGGCGTAGTTTTCCTCTTCTGATGAGACGACACATCGACGGATTTATTGAAACCCGGAGGCTCCATTTATTGTTTTGGCTTGCACTGATTGAGCCAGAGCGAAGTGAAGTCCATCTTAACATATTCTGTCTAATATAATTATCGCCGGAAGTGATCCATAAAAGTTATAACCGGCGGCGAAACCCGAAGCCACGCCGCGGACGAACCGAGAGCGAGCCATGAACCTGCGCCAGATCGATGCCTTCAGAGCCGTCATGATTGCCGGCAGCGTGACCCATGCCGCCGAGCGGCTGAACGTCTCCCAACCGGCGATCAGCCGGCTGATCGCCGAGCTCGAAAGGTCGACGGATCTGACCCTCTTCGTCCGGCGCCGCGGCGGCCGGCTTCAGCCCACGGCCGAGGCGGAAACTTTCTTCAGGGAGGTCGAGCACTCCTTTACCGGTCTCGAGAAGCTCCGGCAGAGTGCGCGCGACATTCGCAACTTCGGCAGCGGCTATATCCGCATTGCCTGCCTTCCGGCGCTGGCCATGGGCTTCATTCCGAAGGTCATCAAGAGATTTCGCGCGGACTACCCGAAAGTCTCCGTGTCGTTGCAGACGCGCAGTTCCTCGACGGTGCGCCATTGGGTCGGCGCGCAGAGGATTGATTTCGGCCTGGCGTCTCCGGGGCCGGAAGCGCCTGGCGCACGCAGCGAACTCTTCGCGCGGGTCCCGGGGGTCTGCGTCATGCCCGAAGGCCATGCCTTGGCGCGCAAGGCGGTCATTCGACCCGAGGACCTGGAGGATCTTCCTTTCATTTCCCTCGCCCTGGAAGACCGGACGCGCGTCCTCATCGACCAGTTGTTCGAAGAGGCCGGCGTAAAACGGCAATCCTTCATCGACACCCAGTACGCGGCCACGATCTGCGGGCTGGTTCTGGAAGGTGCGGGCATTTCGATCATCAGCCGCTTCACGGCCCGCGACTTCGAAGACCGGGGAATCGTCGCCCGGCCGTTCTCGCCCTCGATCCATATCGACTACAATCTCTATGTGCCGCAGCACCGCCCCCTGTCGCAGATCGCGACGAGCTTCATCGAAGTGATGAACCTTTGCCGCGACGATTTCCTCGCCGCCGAACAGACGGTAAAGGCCTAGACCCTTTTCCGCAGAAGCGCCGCGATTGCCTGGCGCGGCGGGGCCATTCGCGGCGGCGCCCCCTAACCGACGCGGATCGCCTCGCGCCGGAACGGCGTTACGTCGGGATCGATGGCCTCGCCGAACTCGCGGGCGTAGCGGTGGCCGGCATAGACGGCGGCGGCAATGGTCGCCGGCGCGTGGCAGTCGCCGATGGTCCGAAGGCTTTCAATCCCCGACTCGCCCCACTGCGCTTCACGGACCTTCAAATCCAGATAGATTTCGTCCCGAGGCCGGCGCGAGGTCACCAGCACCAGCGCCGCGCAGTCGAGGCGCGCCGGCGCGCCGGTATAGGCGCAGGCGAGATCGACGGCGTCGCCGTCACGCGCGGTCAGCAGCGTGCTGAGACGCAGGGTCACGCCGGCCTGCACCAGGCGCTTGTGCACGAAGGGCTGCTCCATCGTCTTATCCGTCCAGGGCGAGACCACGGCCGCCGGCGTCACCAGGGTCACCGCGCGCCCGGTCTTGGCCAACAACTCGGCCAACACCCCGCCCATGACGTAACCCTCGTCGTCGTAGACCACCAGCGGTCCTTCGGGCAGGCGGTCGAGGCCGTCGCCCTCGCCGAGAAAGTCGTCCGGCGTGAAGACGGCCGTACCGTCCAGGCCCGGCAGCGGCCGGAAGCCGTTGCGCCCGATGCCGTCGCGCCGCCAGGCCGCGCCGGTGGCGATGACGACATGGGGAATGCCATAGCCCAGGATGTCCTCGGCGGTCAGTCGGCTGGCCAGATACATCTCCACGTTGGCGAGCTTGTGGAGCTGGCCCAGCCGCCAGTCCTTCACCCGGCCCCAGGAGGAAAGCCCGGGCAGGCGCGATTCATGGAGCGAGCGCCCGCCCCAGGCTCCGGAAGCTTCGGCCAGCACCACCTCCAGGCCGCGCTGGCCGCAGGCGCGCGCCGCCTCCAGCCCGGCCGGACCGCCGCCGACCACGAGCACCCGCTCGCGGTTCCTCGCGGGAGGGATCGCCTCCGGATGCCAGCCACGCCGCCACTCCTCACCCATGGTCGGGTTCTGGGTGCAGCGGATCGGCGCCGAGACCTCGTCGCCGGAGACGCAGATATTGCAGCCGATGCACTCGCGGATGTCCTCGATGCGGCCTTCCTCGATCTTCTTCGGCAGAAAGGGGTCGGCGATGGAGGGCCGCGCCGCGCCGATCATGTCCATAATGCCCTGCTTGACCACCCGCACCATGGCATCCGGCGAGGTGTAGCGCCCGACCCCGACCACCGGCTTGGTGGTCAGCGACTTCACGAAACCGATGTAGCGCTCCTGATAGCCTTCCTCGGCGAAGCGCGCGGTCTGGCTGTCGTTCTGCCAGGTGGAGACGTTGACATCCCAGAGGTCGGGAAGCTCGGCCAGACGCTCCACCACCTCACGCCCCTCGCCCTCGGCGGAGATGCCGTCTTCGCCCAGCAGTTCGTCGACGGCGAAGCGGAAGGCCACGGCGCAGCGGTCGCCGACGGCCTCCTTGGTGTCGATAAGGATTTCCCTGGTCAGGCGCAAACGGTTCTCCAGGCTGCCGCCGTATTCGTCCGTCCGTTCGTTGTGGCGGCGCGAGAGAAAGTGCTGCAGCACCGTCATGTCGTGGCCGGCATAGACATAGACGATGTCGAAGCCGGCCTCCCGCGCGCGCAAGGCCGCCTGGCGGTGCCAGCGCCGCAGGTTCGCGATGTCGGTCTTGTCCATGGCGCGGGCCTGAAGCGGCGCGCCGTTGTCGATCACGCGGTGCGAGGGGGCCAGCGGCACCTCGCGGCTGTAATGGTTGGCGGCATGCTGTCCGTTGTGGACCAGCTCGATGCCTGCCAGGCCCCCCTGGGCATGGACCGCCTCCGTCAGAGCCCGCAGGTGCGGCAGATCCTGATCGTCCCAGATGCGGTTCTCCAGATAGGGCGTCACCTCGGCCGAGTGATGAATCTCCGCTTCCTCGGTGCAGACCACGGCCCAGCCGCCCTCGGCCTTGACCCCACGCATGGCCGCGCTGGAACTGGGGTAGCGGTAGCCCATGCCGCAGCAGTGCGGCACCTGATAGAAGCGGTTGCGAGCGGTAACCGGGCCGATCCGCACCGGCTCGAAGAGAATGTCGTAACGAGGATCGCGCATGGAGGCACCCGGGGACTGAGAAGAATGGCTTCCCTGGTAATAGCCGCCGCAGCAGGCCCGGCGCCACCGCAAAAACGCCGCGGGGCGGCGCGGCGTTGATCCTCGCCTCCAGGAGCGATAGACAGGGGCCACAGACCGCAACGGCCGGAGCAGGACACCATCATGCGCAGCGACCGCAACGCCCCGCGGGGTGTAATTCACATTCTGGAATTGGACTCCGCCCTGTTGCGCGGCAACCTGCTGGGCGACCCGACGGAACGCCAGGTTCCGGTCTACCTGCCGGCCGGTCACGACGGCGCGGGCCTGCCTTTGCTGGTCGATCTGGTGGGCTTCACGTCCGGAGGACCGGCTCACCTCAACTGGAAGAACTTCGGCGAGAACCTGCCCGAGCGCCTGGACCGGCTGATTGCAGCGGGCGAACTGCCGCCGGTGGCCGTCGCCTTCCCCGACTGTTTCACCCGCCTGGGCGGCAACCAGTACGTCAACTCCGCCGCCCTCGGCCCTTGGGAGGACATCCTGATCCGGGAGGTCGTGCCTCTGATCGAAGACCGCTTCGCTTGCGGCGGGCCCGGCCGGCGCGGCCTCTTCGGCAAATCCTCCGGCGGCTACGGCGCGCTGGTCAACGCAATGCGTCACGCCGACTTCTGGGCCGCCGCCGCCTGCCATTCCGGCGACATGGCTTTCGAGCTCTGCTATCTGCCGGACATGCCGGCAACGCTGAGAGCGCTGGCCAAGAAGGACGGCTCCGTCGAGACCTTCATCACCGACTTCGAGGCCGGGCCGAAGTGGTCCGGCGGCGACCTTCACATCCTCATGTCACTGGCCATGTGCGCCAGCTACGACCCGGACCCCGCGGCCTTCTGCGGCGTGCGCCTGCCGGTCGATACGGAGACCTGCGAGGTGATCGCCAAGCGCTGGGCCAACTGGCTGCAGTGGGACCCGGTGATCATGGCCGAGAGCCGGGGGGCGGAGTTGAAGAAGCTGAAGGCGTTGTGGATCGACTGCGGCACCCAGGACCAGTACAACCTGGTCTATGGCGCCCGCCGGCTGCATCGCGGCCTGACCGGCCTAGGGGTGGACCACGTCTACGAAGAGTTCCCCGACAATCACTCCTCCATCGACTATCGCCTCGACCGCAGCCTGCCCTTCCTCGCCAGGGCGCTGGCCTAGCGACGCCCCGCCGGCCTCTCGCCGCGGGGAAAAGGCCGCCGCACAGGGTGCCTCAGGTCTAGGAAGGAACCGCCCTGCCGGCGTCGAAGCCGCTTGCCGAGGATCAGCGGGCGGCAGTCCCGGCATCGGCCCCCGGCGCGGGCCCCATCACCAGGCTTTCCGGAATTTCGCCAGCCTGCAGGGCATCGAACTGCCGCGCCAGAGCGAGCGCCGCTTCCAGGTCGTGGCGCTGCAACTGCTGCCAGACAACGTCCATGTTGGCGCGCACCTGGCGCTCTCCCGCCAGATAGGCGAGCCCATACCAGCGGTAGGCCTCCGCGTAGTCACGCTCCACGGAGACACCCTCGGCGTAGAGGAAACCGAGGATCTCCATGGCCTGCGGATCCCGGCGCCGAATGGCGCGCAGGCGGATGGTCGCGACATCTTCCTGCGACAGGTTCGTGGGCTCGGCGCCTTCCAGAAACGTCAGCCAGCGCGCATCCTCCTCGATCAGCGGCGGCCCCTGCATCGATGGCAGTTCCGCGTTTGCCGGCAACTCCTGCGGCTCGCCGCACCAACTGGGCGGACGGCGGGCATGGTCGCAAAGATAGATGCGCATCATGGTGGTGGCGTTGGCCCACAAGGGGTGCTCCCAGGGCGAAGCGCCCGCATCGCCGTTACCGGCGCCCGAAGCTCCGGAAAGGGCACCGGCAGCCTGCGCGTCCCCGGCCTTGGCCCCGGTGTCGTGTCCCTCGGCCGCCTCGGCCCGCGGCAGGTCGAGCCCGGCCCAAAGCGGGACCGACAGCATGACCGTCAGAACTGTTGCGGAAATCGGGCGTCGCATGATCATTCGGAAATTCCTGCCGCGCGCCGCCCGGGCCGCGCCGCGGTCGTCCCTCAGCAGGCGTTGGCGGCTGCGGGGCGGTGCGCCTCGAGCGCGCCCGGCAGGATCGAGAGGACATCCTCGATCAACCGGCCCTGGGCCAGGGGCTGCCAGGCCGCGTCCAGCGCGTAGTACCAGCCCTGGGACTTGCCGATGGCGCAGATCAGGCATTGATGGTCATAGTCGAGCAGGGCGATAACCAGCTCGCCGGCTTCGGTCTCGACGGGCACGCAGGCACCGGCCAGGCCGCGATCCACCAGTTCGCTTCCGCGGTTCAGCAGGACATGGATGTCCGCCCGCGTAAAATCAGGATAACCAAGGGGCAATACCGACATGGACTACTCCACCGTTGGCGGCTTTGCCCTTTACATTCCTCCCCAAACGTAACGATGTGGTAAATGCGCGGCGGCAATCGCTCGGATTGGCCGGGCTGCTGAATTGTTTTCGTTAACAAGAGGTTACCAGCCAGCTTCCAGCCGCCGTTCCCGGTCCGGAAATCAGCCCGGCGGGCTGGGCCGCCGCTCCCTGCGCGAGGCTCAGTCGCGGAAGTTTTCGTACTGCAGCGGCTGCTCGATCTTCATGTCTTTCACAAAGGCGATGGCCTCCTGCAGGTCGTCGCGCTTCTTGCCCGTGACCCGCAAGGTATCTCCCTGAATGGCGACCTGGACCTTCAGCTTGCTGCCTTTCAGTTCCTTGACGATCTTTTTCGCCAGATCCTGCGCGATCCCTTGCTTGATGGTGACCTCCTGGCGGATGGAATTGCCGGACGCCTTTTCCGGCTTGCCCAGATCGCAGACGCCGGGGTCGATCTTCCGGCGGGTCAGATAGGTGCTCAGCAGGTCGTGCATTTGCCGCAGCTTCAGATCGTCGTCGGCCAGGATCGTCAGTACCGCCTCCTTACGTTCGATCGAACAGTTCGCGCCCTTGAAGTCGTAGCGGGTCCCGATCTCCCGCATCATGCCACTGACGGCATTGTCGACCTCGTTCAGATCGGTTTCCGAGACAATATCGAACGACGGCATTGCAAGTATCCCCCAACTTCTGAATAGGAACTGGCCGGCCCCTGCCGCCCGAACCGTACCGGGCCGAGTCGCCGGGCCGCCAGTTTCGCCCAGATCGCCCTCCGCGAGAAGCACCCAGGCCCGAATTGCCGCGGCCTGCGGTGCCGCCGGCCGCCCCGCGGCAAGACTCCACAAGTATTCGGTCAAGAACACCGTTGGTCAGAAGCGCGGAAGATCTTCACGCAAACTGCAGAGACCTGGGGTTTTCCGCCGCCGGGGGTGACGGATCGGGCCGATGCCGCCGCCGCCCCACCGCATACAAGCAAATTACCACCAAATCGAAGAGCTGCAATTACACGAGAAGTCGTGGATTTTCTGGCCGTGACTTTTTTGTGGTCTTGGCCGATTGAAAAAGAACGAAGACGATTAGTAACTTGTTAACCTATCTCGCCAATGCTCTACCTGGGCCTGAGTAGACCGAGAACGGAGTTCCGATGACTTCGAAGATTGGACCAGAGCACCTGCGAGATTTCGAGCGCCGCCGATCGCTGCGCTTCGTGCTGCCGCATCAGGAGGACGTCGTCCTGACCGCGGCAGGGCGAGAGTATCGCGGTAAGCTCGAGGACGTCTCCGTCGGCGGAGCCAAGCTGCGTCTCACCGGCGGGCCGCCGGCGCCCTCGGACGTCTCCCTGAGCCACGAAAGCGCGGGCGTCATCGACGGCGTCTGCATGTGGCACGACGGCGAAAGCCTGGGCATTTCCTTCGAACTCACCGACCCGGCGCTGCGTCTGATCTCGCTCTGCCTGCGCCAGGGCGTGCCCAACGGCAATATCCACGCCGCCTAGCCCGGTCTTGCCGGGGTCACGGTCCTGAGTTTCCGTTTCACGAGTGAAGTTGGACGAGACCCGCCATCGGGCCGCGGGCGGCGGCGTCAGCTGCCTTCGCGCTTGACGATCTCGGTGATCTCGATGGCGATGCGGTCCTCCACCACAACCACCTCGCCCTTGGCGACGAGTTGATCGTTGATGCGCATTTCGATTTCGTCACCCAGGCTGGTCTCCAGCTCCACGACGGCGCCGCGCCCCATACGCAGCAGCTGGCTGACCGGCATCGAGGCCGTGCCCAGAATTGCGTAAGCTTCCAGCGAAACCTCGTGGATGGCAGGGATCTTTACGAGCGGCACCTCGCCGGCGCCCTCGGCGGAGGTGGGTTCGGGCGCCGCGTCGCCGCCGCCTTCCTCCGCTTCGCCTTCCGCCGCCATGGCTTCCCATTCCGCCATCATGGCGTCCTGGTCGACATCGCCCTCTTCCGCGGACTCTTCGGCCGTGGATTCTTCGGCCGGCGTCTCGGCCTTTTTCTCGTCTTCGTCCGGCATGTCTGACCTGCCCGCTGTTCGGCGTCCCCATCGCCCGCCCCGGAGCGTCCCGCCCCTCCTAAGGGGAGAGCGAATCGGCTGCCAGATAATAGGAGAGCGGCAGCCCCTCCGCAAAGCGATCCTGCGACGCCTTACCTTGCGGCGGCGCTTGTGGCAAGTTCGCCGGATGCTACCACACCGCACCACCGCCGGCGGGCACGCCCTGCGCCTCGCTCTCGCCGTCCTGCTGTCTCTCGGCCTCGTTGCCCCGGTCCCTGCCCAGATGGGCAAGGCGGACATCCGCGGCCAGGCGCCCCAGGCAATCGATTCGGGCCTGCTCGATTTTGGCGGCAAGCCCGTTTATCTCTACGGCCTGCGCGGCGCGCGTCCCGATCAGAGCTGCACCATGCGCAGCGGCCAGACTTGGCCCTGCGGGCGCGAAGCACGCTGGGCGGCCCGCAACCGCATCGCAAACCACTGGGTCGAATGCGTCGAGCGGGCCCGCGGCCCCGGCGGCGAAGTCTTCGCCCTCTGCTATCTCGGTGGAGTCGGCGGGCCTGAGTTGAATGCCTGGCTCGTCGAGCAGGGCTGGGCTCTGGCCGCCCGCGACTATGCCCAGGACTACGCGGCCGCCGAAGACGCCGCCCGGGCGGCAGGCCGGGGCCTGTGGCGCGGTCAACAACCTTAACCAATCCCGATCACACCAGTACCCGCCAGGTCAGAGAGCCGTGAAAGTCTGTGAAAATCTGCGGAAGTTAACTATTAACAGAAAAAATTAAATAAAAATCGAAACGATATCTTGGTTATTTATTACATTATATAGTTAATTATTTGCATTTCGATTGATTTTTGAGAAGCCGCTGGCTACCATAATACTACTGCTATGCCAGTATTAAGCCATACGGTGTCCAAGCGACAACACTGTGTGACCTACCTAAAGCCACGAATATTCCTCTCGGCCCCGGAATTCCCCCTCCGGGGCCTTTTTTCTGAGGCTCTCCGCCGCAAGCCGGAGAAGTGGCGGGGAAAAGGCGCCCTCGGGCTAACGCCCGCAGCCGATGGGCGAACCGGTGACCACCGGAGCGGCCCCCAGGGGCGGCGGGATCAGGAAGCCCCGCGAATTGCCGCTGATGGTGACGGTATCGTCCGGCAGAAAGGGCATCAGGAATTCGAAGTTGTAGCTGACTTCGACGGAGATGGTGCGGGTGTTGTCCGCCGGATTGACGGGACCGGTGACCACGATGGCGTTGATGCGGGACCGCTTGACGCCCAGGAGGCAGTCTTCCGTCAGGTCGCGCACCTCCTCCTCGCTGATGCTGTAGTTCACCACCGCATAGCGCGTCGCCTCCTCCGCGGCGAAGGTCACCACGCCCTGAGTGTAGGCAGCCCGCCCCAGTTCGATCACCCCGAAGAACAGCGTCAGGAAGACCGGCGCCATGAGGGCGAACTCGACGGCCGTGATGCCCGCACAGTCGCTGCACAGGCGGCGCCAAGCGCCCGGGAAGTGCCGGCGCTGGACCTCCGGGTTTTCGATCGGCAAGACCGCTGAAAACTGCATCGGCGTCATCCTCAATTCAGCCGCACCGAGCCCTCGGCGGCCAGATCCACGCTCGTCCCAACGCCGGGATAGGCGAAGAGCAGATCAAAATCCTGGCTGAGCCGCACTCGCACGAAAGCGGAGCGTTCGATGCCGCCGCTGCAGAGCGCCACGCCGCCGGGCGCCGAACACTGGGATGGGGAACCGTCCGGGCATTCGCAATAGAATTCCACATCCAATGCGGTACCCGGCGCGCCCTCGTAGAAGGGCGCCGTCTCCCATACCGCCGTGCGGATCGGATTGACATCGCCCTGCTGGGGACGCCGCACCAGGGCATACTGCGTGCCCGCGCGCACGGCATTCTCCAGCTCGGCATGGCGCTTGTAGGCCAAGCCGAAATCGATGACGCCGATCATCAGGAGCCCCAGGACCGTTGCCACGAAGGCGCCCTCGATGGTCACGACGCCTCTGCGACAGGCACCGAGCTTCCGCCAGTGGCGGACGGCGGCGGTACCCCAGCGTGCCAGATTCTTTCCCAGCATGACCTGCCTCCCCCTATTCAACCAGCTGCACGCGCAACTGGTTCACCTCCTGCAAGCCGAAAGCGGCGCAGGTGGCGGGGTCGTTGGTGATGTTCGCTTCACCGGTAAACTCGACGGTCCTGGCGACAATGTGCAGGCAACTGGCGCCGGACGCCGAAGCACTGCCGCCGTACTCCACCTGGCGCTGAGGGAAATACAGGGCGCCGGTCAGGTTGACCTGGGCTTCACCGTTGAACTTGCTCTCGATGATGCTGCTGGTACCGGAACTGGCCATGGGATCCTGGTAGAACAGAATCCCCGCCATCTCGCCGGTGGTGGTCGGCGTCAGGGTGATCTCGGCGCCGCCGTTGATCTTCACGTTGCCGACGGACCCCGGCGTCGCACCGGTCAGCACGATGGTCACTTCGTCACCGGTCAGCACCGCCTGGGCCCCGACCTCGAAGTCGCCGTCGGCCACGATATAGATGCCCGGCGCAAGGTCGGCGGTTCCATCGATCCGCAGGCCACCGCAATACCGTCCAGGCTGAAGCGGCGGAGAAAGGTAGGTATCGGTGGTCTGCGCCCAGAAATTCGTCTCGCTGCAGGTCGTCGGATCGACCGGCATGATCACGTCGGCGTAAGGGTCGTCGACGCGCTGCGAATAAGGCTGCACCGGACTCTGGGTAATCAGTGTCGCGGTGTTGCCGACATAGATGTCGCCATAGGCCTGGGCCGGATTGGCTTCCAGGATGGCCGACCCGGCAATATAGATCGAGCGGTTGCTGCTGGAGTTCGACGCGATGCCGCAGCCCAGTCTCACATTGGCGTCGCCGGTAAAGGTGATGGCGCGGTCGGCCTCGTGGTCCAGCGCGATGACGCACTGCGGCCCGTTGTCGACGCCGGCGCCGGTGGCGCGGGCGCTGACCTCGACCGGGCCCACGCCGATCGCGCCGAGGAAGTAGAGCGGCACGTTGCGCGTGACGCGGACCTCGGCCGCCCGGTTCAGGCCCGGATAGAGGCCGCCCTGTGGCGGCGCAAAGCTCTGCAGCCCATAGCCGTCGGCCGCGTTCCAGCCGTTGCGGGCGGCGCCTTCGACGGCCGCGCTCTGCACCGACGCCGAATTGCCGCCCGCCATGACCGCATGCGTCGCGGCAATGGCCGCGCCGTCGGCCATGTTCTGCATGGCGCGGCGTTGCGAATACCAGTGAGTCAGATCGACGCTGAGACCGGCAAAGCCGATGATCGTCGGCAAGAGGACCGCGGTCACCGCCAGGGCACCGCCGTCGCGGTCCCGGACCAGCGCGAGGGGTTTTCGAAGCATCACCGCAAAGCGGCGCTTCACCTGTGTAAGCGTCACCGAAGGTACTCCTGTTGCATCGCCTCTGAGGTCAATCTCAACAGCAGCCGGTTAACGCCTGACTAAATCGGGTAATTTAAGTAATTGTTTTTTCTAGATAATTCATCCGATGATTGTATTTCCAAAAGAATCTCGATCAAAGAGGCGTATTTTTATACGGCCAGTTGACCGAGGCTCGGCTTGTACGCCTTTGTCGTTTCATCCGCGGCAAAGGCCGCTTCCAGGGCGAGCCCCAGGCGCAGCAGATCGGCCTCCCCGCCGCGGCGCCCCACGACCTGCAGCCCGAAAGGCAGGCCGTCCTCGTCCTTCCCGCAGGGCAGCACCAGGACCGGGTGCGCGGCCAGGGTCAAAGCATAGGTGATGGCGATCCAGGAAATGTAGGTTTCGAGCGGCTGCCCGTCGATCTCCCGTGGGAAGAGTTGGGTCTTGTCGAAAGGCTGGATCGAGGCCACCGGGCAGATGAGCGCGTCGTAACCCGCCATGAAGTCGATGAAGCGATGATAGAGCCGGGTCTGCGCGGCCATGGCCTCGGCCACGTCTGCCGCACTGAAGGTCAGGCCCAGCTTGACGTTGGCGGCGACGTTGGGCCCGGCTTGTTCCGGCGTGCGCTCGACCAGCTTGCGCAGGCGGCCGAGAAAGCCCACCGCGCGCAGAACCTCGAAGCAGCGGTCGGCGCCGGCCAGCGGCGGTGCGGCTTCCTCGCAGTCCGTCAGCCGGGCAACCCGCTCGACCCTGTCGCGGAACAGCCCGCGCACCTGCCGGCTCACCGGCGCCACCCCCAGGTCTTCGGAAACGGCGATGCGCAGGCCGTCGAGCGAGAGCGGGCGCAACTCCTCGAAGTCCTTGCCGTCGGCGAAGCCGGTCAGCGGGTCGCGGGGATCGCTGCCGGCCATGGCCCGCAGAAAGAGGGCGATGTCGCCGACGTCGCGCGCCATCGGCCCTTCCGTCCAGAGCGGCGACCAGGCCATCTCCTTGCGCACCATGGGCACCACTCCCGGTGTCGGGCGCAGGCCGACGACGCCGCAATAGGCCGCCGGCGTGCGCAGCGAACCGCCGAGATCGGAACCACTGGCCAGCGGCAGCATGCCGGTCGCCAGCGCCACTGCGGACCCTCCGGAGGACCCGGCACAGGTCCGCCGCACATCGAAGGGATTGGCCGTGGTGCCGTAGACCTCGTTGGTGGTGTTGGCGCCGGCGCCGAACTCCGGGGTATTGGTCTTCGCGGCGACGATCCCGCCGGCCGCGCGCAAGCTCGCCACCAAGGGGTCGTCCTTCTGCGGCACGTGCCGGGCATAGCGCGGCGAGCCGAAGGTGGTGGTGAGGCCCTCGGTCTCGTTCAAGTCCTTGATGCCGAGCGGCAGACCGTGCAGGGGGCCGAGTTCGTCTCCGGCCGCCACTGCCGCCTCGGCCGCCCGCGCCGCCGTCAGCGCCGCCTCGCGGTCTTCGGCCACTATGGCGTTCAGCACCGGGTTCACGGCATCGATGCGCCGGTGGCAATCGGTCAGCAGCTCGACCGGCGAGATCTCCCGCCCGCCAATCAGGCGGCGCAGCTCGACGGCGGAAAGATCACAGAGGCTTTCGTCTTGGCTCATAACGTCTCTTGGGTCGCTGGGGGATCAGGCGAGTTCGGGATAGCCGGCCGCCACGGCGGCGGCCTCGAGCTCCAGGATACGGTCATAGTCGCTCAGCGGCTTGATCACCACATCCTTGATCAGCAGGGCCGCGCGTACTTCGGCCAGGGCCGGGTCGGCGACGGCGGCGGCAAGACCGTCGCGCAGGCGCTGCAGCTCCGCCGCGCCGAGGCCGCACCGGGCGATGAAGGGCAAGGCCGGCGCTTGCGCGCTGGGGGCGAGGACGCGCAGGCGGGCGGTCAGGCCTGGATCGGTCGACTTCAGCAGATGATAGGTGACGCAGTCGATGGCGCAGACATCGGCCTCCCCCGCGGCCACCAGGGTCATGGACGCCAGGTGGCTGCCGCTCACTTTCACCTCGCTGAAGAAACGGCCGCCTTCGGCCAGCGGCGCGACGGCATGGCGCAGGGCGCTGTAGCCGCTCTGCGAGTCACGCGCGTTGGCCGCCGCCCGGCGGCCGCGCAGGGCGGCGAGGTCGGGCGCCGCGTCACCGGCGCGCACGAGAATCTCGCTGCGATAGTGCCCTCCTGCACAGCCAGGCACGTCATAGACCGGCGTCGCCACCAGCGTCACCTTGCCGGCAAGGGCGTGGGTCAGAGGATAGCCGCAGGTCTGGCTGAACAGCAGCTCCGGCGCCGTCCACAGCTCCGCGGGATCGGCGCTGCGCGTCAAGCGCTGCGGGACCTCCTCCAGACCCACGGCACGCAGCGCCGCGGCCAGGCTCGCCCACCAGGCATCGGTGGCCGCCTCAAGCCCGGGCAACTCATACATCGGCAGGCTGGCCCGCATCGCTCAGTCACCGTCCTCCGGCCATTGGTCGTCGCCATGGTCCTGCGGGAACGTCTCCAGCCCGTCGCTGAGCTCATAGAAATCGGCCTTGTCCTCGACGTAGATGTGACGCACTTGCCGGAGGCCGGACGGCTGGTCGACGCTGCCCGCGGCGACGGAAATGAAATCGTTGCCGGTGCGGTCCCAGAACAGGGCGCCGCCGCAGCGGCGGCAGAAGCCGCGCCGCACGCCCGGAGAGGACTCGAACCAGGTGACTCCCTCGGCATTCTCGATCTGCAGATCGCCGCGCCGGGCGGCGGAGAAGGCGCTGTAGTTGGTGAGGGTCTTGCGGCACTGGCCGCAGTGGCAAGCGATGACCGGGCGCATGGCCCCCTCGACGCGATAGCGTACCGCGCCGCAGGTACAGCCGCCGGTACGGACTTCCGTCTCTGCGCTCACTGCTCCGACTCCTCAAGCTCCCTCAACAGCCGGTTCAGCACCCGCGGCACCTCCGGAGGCTGCACGATAGCGCCCCGGATCAGATTGTCGAAGTGCTGCGTCAGAGCGCGGATGTGTTCGGTGGAGTTGAAGACGAAGTACATGTTGCCGATGTAGACCGCCGCGCGCGACGGCCCGAAGATGGTGACCGGCGCCGAATAGTGCTCCAGCCCGTCGAAGAGAAACCAGCGAAACGTCGGGTAGAGCTCGTCGACCAGGGCAATCATCCAAGAGAGCTGCTGCTTGCGGCTGGCGGTCGGCAATTGCTCCCATATCCCCTGGCCGCGGGCGAAGCCTTCCAGCGCCTGGATGGAGGAGCAGGCCTCCAGGTCCGTCTCCGGCCTCCGGCTGTAGGCCAGGCGCGCCTCGGCCTGCTCCAGGCGGATGGCGGGCATCGCGCTGCCCTGCTGGGTGTATTCGTAGCGGATGACCTCCTCGCCCTTCAGCAGGTCCGGCAGGGTCGAGGGCACGTAGCGGATCTTGTAGCCCACCGCCTCGGCACGCCAGCGCGCCAGGCGCTCGTCGGAATAGGAGGAAGCACCACGGGCGATCTCCGGCGCCTCGCTGAGGATGTTGGTGCCGATTTTCTCTTCCTGCACCAGCCCCAGCAGCCAGTCGGTGGAGACCTGCTCCTGCTCGGCGATGGCGGCAATGGTCTCGGCGCGCGGCAGGCGGTCGTTGGCGCCGGAGAGGAGCTGCGACAAGGTCGAACGGTCGAGCCCGGCCTTGGCCGCGAAACCGGAGCGGCTGAGGCCGGAACGCTCGATCACCTGGGCGAGGCGCTCACGGAAAGTCTCGACGGTAAGACGGCGGTCCATGGATGATGCGATGATTTAATACAACATTTGATGATTTCTCACACATATTAGAAGAAAAACGCTTCATATGTAAACAATGATGATAAGAAACTGCGAATTGTGCGCAGTCCCGCGTTGCTGCCTCGGCGCCCCTTCTGACACCTTCCTGACACAAGGCCGTTCGGGTCTTTGTTTCAGTTCAGTTCTTGGAAGGTTGTCGTATCAGGTGTTGGAAGAAGGCAGCGTCGCCAGAGAATTCGTCCGAAAACCGGTTTCGTCCCTGAAGGTCTCCAGCGAAAGGCCGCCGGCCACGGCCGCGCGGCACCTGCCGCGGCGGCTCGAGGCGCCGACTCTGCTGGTCGCCCTGGCGATCTATGGCGGCTTCGGCGCCCTCACCTGGTTCCACGCCGCCCTGCCCTGGTGGGTCCTGCTGCCCTTGGGCGCCTACCTGGTCGCCTGGCACGGCTCCCTGCAGCACGAGGTGACCCACGGCCACCCCACGCCCAGCGCCCTGGCCAACGAACTGCTGGTGCTGCCGAGCCTTTGGCTGTGGGTGCCCTTCCGGCGCTATCGCGACAGCCACCTCGCCCACCACGACGACGCGCATCTGACCGACCCGCTTGAAGATCCGGAATCCTATTACCTGGACGCCGCGAACTGGGCGGCCGCCGGGCCGCTGACCCGCACCTTCCTCCGGGTCCACAACACCCTGGCCGGGCGCCTGCTTTTCGGGCCGCTGCGCTGCGTCGTCCTGTTCTGGAAGGGTGAGATCGCCCGTGCCCTCGGCGGTGACTTCGGCCACGCCAAGGCCTGGGCGATCCATGCCGCCGGCGTGGCGCTGGTGCTGGCCTGGGTGGTCGGCGTCTGCGGCCTGCCGCTGTGGCAATACCTGCTGTTCTTCGTCTATCCGGGCATTTCACTGTCGCTGCTGCGCTCCTTCCTGGAGCACCAGGCACGCCCGGAAGTGACCGAACGCTCGGTGATCATCGAAGCGGGGCCGTTGATGAGCCTGCTGTTTCTCAACAACAACCTGCACCTCGTCCATCACGACAAGCCGGGCCTCGCCTGGTACCGCATCCCGGCGCTCTACCGCCAGCGCCGCGCCCTCTTCCTCGCCTCCAACGGCGGCTACTTCTTCAAGGGCTACGGCGAGGTCTTCCGGCGCTACTTCCTGCGCGCCAAGGAACAGCCGCTGCATCCGGCGGCGGCCTGAGGTTCCTCTGTTGGCAAGTTGACCAGGTTGGGCTATCTCACGGGGGGGATCGGCGGCTTTACCGCCGGACTGATTCTCGATCCACTATCGGTCCCTGTCAGACTCGCCCGGAGCACCCCTTTTTATGATCACCGAGAAACCCGGCCTGATGGAGGAAATCCGCGGCCGCTTCGCCCACGTCGATACCTGCCCCGTCACCGGCCCGCGCATCTTCTTCGAGAACGCCGGCGGCGCGCTGACCTTGAAGTCGGTGGTCGAGACCTCCGCCACCTTCGCGGCCATCCCGGACAACCAGGGGCGCGACAACCCGGCCTCCAAGGAGCTGATGCGGGTCATCGACCAGGCCAAGGCCGACATGCGGACCTTCTTCAACGTGGCCGGCGGCCAGCTCTTCGTCGGCGAAAGCGGCACCGAGGTCCTGTTCCGCCTCATCCGCAGCGCGATCAATGCCGCCCCCGAGGGCGGCAAGCTGCTGGGCAGCACGCTGGAGCATCCCGCCACGCGCAGCGCCATGGGCTACTGGGCGGAGAAGACCGGGCGCGAGCACGTTCTCGTCGCCCACGACGACGCCAGCGGCACCGTCACGGTGGAAGCCTACAAGAAGGCACTGTCGCCCGACCTGCGCGTCGCGACCATCCTGCACACCTCCCCCGTCACCGGCATGGCCGTCGACGTCCCGGCCATCGCCGCGGCGATCCGCGCGGCAGCACCGGGCTGCCTTATC
Organism: Pelagibius sp. CAU 1746; assembly: GCF_039839785.1. Lineage (NCBI taxonomy): Bacteria > Pseudomonadati > Pseudomonadota > Alphaproteobacteria > Rhodospirillales > Rhodovibrionaceae > Pelagibius > Pelagibius sp. CAU 1746. The sequence goes on from NZ_JBDOQT010000002.1 coordinate 32,023, forward strand.
ATCGTCGACGGCATTCAGCACGCGAGCCACGGCCACATCGACATCGACAGCTACGGCATCGACGGCTACGCCATCTCGCCCTACAAGGTCTTCTCGCGGCACGGCTACGGCATCGGCTGGGCCTCCGACCGGCTGACCGCCCTGCCCAAGGAGCAGCTGCGCGGCGGGCCGGCGGAGAACTGGGAGCTGGGCACCCGCGACACCGGGGCCTACGCCACCTTCTCCGACGTCGTCGACTACTTCGCCTGGCTGGGCGGCCAGTTCACCGACTCCGGCGACAAGCGCGCCCGCATCGAGGCGGCCGCCGAGGCGATCCACGCCCACGAAAAGACCCTCACCGACGCGATGCTCTACGGCACCGGCAACCTGAAGGGCCTGAGTGAGATGGCGGGCGTCGGGATCATCGGCGGCGTCGAGAACCCGGCCCGCGAGGGCCTGGTCTCCCTTACCGTCGAGGGCGTCGACGCTCCGGATGTGGTCGCCGCGCTCAACGACCAGAGCATCCGCACCCACACCCGCAAGGCCGACCACTACTCCGGCAATGTTCTGGAGCCGCTCGGCCTGCCGTCGGCGGTGCGCGTCTCCCTCTGCCACTACAACACCCTGGAAGAGGTCGCGCAGTTCCTCGCGGCCATGGCGGAAATCGCCGGCGAGACGGGCGCGCCGTAACTCTTCGGTCCGGCACGTCGCCTCAGTGCCGGGCGCTGCGCGGCCCGGCGGAAACGCCCTCGGCGGTCTGGACCGCCGAGGCGGCGATGTCATGGGCGGCGGCGCGCTGCATCAGCCGGTGTTCGCGGTAGAAGGTGTACATGCCCATGCCGACCACGATGGCCGCGCCGGTCAGGGTCCAGGCGTCGGGAATCTCGCCAAAGACGACGATACCGAGAACGATGGCCCAGACCATGATGGTGTAACGGAAGGGCGAGACGACGGCCACCTCGCCGATCCGCATGGCCTTGATCGAAAAGAGGTAGCCGAAGAAGAGAAAGCCGGCGGCGGCGCAAAGCAGGCCGAAGCTGTCCAGGTCCACGGGCTGCCAGTCGCGGGTCAGGGCCACGGCGCCGGCGAAGATCGCCGTCCCCAGCGCGGTGATGAAGGCGGCAAAGAGCGAAGGCAGCCCCGGTGAGAAGCGCCGTGTCGAGAGGTCGCGCAACACCATGAAGCCGACCGCCGCCACCGCCCAAAGCGAATAGGCCGAAAAGCCCTCGGCGCCCGGCCGCACGATGATCATCACCCCGGCGAAGCCGACGGCGATGGCGCTGTAGCGCCGCCAGCCGACCTTCTCGCCCAGGATCAGCGCGGCCGCCAGGGTCAGGGCCAGGGGAATGGCCTGGATAATCGCTGTCGCGTTGGCGAGCGGCATGTGATAGATCGCCGAGAGGAAGCAGACCGCGCTGCCGATCTCCCCGATGACCCGCAGCCCCAGGAAGAAGCAATCCTGCCGCGAGGGCCGGTAGAGCAGCTGATTGCGCCGGATCGACAGAACCACGATGAGCGCCGAAAGCAAGAGGCCGCGCAGTCCGATCGCCTGAAACAGCCCCAGGTCGGCGAAGACAAGCTTCATCATCGTGTCGTTCAGACAGAAGCCCGCCATGGCGATCGCCATGAAAAAGGCGCCGCGCAGATTGTCCGAGGATACCAAGAACGTCTTCCCGAGTTGAGCGTCAGGGCATTGCTATAACCCAATCACGCCGCCTCGGCACCTCCTTCCGACGTGCGGCGCGCCACAAAGTCGTCCACCGCCTCGCGGATCGCCGGGTCCAGCGGCGGCTGTGTGTAATCCGCCAGAACCTGCTTGTAGAGCCGGTTGGCGCGCTGCGTCGCGGTCTCGCAACCGGCCTCCTGCCAAGTCTCGAAGTTGCGCCAGTCGGAGAGGATTGGGCTGTAGAAGGCGCTCTCGTAACGTTCCAGCGTGTGCGCCGCGCCGAAGAAATGGCCGCCGGGGCCGACCTCGCGGATGGCCTCCAGACCGATGGCCTCCTCGCTCACCTCCAGCGGCGTCATGACCTCGCCCATCATCTGCAGCATCTCGGCATCCAGAACGAACTTCTCGAAGGACGCACAGAGCCCGCCCTCAAGCCAGCCGGCGCCGTGCATGATGAAGTTGGCCTGGCCCATCAGCGCGCCCCAGATCGACATCTGCGATTCGTAAGCCGCCTGCGCGTCGACGCAGTTGGCAGCGTTGACGTTGGAGGAGCGGTAAGGCATGCCGATGTGGCGCGCGAGCTGCCCGCCGGCGATAGCCGCGCGGGTGTATTCCGGCGTCCCGAACGCGGGCGCGCCGGACTTCATGTCGACGTTGGAGGTGAAACCGCCGTAGATCACCGGCGCACCGGGGTTGACCATCTGCGCGAAAGCGAGCCCGGCCATGGCCTCGGCATGCTGCTGGGCCAGCGCCCCCGCCAAGGTCGCCGGGCTCATGGCGCCGGACAGCGTGAAGGGCGTGATCGCCACCACCTGGTTGCGCCGCGCCATCTCGATCACCCCCTCGATCATCGGTCCGTCGAGGCGCAGCGGCGAGGAGGTGTTGACGATGGTGAAGAGACGCGGCGCTTCGGCCAGTTCGCTCTCCGACAGGCCGAACCCCAGGCGCACGATCTCCAGGGCATCCAGAATACGCGTGCGGCCCAGGGAGTATGCGTGAAAAGCCTTGTCGGTCAGGACGATACAATCCCGGATGGCATCCAGGTGACGGGTCGCCGGATGCAGGTCCACGGGTTCGACGGGATAGCCGGCAATGAAGTGAACGATATTGAAAGCCTGGGTCAGGCGCAGGAAATTCCGGTAGTCGTGCTGGTTTCCGGGACGGCGGCCAGCGTCCAGGTCCGAGGCGTTGGGCGCCGAGGCGACGGAACCAAAGGCAACGTGCCGTCCGCCGATAGCAAGATCGTGTTCGGGGTTGCGGGCATGCAGGGTGAACTGTGCGGGGGCATGGGCGAGGACCTCTTTCACCAGGCCGCGGTCGAAGCGCACCCGCTCGCTGCCGGGCTCCACCTCGGCGCCGGCCTTGGAGAGAATCTCCAGCGCCTCGGGGTGCAGAAAGTCCATGCCGACGTCTTCCAGGATGCGAAAGGCCGCATCGCCGATCATCTCGATCTGCTCGGGAGAAAGCACCTCGAGCGGCTGGTAGGGGTTCTCCAGCGACCGCCAGGGCGGCTGCCGCAACCCAGTCTGGCCGCGCCCCCCGCCTCTGGCTCCTGCCCCTTGCCGCGCCCGCCGGCGTCCCGCTTCCCTCGCCATCCTGTCTCCTTCCACGGCCGTTTTCGGCTGTATTTTCCGGTTCAGGCTGAAGGATAGGAGCAAGAGAGTCTCTTGCATATACGACAGCGTGTGTCGCTGCTGTCTTAGTCGCGCGGCGGCGGAAAGCTAAGCCGCCAGCAGTTCGGCGAGCCGGTCATAACTCTCCGCCGCGCCGTGCTCCATGCCGGAAGCGAGCACCGCGTCACGCGTTTCTCGCGAGGCGTAGCGGATCTTGGCAAAGAAGACCGTCTTGCCGCCCCGCTCGCTCAGCTCGGTCGTGATCACGGACTCCATCGTCGGCCAGTCATCGAAGGATTCGGTGTGGACAAGATGCCGAGGCGCATCGATCTCGCGGTATACGCCGCCCCAGCCCATTTCCCCGCCGTCGGGCGTGCTCATGACGTAGCGGTAGGCACCGCCCACCGTAAGATCGATGTCGCACACTACGAGGCGGCAGCCGCGCGGCCCCATCCAGGCTTTCACCTTGTCCGCCTGTGTGAGGGCAGCGAAGACGGCCTCACGCGGCGCCTCGAAGACGCGCTCGAAGTGGACATCGCGCGCGCCAACAGCGGTCACCTTCAGTGTTCCGGCGTTCTTCATCCGAGACTGCCTTACAGCGTCGCCGCCAGCGCCGCGAGCTGATCGGCGCACTGGCCCCAGCCTTCGTGGAAGCCCATCTTCTCGTGCGCTTCGCAGTCCTCCAGGGTCCAGTGGCGCGCCCGTGCGGTGTAACGTGTCTTGCCGCCATCCTCCTCGAAGGTGACGATCGCGGTGAAAAACGGCTTCTCCGATGGCTCCCAGGCAGACGTATAGGCATCGGTGGTGACGATACGCTCGTTCTCCACGACCTCCAGATAGACGCCGTCCAGCGGTATGTCCTGTCCTTCCGGACTGCGCATGATGAGAAACGTTGAGCCGCCCGGACGCACGTCCAGTTCGGCAGCAGTGATCTTATAGGGCAGCGGCGCGAACCACTGCTTCAGCAGTTCGGGCTCCGTCCAGCAGCGGAACAGCTTCTCGCGCGGCACATCGATGAGCCGGGTCAGCACCAGTTCCCGCTTCGGCGGGAAGTCTGTTTCGGCAACAGAAAGCATCAGGCGGTTCCCCCTTTCATGCCGGCGATGGGCCGACTGCGGCCCGCCCCCTCAACGTATTGACTGTTTGCTTGTTCGCTGCCGGGCATCAGGCCGCGGCGTTCTCCCGGAACGGCTTCATCTGAGCGTCCAGTGCCCGGACAAAGGCCGGTCGTTGCGTACACCTTTCCACATAGGCGGCAAGGGCCGGATAACCCGCCAGCGTGCCGAAGTGAGCAAGCTCGCGCAGCGCGGTGCTCATGATGATGTCAGCAGCGGAGAAATCCTTCTCGAGATAGTCCTGTGCGGCAAGACGCTGCTGCAAGGGGGAGAGCTTGCGGTCCAGAGTCTCCTCCAGCTCCTTGCGATGCTTCTTCGCCCATTCCTCGCCGGCACCTTCGCCATCGAAGAAGATGATGTTCCAGGCGAAGGGCTCGACGGAGTTCAGCGCGGCGATCACCCAGGTCATCACCCGCGCGCGCCCGGCTGCATCGCGCGGGCAGAGGATTTCCGATTTTTCCGCGATGTGCAGCACGATGGCGCCAGACTCGAACATCTCGACCTCGCCATCCCGATAGGCCGGCACCTGTCCGAACGGCTGCCAGGTGCGATACTCCTCCGAATCCTTGTCCTCCATTCCAAGCAATACGGCCTCATAGGGCAGACCAGCCTCCTCCAACGCCCAGCGCACGCGAAGATCCCGGACGAAACCCTGTGCGAACTCGGGCGCCCAGCGAAAGGCGGAAACTTGATTGGTCATGAGATGTCTCCCGATCATGAGCCGGCGCAATGGGCGCGGCGCTCCGCGCCCGCCGGGCCGATTGAAAACCTGGCGGCGGCAACGTTCTCCCTTGGCCTCAATCCGCCGCCGAATGACAACAGGAGGCCCCCGCGTCGTCATAGTTGTCGTGCAGCTTCACCCACTCCATGATGGCGTTGGGTTCGTTGCGGCCCTTGGGCACCATATCCAGAAACCCAAACGCGCCAAGCAACTGCTCGCAGCCGCGGGCATAGGACGAGTAGGTATGGAACACTTCGCCGGCTTCGTTCTTTGCGAAGACGCTGCACCCCGGAAGCTCGTCGATACCCGGATCGATGGTGCGATAGTTGTAGACCGCCTCGCCCTTCTTCAACTCCTCGTCGGTGAAAGAAACGTTGAAATCGTAGTTGAAGCTGTTCCGGTTCGAGGAGACCCATTGAAACCGCCATCCCATGCGATCCTTGAAGGCCTCGATCTCGCCGATGGGTGCGCGCGACACGGCTGCGAAGGAAAGGTCCGCGTGCTCGAAGTGCTGACGCGCGGAGTCGACATGGTCGGCCATGAAGGCGCAGCCGGAGCAGCCCTCGGCCCAACCCGGGCCGAGCATGAAGTGCTGCACCAAGAGCTGACTGCGTCCCTGGAACAGATCGGCCAGCGCGACAGGCCCCTTCGGACCATCGAAAACGTAGTCCGTCTTGACCGCGACCCAAGGCAGGGCACGGCGCTGTTCCATGAGCCTGTCGCGTTGCCGGCTCAATTCCTTCTCGGCCTCGAGGTGCGCCTTGCGCGCGGTCAGCCATTCTTCGCGGGAAACGACTGCGTGTTCCATCTTTCATTCTCCCTCGGTTAAGTATTGCGGGCGCATTCCGGCAGGTAGGCCGCGAGATGTTCGAAGGTCTCGCTCCAGCCCTTCTCCACTCCGATCTCAATGAGAGCGTCGCGGTGCGCCACCGTCTCGCAGAGCGTATGAATAGTCACGGTGGTCTCGGCGCCATCCTCTTCGAAGGTGACGGTCACCCGCGAGATCGTCTCGGGCTGGCCGAGACACCCGAAGAACTGATCGAAAACCAGTCGCGCCGGCGGCGAGACTTCCAGATAAGTGCCCTCTGTCGGGTAGGTCTTCCCGTCGGGTCCCGTCATTTCGATGAGATAGCGGCCGGCCGGTCTGAGATCGATCTCACAGCGCGTCGTGCGAAAACCGTCGGGCCCCCACCAACGCACCACATGACGGGGTTCCGTCCAGGCCTTGAAGACCAGGGCCCGCGGCGCCGTGAAGCGGCGCGTGATGACGACCTCCAGGTCGGAAGGCGTCGTCAGTATCACGGCGCCGCCGTCCCCTCGCGGCACGGTCGGTTCCTCGGCGGATTTGCGGCCTGCGGTCACGCCGAGTCCCTCTCCAACGTGTGGGCGAAACTCCAGGCGTGGCCATAGGGATCGGCCACCACCGCGAAGCGGTCTCCCCAGAAGGCGTCCTCCGGCGGCATGACCACGACCGCGCCGGCGCCGGCCGCGCGCTCCACCGCGGCGTCGCAATCGGCGACCCGCAGGTGCAGCGTCACCGCCGTCCCCCCAAAGGTCTTCGGCGAGCCGTCCTTGCCGCCGGACCCGCAATGCTCCGGAAAGGCGTCGCGGACGAAGACCCGGCTCCCGCCGAGCTTCATCTCCGAATGCAGCAGGCGCTTGCCATCATCGGCGGGAACCCGCATCACCTCTTCGGCGCCCAGGGCCTTCCGGTAGAACTCCAGGGCCGCGGCGGCGTCGTCCACCACGATATGCGGGATCACCGCCTCGATATCCGTGCTCATCTCATGCTCCCTATTGCGAATAGATTGCGTCCACGGTCTCGGCCAGGCGATTCAAGCTCTGGCTCCAACCTTGCTCCATGCCGCTCAGGGCGCCGGAAACAGACGGATCGGCCTTCACCACCCGCGCCTCCAGTTGAACGATGGTGCGGTCGCCGTCGTCCACGAAGCTCACGGTGTTGAGAACCTTCAGGCCGGGAACGCCTTCGGCGTTTTCGAAAGCGGTGGAAAAGAACACCAGGCGCGCAGGCGGATCTACTTCCAGAACCTCGCCGCCCATGGGGTAGACCGCGCCGTCGGGCCCGGTCATGTCGATGTGGATACGCCCGCCCGGCCTGGCTTCGAACTCGCAGACCGGGTTCGTGAATCCGGCGGGGCCCCACCAGCGGGCGAGGTGCAGCGGATCGGTCCAGGCCCGGAAGACCAGCTCACGCGGGGCGTCGAGCTCGCGGTTGAGGGTCAGTGTGTAGCCGACCCCGAGTTGCGTCATTGACAGTGCATCCATGATTCTCTCCTAAAGACCTGCCACGTAGGCGGCGAGGCGCTCCATGCATTCGCTCCAGCCGCCGTTGTGGGCGTCGCGCGCGCTTTCCGATTCAAAGACCGCGTGATGCAACGTGAGCTTCGTCTGGGCGCCATCCGCGCCGGCTTCTTCCAGCAGCACCGTCACCAGCGTCTCGTGACCGGCGTGGCCTTCCTCGTCGACCCAGGCCCAGGTGAAGGAAACCTTCTCCGGTTCCACGATCTCGCGGAAGGCACCGTGCATGCGATGATCGGTTCCTTCCGGTGAACGCATAAGGCAACGGAAAGCGCCGCCGGGGCGCAGCTCGACCGTGCAGTCCGGCAGGGTGAAGCCCTTCGGACCCCACCAGCGCACCAGGTGCTCCGGCTGGGTCCAGACCTTGAACACCAGGGCACGCGGCGCATCCAGCACCCGGGTGATGACCAGGACGCGGTCTTCGGGCTCGCGGGCGAGGTCAGGACTTGCGGCCACGGGGCTTTCCTTTCATCTGCAACTCGTCAAGGTAACTCTCCAGGCGGTCGAGGCTCTGCTCCCAGAACTGGCGATAGCGCTCCAGCCAGCCGCTCGCGTCCTTCAGGGGACCCGCCTCCAGATGACAGGGCCGCCACTGGGCCTCGCGGCCGCGGCTGATCAGCCCGGCGCGCTCCAGCACCTTCAGGTGTTTGGAGACGGCGGGCAGGCTCATGTCGAAGGGCTCGGCCAACTCGCTCACCGTGGCCTCACCGGAACAGAGCCGCGCCAGGATCGCCCGGCGGGTCGGGTCGGCAAGCGCCGCGAAGGTCTGGCTGAGAGGGTCGGTCTGCATTGCTCAATAACCATCTGGTTAAATAACTGATGAGTTAAATATAGGAGCCGCCCGCAGGAGTCAAGTGGATCGCTGACGGCTCAGGCCAGCAGGGTTCTCACGGTTGTCAGATAGGCCGTCTGCACCCGCTCCTCGGCCCGGTGCCTTCCCTCCTGCACCACCCAGCGGCCGCCGACCATGACGTCGCGGACGGGGTTGCAGTTGCCGGCGAAGACCACGGCGTCGAGCAGGCGCTTCCTCGGCATCGAGCCCACCTCCGGATGCTCGGGGTCGAGCACCAGCAGGTCGGCGCGCTTGCCCGCCGCCAGGGCGCCGATGGGCTGGCCCAGCGCCTGGGCGCCGCCGGCCAGGGCCTCGCCGTAGAGACGCTGGCCCAGCGACGCCTTCGCCCCCTCCCCCGCCAGCACGTTGCGGCGGCGCCAGGCGAGGCGCTGGCCGTACTCGAACCAGCGCAGCTCCTCCAGGGGGCTGACGGAGATGTGGCTGTCGGAGCCGATGCCCCAGCGCCCGCCGTGGGCGAGATAGTTCTCCGCCGGAAAAAGGCCGTCGCCGAGGTTGGCCTCGGTCGTCGGGCAGAGGCCGACCACCGCGCCGGAGGCCGCGACCGCCGCCGTCTCCACCGCGTTCATGTGGGTGGCGTGGACCAGGCACCAGCGCTGATCCGGCGGCGCGGTCTCCATCAGGTGCTCGACCGGGCGCTGACCGCACCAGGCCTCGCAATCCTCCACCTCCTTCATTTGCTCGGCGATGTGGAGGTGGACCGGCGCCGTGGGATCCAGGGCGGTCATGCCCTTCACCACCTCATCCAATGTCTCAGGCGTGACCGCGCGCAAAGAGTGCGGCGCGACGCCGACCCGCACCTGCGGGTCTTGCCGAGAGGCCACCGTAAGGGTCTCGACGATGCGCAGCAAGGTATCGGGATCATTGAAGAAGCGCCGCTGCCCCTCCCCCGCCTTCTGAGCCCCGAAACCGCCGTAGCCGTAGAGCACCGGCAACTGGGTGATGCCGATGCCCGCGGTCTCCGCTGCGGCCAGGGTGCGCCGCGACATCTCCGCGATGTCGTCGTAGGGTCGGCCATCTGGCCCGTGGTGCAGGTAGTGGAACTCGCCCACCGCCGTATAACCGGCCTTCAACATCTCGACGTAGAGCTGGGTGGCGATGGCCTCGAGCTGCTCCGGGGTGATCGACGCGACGAAGCGGTACATGACCTCGCGCCAGGTCCAGAAGGAATCTTCTTTCCCGCCACCCGGTCGCACGTGCTCGGCCAGGCCGGCCATGGCGCGTTGGAAGGCATGGCTGTGCAGGTTGGGCATGCCGGGAAGCACCGGACCCTTGGCGATTTCGGCGCCCGCCGGCGCGGCCTCTCCCGGCGTCACGCTCAGGAGGCTGCCAGAATCGTCCAGCTCGAAGAGGACGGACTCGGCCCAGCCCTGCGGAAGGAAAGCCTGCGCGGCAAAAAACTTAGGGTTCGCCATCGAGTCCTGCTATGAAAATGCGGGTTAGCGGTCTTGCCACATGGGATCCTCGAGGGTAAGGCAACAAAGTTGTCTATACAACTCGGGGAGTGAGAGGACCGCATATGACGGTAGGGCAATAGGTATGTGGGACGATCTCTGGACGGGGGCGAACCTGGCCACCATGGCGGCTGCCGGGGCGGAGAACGCCGCCTCAGCCCCGCCCTATGGAGCTATCGCCGAGGCCGCCCTGGCGGTGGACGGCGGGCGCATCGCCTTCGCCGGGCCCGCCGCCGATCTGCCCGGTGCGCCGGCCAGCCTGGCCCGCCGGGTCCACGAGGCCGGCGGCGCCTGGATCACCCCCGGCCTCGTCGACTGCCACACCCACCTGGTCTACGGCGGCGACAGGGCACGCGAGTTCGAGCTGCGCCTCAACGGCGCCTCCTATGAAGAGGTCGCCAAAGCCGGCGGCGGCATCCGCTACACGGTGGAACAGACCCGCGCGGCCAGCGAGGACGAGCTTTACGCCCAGGCCCTGCCGCGTCTCAACGACCTGCTGGCCGAGGGCGTGACCACCCTGGAGATCAAGTCCGGCTACGGCCTGTCGCTGGAGCACGAGCTGAAGATGCTGCGCGTCGCCCGGCGCCTGGGCGAAAGCGCGCCGGTGACGGTCAAGACCACCTTCCTGGGCGCCCACGCCCTGCCGCCGGAGTTCGACCGCCGGCCGGAGGACTACGTCGATGCGGTCATCGCCATGCTGCCGGAGATCGCGGGCTCGGGCCTGGCCGACGCCGTCGACGGCTTCTGCGAGCGGATCGCCTTCTATCCCGAGCAGATCGCCCGCGTCTTCTCCGCCGCCGAGGCAGCCGGGCTGCCGGTGAAGCTGCACGCCGACCAGCTCTCCGACCTGAAGGGCGCGGCGCTGGCGGCCCGCTTCAACGCGCTCTCCGCCGACCACCTGGAATACACCGGCGAAGACGGCGTGCGGGCCATGGCCCTCATGGGCACCGTCGCCGTGCTGCTGCCCGGCGCGTTCTATGTGCTGCACGAGACCAAGATGCCGCCGGTAGAGGCCTTCCGCAGGGCCGGGGTGCCCATCGCACTGGCCACCGACAGCAACCCCGGCTCCTCGCCGGTCACCTCGCTGCTGCTGATCCTGAACATGGGCTGCACCCTCTTCCGCCTGACCCCGGAAGAGGCCTTGGCCGGCGTCACCCGCAACGGCGCCCGGGCACTGGGAATGCAGGAAACCCACGGCACCCTGGAGGCCGGCAAGGCCGCCGACTTCGTGCTCTGGGACATCTCCCACCCGGCCGAGCTGGCCTACCGCATCGGCCACAACCCTTGCCGCCAGGTCGTCAAAGACGGAATGATCGTACGCGGCGGCTGACGGGAGTCCCGTTCGATCGCCTGAATTTGTAAGCGGCTTGAAGCGGCAAGGGTGTCACCCCCACCCTAACCCTCCCCCATCGAAGGGGGAGGGAATGGTTTTCGAGGTGACTAACAACTTCCCCTCCCCCCTTGATGGGGGGAGGTTGGGAGGGGGGTGGAGACCGCAAATCTCTGTCTCAAAAGGCGCCTACCCCTGCTGTTCCATTTCCGCCCAGGCGAGCAGGGTGTGTATGAGGCCCGAAAGCACCGGGCGGACCTTCTCCGCCAGGTCGTCGCGGAAGGCGAAGGGCGGGTCCTCGTCCATGTAGGTGATCTCGGAGAGTTCCAACTGCACCGCGTGAACGCCGTTGTCCGGGTCCCCGTAGCGGCGCGTGATGTAGCCGCCCTTGAAGCGCCCGTTGGCGGCATGCGTATAACCGAGGTGGCCGGCGTCGCGGGCCACGGCGGTCAGGATGTCCAGCAGGCTGGCGGCCGCCGCGCCGCCGTCGCCGGTGCCCAGGTTCAGATCCGGCAGGCGCCCCTCGAAGAAGCGCGGCACCTCGCTGCGGATCGAATGGGCGTCCCACAGCAGGGCCAGGCCGTGCGTCGCCTTGATCGCCGCCAGGGTCTCGGCCAGGCGGTCGTGATAGGGCTGCCAGTAAGCCTCGCGGCGCGCGGCGACTTCGTTCTCGTCCGGGGCTTCGCCGGGCAGATAGATGTCTTCCATGGCGAAGGTCTGCAGGGGACAGAGCTCGGTGTTGCTCGCCCCGGCGTAGAGCGCGCGGTTGTCGGGCGCGCGGTTCAGGTCGATGACGTAGCGCGAGTGGGTCGCCTGGATCACCGAGACGTCCAGCTCCGCCAGGAAGTCATAGAGCTGCGGAATGTGCCAGTCGGTGTCCGGCACCGTCTTCGCCACCCCGGTCATGCGCGCGGCGATCTCCGGCGGCACGTAGGTGCCGGGATGGGGCATGGAAACCAGCAGCGGCAGACTGCCCTCGGTGACGCGGAAGAGCTCCATGAAATAATCCTTCATTGCGCGCCGCCGCTGCGAACTGGTCAGGGGGCCCGCTGTTGTATATACAAGTTGGTATAGATCAACGGGCCGCCGCCGCCAACCTCTCGGGATTTGCGGAGGCCCCTGCCAGAGAGCGCTCGCCTTTCTCCATGAGCCTGACCGCCAGCACCGACACGCCGCTCTATCAGCAGGTCAAGGACTACATCGTCGGGCGCATCGCCGCCGGCGACTGGCCCGAGGAAACGAAGGTGCCTTCGGAAAACGAGCTGACGCGCGAGCTGCGGGTCAGCCGCATGACGGTGCACCGCGCCCTGCGCGAGCTCACCGCCGAGGGTTGGCTGGAACGCATCCAGGGCGCCGGCACCTTCGTCGCCCCGCCCAAGCCGCAGTCGGAAATCCTCGCCGTGCGCAACATCGCCGAGGAGATCCGCGCCCGCGGGCACGAGCACAGCACTGAGATACTCTTCGTGCGGCGCGAGCGCGCCCGCGCCCTGGAAGCCAAGCACCTCGGGCTGGCACGCGGCGAGACGCTGTTCCATTCGCTCATCGTCCACCGCGAGAACGGCCGGCCGGTGCAGTTGGAGGACCGCTACGTCAATCCGAAGATGGCGCCCGATTACCTGGATCAGGACTTCCGCTTGCTCACGCCGCACAAGTACCTCACCCAGGCGGCCCCGATCAGCGAGGCCGAGCACTTGGTCATGGCGGTCATGCCGACGCCCGAGGAGCGTAAGCTGCTGGAGATGAAAGCGGGCGAGCCCTGCCTGCTGCTGCGCCGCCAGACCTGGTCCGGCAAGCGGCCGGTCACCTGGGCCCGCCTGCTGCACCCCGGCGACCGCTACCGCCTCGGCGGGCGCTTCGCCGGGGACGGCGCACCGCGGCCATAGCGCCCGGCCGCGGCCATCGGATCAATCATTTCAGGCGGTTGTCGAAGGCCGCGAAGCCGACGCCCGGGCTATAGACGTAGCGCTCGTTGTAGATCACGTTGCCCCGCTCGTCGCTCATGATCCAGTCATAGCGCAAAGAGTGCGGGACGTCGCGGAAGGTGAAATCCAGGCGGCGGATCTTGATGGTGATGCTGCGGGCCTGCGGGCCGTCTTCGGTGTACTCCACGGCCTCGAAGGTCCGGCTCTCGCCACGCCCCCAGGTGCCCAGCGGAAAGAAGGCATCGTCCACGAAGTAGCGGTCGGCCCGGCCCGGCCGGGAATCGTAAACACGGCCCAGCGCCTGCCCGTCGGGGCGGCGCGTGAAGTACTGGGTCTTCACGCCGTCGGCTTCCGGGTTGCTGCGTTCGTAAACCTGTATCGTCTGGCCGCTCTTGGGATCGGCCCAAACCTTCGGCCCGCTGATGGTGCGGCTACCGTGCGTGACCTGCACCTGCGGCAGGGTCACGCCGGCCGCGGCGGGCTCGCCGGTCCAGAGGTCGAGCCCGATGTCGCGGGTGTCGGGCCCGCGATCCATGGCACAGGCACCCAGAGCCGCAACCAGCGGCACGGCCAGGGCCAAACGCGCCAGGCGACGCGAGCTGAATCTTGAAAACCAACGCATAGAATCTCTCCTCACTACTTCACTTTTCCATGGCAGGCGCAGGCAGCGCCCGCGTCGCCGGGACGGTCCGCTGGCGGCACCGCCGCTATCGCTGAAGCCAATGATTGACGAAGCCGGCCAGACCGCCCACCGCCACGCAGTCGTCGAAGGCATGGCCGCAGCCGGGCAGCATCGCGAACTGCACCCGGGGCGCGACGCCCAGGCGCAACGCGGTCTGCAGAACGGCGCAGCTCCACCGGCCTCCGCGTTCGACCCGGTTGAGTCCTTGCTTGATGTCCACATCGGGAGTCTGGCGCAAGGCGGCGTCGCGCTGACAATCCCGGCTGCCCACCAAAACCAGTGTCGGGATGGCGAGGAATTGCGCCAAGTTCGCCGCGGCGCGGCGTCCGCGTCCGCCGCTGGGCATCACTCCGTAGGGAAAGCGATCGGTCTCGCTCGGAAAGGTGTACCAGCCCGCCGCCACAAGAATGAGGGAGGCGACCCGTTGGGGATGCAGCATGGCATAGCGGTGAGCGAACTGCGCGCCGCCGGAAAAGCCCAGCATGTCGACACGATCCAGCGCGCGCCCTGTAACACGCTCGACGTCCCGCCACAGCGAGTCGACAGCCGCCTCGGTGCCGCGCGCAACGCGCTGAAAGCCGTCGAAGCGCCGTTCGTCGAAATGCGGCGCGATGAGCAGCCGCCGCTGGGCCACGGCGACCTCGGCAAAGGCTTTAACGTGTGCCTCGGCATTTCGGGAGATACCGTGGACGGCCACCAGCGGCGGCCGCGCGAGATCGGCGTCCTCCGGCTGGAAGAGGAAGTAATCGGGCCGCCCGCCCGCTTCCATCTCCCTGCCCTCGGCGGGCCGCATGACCAGGCGGCCCGGCAGGGCCGAGATGGCGCAGGCACTCAGACTGTCCGCCTGCATGGCGGATGGTATCGAAAGCCGGGTCGTCATTGAACCTCTCTCAGGCGGACCAGCGGCCGGTCGGCCGCGGACAGGATCTCGGCCGGCCTGCCGGCGCGGAGCGTAATCACACGATGGGCGAGCCGGGCCCAATCCGGGCGATGGGTGATGAAGACAACCGGGCCGTCGAAGGTTGCGATGATCCGCTCCAGATCCCTCCCGCCCTCGGCGTCGAGATGCGCGTCCATCTCGTCAAGCAGCAGGACCTGCGGTCCGCAAAGCAGCCCTCGCGCCAATGCAATGCGCAGGCGTTCCCCTGCGGAAAAACGGCCCTGCTGTTCCTTGAGCGGAGTATCCAGCCCCTGCGGCAGGCGGGCGACCAGGGCGGAAAGCCCACAACGCTCGATCACTTCCGCCAGAGCCTCGTCGGAAGCCTCGGGCCGGCCGTAGCGCAAGTTGAAGCGCAGGGAGCCGCGCAGCAGCGGCAGGTCGCAGGACACCAGGCCGACCGCCCGGCGCAGTTGGCGGGCGTCGGTGACTGCGAGGTCCTGGCCGTTCAACTCGACCCGCCCGGCGTCCGGGCGCCGCAGGCCGGCCATGACCTGAAGCAGGGAGGACTTGCCGCTACCGTTGTCGCCCAGGATGCAGATTCGCTCGCCGGGCGAGACTTTCAGGTCGAGCGGCGGCAACAGACCTTTCAAGGCAACGCCGTGCAGCGCCACCTCGCCCGCGCCCTCGGCCAGCCGGCGGCCGCCGCCGGCCTTGGCGCCGCCGCGCGGAATGCGCAGGCGCAGCAGGCGCTCCTGCTTTTCCCGGGCAATGGATGCTGCGGTCCAGTACTCGTAGATGCGGCCCAATTCCTGAAGGCGCGGCGCCAACAGGCCGGCCACCAGCATGGCGGCCACCACCGCGCCGGGACTGGCCGCGCCCAGGGAAACCATCTGCGCACCGACCAGCAGCGCACAGAGACCGGCCGCCGCCGCTCCGGCATCGGCAAGGGCGCGCAGCAGGCCGATGGACTTGGCGCGCCCGATGAAGGCCGCCTTGAGGCGGCGGCTCAGGTTCTTGAAGCGCTCGGCCTCGCGCCGTTCCTGCCCGAAGGCCTGGATCAGGTGTAGATGGGCGACGCGGTCGGTCAGCAGCGCCGCCAGATGCCCGCGCCGGCGCCGGACGTCGCGGGTCGTCGCCTGCAGACGGTTGCCCAGACCCAGTCCGAGCAGCCCCGCCATCGCCACGCCGGCGGCCACCGCCAGCGCGATCACCGGCTCGATCGCCGCCAGTGCCGCCAGCGCCAGGACCACCACCACACTGCCCACCAGCAGTCGCGCCAGACCAAGACTGACCCAGCGGCGCAGCGCCGTGAGATCGCCGACGAAGCGCAGTGTCACCGCACCGCGGCTAATCTTTCCGGTGATCCCCGGGCCGACACGCAGAAGGTGGCGGTAGAGCCGCAGCCGCAGCGCATGAACGTAGGACTGGCCGACCCGCTCGGCATCCAGGTGTTCGCGGTAGCGCAGCCCCGCGTTGGCGACGGCAATGCCGATCAGAATGGCGACGACCGACAGTCCCTGCGCCGCTTCGCTATCGCTTCCGGCCAGCAGCCCGTCGAACCCTTGCTGCACCACCAGCGCGGTGGCCACCGCGCCGGCCGCTTGCAGAATGCCGTTGAGCACCAGCAGGGCGAAGTCCGTGCGGCGCGAACCGGCAAAGAGGCTTGGCAGTTTCATCACTGTGACAATCGAACTGTGCGTTGCGAATCAGGCCGCGTCGCGCTTGCCGTCATAGGCGACCCGCTGCGTCCAGGCGCCGGACTCGAATTCTTCGAGCGCGACCACCGGAATATCGCAGGCGGCCTCCGCCTCGCGCACCATCAACGGGCTGGATGTCAACTTGCCGGCCAAGGCCAACAGCGGCAGCTTGCGGCTGGCCAGCCAGTGCGCTCCGTATCCGGCGCTCATGGAATCCCCGGCGGCCAGGATCATGCCGCTGATCAGACGGGTGAAGCTGGAGTTCTCCACCAGTTCGGCGGTCTCGGGGAACAGCAGCCCGTCGGCGAGTTCGACCACGACAACGTCGCAGCCCTCGCGCCCCAATGCGGCGACAGCAGCTTCGAGGATCGACGCGGTCTCCGCCACCGGCACCAGGTAGGTGGAGGCATGACCGAAGTCGGTGAAGTCCAGCACCGCCGCGGCGCCGGCATCGACCATGGCCCAGCGGTCGCAGCCCGCACCCGTGCCGGTGATCTTGGCGGCGCCGACCTTGAGGCCGTTCCTGGCCAGCCCGCGTATCATGGCGGCTACGGTGGTGGTCTTGCCGGCGTTCATCGCGGTCCCAACCACCGCCAGCGCGAAGGGGCGCTGGACGCCGGGCTTGGAGCGCGTCTCGGCGACCCGGCTCAGATTCAGCACCCGGCCTTGCGCGTCGGCGACCAGCCCCAGGGGCTCTATCTCCGTTGGCTTGCGCGCGCCGGAATGCTTGCCGGTGCAGATCGCGGCGATGCCTCCGGCGGCCACCAGATTGCAGCTCTCCAGACTATCGGGCAGCAGCGCTTCGAACTGGTCGCTGGCATAGCGGGCGCCATAGCAAAGCAGAATGAGATCGTCGACGAAGAGGGCCTGGCGGCGCCCCTCCGGGCTCTCCAGCTTGCGGTGATGGCCGATGCGAGCGACACGGGCAAGCATCAGGTCGCCGGCCTTGGGCGTGGCCGCGCCTGTCAAAAGGCAAGCCGCCCGGCCGAGATCGAAGCGTCCGGTCACATAGGAGCGTTTGGCCTGCCGCAATTCGTCACCGGTCAGGGCGCGGCAGCCCGTTTCCTCAGAGGACGGCTGAACCTCTCGGAGCGTCTCCTGAGCGGCGCCGATCATGCCGTGTATCCGCTGCATCTTACCTGTAACTCCTTGTTATATCGTTTGCGGCACCCTAGGGACCGCCACTTAACCGCCAGTTAATACGTCTGACCGCTCGCTCTCGTTCTACGTTTCGGAGGACTGGAGCCGCCGAAACCGGCGTCCCCGGTCAACAGCAGCGGTGCGGAAAGATGTCCGGACCGCGGCGTCTGAGGGTCCGGAGCAGGGTCGCGAAGGGAAAGCACATCCAACCGGCACCTGGTCGTAGATCCTCGTCGTCGTGACTTGTCGTTGCCGGCGGCAAACCCTCACCGATGCCGGACTTCGATTGACAACACGCCGGGATCGCAATCCTTCCCAAAAAAATGACGCCCGGGCCGAATTCGGCCCCGGCGCCCGCGTCCACTGAGGTTCACCCTAGGCGCGCAGACTGACAGAAACCTGAAGCCCCGAATTAGCGTCAAATGCCAGCTATAAGCCGGCCGGCCCCGCTGTCGCCACCAGACTCCCCCATCGACTCTGGCCGTGAAGTTGTATATACAACTTTGGTCAGCTTTTCGGAGGATCGCCGCCATGCCAGATTCCAGCGCCCCGCCGCGGCGGGACAACGCCCGCGTGATCCGCAGCCCGCAAGGGCCCGAGCTCTCGGCCAAGTCCTGGCTGACCGAGGCCCCGCTTCGTATGCTCATGAACAATCTCGACCCGGAGGTCGCTGAGAAGCCGGAAGAACTGGTGGTCTACGGCGGCATCGGCCGCGCCGCGCGCGACTGGAAGTGCTTCGACAAGATCGTTTCCTGCCTGCGCGACCTCGGGGAGGACGAGACTCTGCTGGTGCAGTCCGGCAAGCCGGTCGGCGTGTTCCGCACCCATGCCGACGCGCCGCGCGTGCTGATCGCCAACTCCAACCTGGTGCCGCACTGGGCGACCTGGGAGCACTTCAACAAGCTCGATAAGGCCGGCCTGATGATGTACGGCCAGATGACTGCCGGCTCGTGGATCTACATCGGCAGCCAGGGCATCGTGCAGGGCACCTACGAGACCTTCGTGGAGATGGGCCGCCAGCACTACGGCGGCGACCTGAAAGGGCGCTGGATCCTGACCGGCGGCCTGGGCGGCATGGGCGGCGCGCAGCCGCTGGCCGCGACCATGGCCGGCGCCTCCATGCTGGCCATCGAGTGTCAGCCCTCGCGCATCGACATGCGCCTGCGCACCGGCTACCTCGACAAGAAGAGCGAGTCGCTCGACGAGGCCCTGGCGCTGATCGACGACGCCACCGCGAAGGACGAGGCGATCTCCGTCGGCCTGCTCGGCAACTGTGCCGAGGTGCTGCCGGAACTGGTGAAGCGCGGCGTGAAGCCCGACGCCGTCACCGACCAGACCTCGGCGCACGACCCGCTGCACGGCTACCTGCCCGCCGGCTGGACCCTGGAGCAGTGGGAACGCGAACAGACCGCCAGCCCCGACAAGGTGGTGAAGGCCGCCAGCGAGTCCATGGCCGTCCACGTGCGCGCCATGCTGGACTTCCAGGCCCAAGGCATTCCGACCTTCGATTACGGCAACAACATCCGCCAAGTGGCCGCGGATCAAGGCGTCGACAACGCCTTCGGCTTCCCCGGCTTCGTGCCGGCCTACATCCGTCCCCTCTTCTGCCGCGGCGTCGGCCCCTTCCGCTGGGCCGCCCTCTCCGGCGACCCGGAGGACATCTACAAGACCGACGCCAAGGTGAAGGAGTTGATCCCCGACGACCCGCACCTGCACAACTGGCTCGACATGGCGCGCGAGCGCATCCACTTCCAGGGCCTGCCGGCGCGCATCTGCTGGGTCGGCCTGGGCCAGCGCGACAAACTGGGCCTCGCCTTCAACGAGATGGTCGCCAAGGGCGAGCTGAAAGCGCCGCTCGTCATCGGCCGCGACCACCTGGACTCCGGCTCCGTCGCCAGCCCGAACCGCGAAACCGAAGCCATGCAGGACGGCACCGATGCCGTCTCCGACTGGCCGCTGCTCAACGCCCTCTTGAACACCGCCAGCGGCGCCACTTGGGTGTCGCTGCACCACGGCGGCGGCGTCGGCATGGGCTATTCCCAGCACGCCGGCATGGTAATCTGCTGTGACGGCACCGAAGCCGCGAGGCAGCGCATTGCCCGCGTGCTGTGGAACGATCCGGCGACCGGCGTCATGCGCCATGCCGATGCCGGCTACAAGATCGCCATCGATTGCGCCAGAGAGCAGGGTCTCAACCTGCCGATGGTGGAGTGAGGCAAGCATCCCAAACGATATGGTTTGTTGGGGCATTCAACAGGGAGAGCAAGTGATGAAAAGACGTGAGTTCCTGAAAGCCGGCGGCGGGGCCGCCGCCGGTGCCGTTGCCGCGAGCGGCCTGGCTGCGCCGGCCATCGCCCAGGGCAAGATGCAATGGAAGATGGTCACCGCCTGGCCGAAGAACCTGCCCGGGCCGGGCGTCGCCGCGCAGCTTCTGGCCGACCGCATCACTGCGCTGTCGGGTGGGCGCATCGAGGTCAAGCTCTACGCTGCCGGCGAGCTGGTCCCCGGCCGCGGCGTCTTCGACGCCGTCTCCGAAGGCACCGCGGAGCTGTATCACGCAGTACCGGCCTACTGGGGCTCCAAGTCCAAGGGCATCCTCATGTTCGGCTCGCAGCCCTTCGGCCTGCGCGCCGACGAGCAGGTCGGCTGGCTCGTCCATGGCGGCGGCCAGGCGCTCTACGACGAGATCTATGGCCGCTTCGGCCTCAAGCCCTTCCTCTGCGGCAACTCCGGCCCGCAGTGGCAGGGCTGGTTCCGCAACGAGATCAAGTCGGTGGACGACCTCAAGGGGCTGCGCTTCCGCACCACAGGCCTGGCCTCCGAGATGTGCGCCAAGCTGGGCATGGCCGTGCAGGCCATGGGCGGACGCGACATGTTCCAGGCCCTGCAGTCCGGCGCCCTGGACGCCGGCGAGTTCATCGGCCCCTGGACGGACTCGGCCCTCGGCTTCTACCAGGTCGCCAAGAACTACTACTGGCCGGGCGTCGGCGAACCCTCCTCCGCCGAAGAGTGCGCGGTCAATGCCAAGGCCTATGCGGACCTGCCCGACGACCTGAAGCAGGCCGTCGGCTACGCCTGCTCCTCGCTCTACAACGACGTCTGGACCGAGTACACCACCAAGCACGCCCAGGCGCTGCAGAAGCTGGTGGCCGAGCAGGGCGTCCAGGTGAAGAAGCTGCCCGACGACGTCATGGTCGCCATGGGCAACGCCGCCGGCGAGGTCATCGCCGAGCTGCGCGAGGACAGCGACGAGCTGGTCAAGCGGATCGCCGAGAGCTTCCTCGCCTATCGCAACTCCATCGCCGGCTACATGGTCTATGCCGACAACGGGCAGATGAACGCCCGCGCGCTGGACTACACCTACGGCTAAGGGCTTGGTCTTGACGGCCCACGGTCGACGGCCCACGGGTGACGGCCCACGGGTGACGGCCCACGAGTGACGGCGGTCGAGCCGCCGTCACCGCCCCTCCACCGTCATGCTCGGGCTTGACCCGGGCATCCATGGATCAAACACTCAAGCTGCGGTCCCATGGACCCTCGGGTCAAGCCCGAGGGTGACGGAAGGAGTTGGCGGATGTCATAGTGCCCAGCCGGCATTGCGGAGGAACGAGAGATTGCAGCAGTGGATTGCCCGGCTGGAAACCGTGAACCAAGCGGTTGGCGCGACGGTGCGCTGGCTGGCGCTGTTCATGGTGCTGCTGCAGTTCGCCGTGGTCGTGCTGCGCTATGTCTTCGGCGTCAGCTTCATCTTCCTGAATGAAGGCGTGCTCTATATGCATGCCGCCCTCTTCATGCTGGGGGCCGGCTATACCCTGCTGATCGACGGTCACGTGCGCGTCGACATCTTCTACAGCAAGCTGACGCGGCGCGGCCAGGCCGCCATCGACCTGGCGGGGGCGCTGGGCTTTCTGCTGCCCTCCATGGCCGTCGTCGCCTGGTTCACCTGGCCGTCGGTGCGCAACTCCTGGGCGGTCCTCGAGGGGCCGATCTCGGTGGGCGGCATCCCCGCTTCCTTTCTGCTGAAGTCGTTCATCCCGGCCTTCTGCCTGCTGCTCGCGGTGCAGGGCCTGGCCTGCGGCCTGCGCGACCTGCTGCGCCTCAAGCAAGGCAAGCCCGCCGCATGATCGAATACCTCGACCTCCTGATGTTCGCGGTGCTGATCGGCGCCATCCTGCTCGGCTATCCGGTGTCCTTCACCCTGACCGGAGTGGCGGTGATCTTTGCCGGCCTGGGCTGGGCGCTGGGCATCTTCGACGTGAGCCTGCTGGGCGCATTGGGCCAGCGCATTTTCGGCATCATGACCAACGACGTCCTGATCGCCATCCCGCTCTTCGTCTTTATGGGCGTGGTCCTGCAGCAGAGCAAGATTGCCGAGGAACTGCTGGAGACCATGGGCCGCCTCTTCGGCAGCCTGCGCGGCGGGCTGGGCGTTTCCGTCATCCTGGTCGGCGCCCTGCTGGCCGCCTCCACCGGCATTGTCGGCGCCACCGTGGTCGCCATGGGCATGATCGCCCTGCCCACCATGCTGCGCAACGGCTACAGCCCGACCTTGGCCTCCGGGGTGGTCTGTACCGCCGGCACCCTGGGCCAGATCATCCCGCCCTCGACCCTGCTGATCATCCTCTCCGACGTCATGTCCAACGCCTACCAGCAGGCGCAGTTCCGCCAGGGCCTCTTCACAATCGACACCATCTCCGTGGGCCAGACCTTCGCCGCCGCGCTGGTGCCGGGCCTGACACTGGTCGCCATCTACGTCGTCTACATGCTGGTGAAGGCCTGGACTTCCCCCAAGGCCGCACCGGCCCTGGCGCGGCCGGAGGTACGCCCGGCCACGGGCGACGTGCTGCACGCGCTGGTGCCGCCGCTGCTGCTCATCGTTGCCGTGCTGGGATCGATCCTGGGCGGCGTGGCGACCCCCAGCGAGGCCGCCTCGGTGGGGGCCATCGGGGCGCTGCTGCTGGCGGCGACGCGCAGTGGGGGATCGCCCAGACCGGTCTACATCGGCGGGGCCGCATTGTTGGCGCTGGCGATTCTCGTCCACCTCGCGCCGGTGCGCCTGCAACGCGGCGATACCGGCCCGGCCGAGTGGATCGTCGGCGGGGTGGCCATCGTCCTCTTCGCCGTCGCGGCGGTCGTCATCGCCATCGCTCTCCGGCGCGCCTGGCGGACCGGCCTGCTGAAACCGGTGATGACCTCGACACTGACCATCACCGCGATGATTTTCGCCACCATCCTGACCGCCAGCGTCTTCTCCCTGGTGTTCCGCGGCCTGGGCGGCGACGAGCATGTGGAGGCCATCATCGGCGCCATGCCCGGCGGCCCGGACGGTGCGCTGCTGTTCGTCATGGCGCTGATCTTCGTGCTCGGCTTCTTCCTCGATTTCGTCGAGATCTCCGTGATCCTGCTGCCGCTGGTCGCGCCGGTCCTGATCCTCATGGGCCACGACCCGGTGTGGCTGTCGATCCTCATCGCCATCAACCTGCAGACCAGCTTTCTCACCCCGCCCTTCGGCTTTTCGCTGTTCTACCTGCGCGGGGCGGCGCCCAAGGAAATCTCCACCGGGCAGATCTACGCCGGCGTGATCCCCTTCATCGCCCTGCAGATTCTCGGCATGGCGGTGCTCTGGCTGTGGCAGCCGCTGGCGACCGCAGTGCCGGACTGGCTGTTCTGAGATCCGTCGAGGCCTCGGGCCATGCCATTCCGGGGATCACCGCCCTGCCCTTGCAGTGCGGGGGGAATTTTTCTATGCCGGCACGGTCTAAGAGATGAGTACGGCAGCCGAATCACCTGAAGCCGTAACGTCCGGACAGCAAGAAAGTAGGGCTTATGCTTCGCGCCATTGCCACCGTCTCAGTACTGGGAGTCCTGGCCGCCGTCCTGGCGCTCAGCTTCAGCGATACCGGCAACGGCTTCTTCCAGATCTTCGGCGGCAAGCCGCGGACACTGGTCGATGCGACGACCGGTGAGCCCCTGACCCTCGAATCGGTGCAGCAGGGCGTCGAATGGCGCCGTGAGACGGCGGACAAGCTGCGCAATCTTAAGTAAACGGGACTCTGCCCGGGCGAACGGCCGATGACGCTTGGGGATGGCGGCGCGCGCGGCGCCGTAAAGCATATAACCGATTCAAAAAACTCAAAGTTGCCTGGAAGTTCAGCGCCTAGGTTGTTCGGGCCTTGATTGCAGATCAATCCGACAGCAATACCGATGATTGTGCGCGTTAATCTTTTGTTAAGAAAATCCTTAAGAGTCAAGGTGTTAGGTCACAGAAATGACTCACCGAGCGAACCGCACCACCCCTATTGTGAACTTGACGCTGGCGTTTTTCCGTACTGCGGGATCGTCGCAGCGCGAAAAGACCACCTGCTTAGGGAGACGCCATTTGCGCCCAACCAAAGCGATTGCGACCTGCGCCGTGACCACCATGGCTATGGTCTTTTCCGTACAGCAGGGCGAACACGGCCCTCTCGTCACCTACAAGCTGGAAGTTCCCAGGACCGTCGAAACCGCCGGCCCGACCACATCGCCCACGTCACCGGTGCCGCTTTCCGCGGTAACGCGCGACATGGACGCCGCTGCCCCGTCAGCATATACGCTGCCGGCGGACGTAGCGCCGTTGCAGGCCATCGCCCCGGCCGCACCGAAAATGAGCCCGCTCGAGCCGACCACTCTCGGCACCGTGGTCCTGCCGGTGCAGCGGACGGCGGCCCCGCAGCAAATCCCTGCGGCAAGCGGCGAGGCACAGCGAATCGCCGTCGACTACCAGCGTCTTTTCCGCTCCGTGACCGACCAGCCTTCCGGAGAGGCGCTCACCCACGCCTACCGCGGTGACGCGATCACTCTGGAGCAGGTCAATCACGATCTCTCGTGGCGGCGCGAAACGGCGCAGCGGCTGCGCAACTACCCCTTCGCACCGCGGTTCTGACGCGCCCCCGGCTTCACGCACCACCGTCTTCACGCGCCCTCGGCGCCGACCTCCTCCATGAGGAAGTCGCGGAAGACCCGGATCTTCTGCTCTTCCAGGGCGCCCGGCAGATAGACCAGGTGATAGCCCAGGTCGGTCAGCACCGTGATGTCGAAGGGCTTCACCAGAGTCCCGGCCTCCAGATCCCGCGCCACCATCGACAGGCGGCCCAGAGCGACGCCGTGGCCGTCGACGGCGCTCTGCAGCAGGCTGGTAATGTCGTTCATCACCGGCCCGCGGCGCGGATTGACGTCACTCACTCCGGCGACGGCGAGCCACTGCGTCCAGCCGTCGTAATCGTCTTCGTGCAACAGCGTGTGATGGCGCAGGTCGCCAGGGCAAGTCAGCGGGTTCTCGCCCTCCAAGAGGCGCGGACTGCACACCGGCGTATAGTCCACCCGTAGCATGAATTCGCTTTCGATCCCGGCCCAACGGCCGGCGCCGAAACGCACGGCGACATCGACATCGTCATGGCGCAGGTCGCAGACCTGGATGGTGTGGTGGACCCGCAGGTCGATTTCCGGGTGCTTCTCCCAGAACCTGGGTAGACGGTAGACCAGCCACTTGGCCCCGAAGGACGGAGTCACCGAGACCGTCAGAGTGTTCGAATCCCCGCTGCCGCGCAGATCGTCGGCGGTCTCCGCAATGCGCGTGAAGGCTTCGCTGACCACGGGGAACAGCACCCGCCCCTGCTCGGTCAGCGCAAGCTTGCGGGTCATGCGCTTGAACAGCGGATAGCCTAGATGCTCCTCCAGGGCCTTTACCTGATGGCTGACCGCCGCCGGGGTGACGTGCAGTTCCTCGGCGGCCTTGGTGAAGCTGAGATGGCGGGCGCCGGCCTCGAAGGCCCGCAACGCGTTCAATGGCGGAAGCTTCACCGGCATCTCGTATACCTTAGATAAACTAATTCATAGAATGAGAAAGCATCGTTTGTCCGGTATTCGGATATCCGTATCTTAAGGACAGAAACGGCGCATTCAAGAGCGCCTAGACAGTCCACCCTCAAACGAATGAGAATTATTATGTCATATATTCTCTATAGCTCCATCGCCCGCGCCGGGGGCATCGACCTGCTGCTGGGCACCGAAGCGGTCTCCCACGCCCCCCTGGACCCTGGCCTGCGCCGCCGGCGCGCCAACCGGGTCCGCCGCCTGCGCCGGCGCAGCGGCCAAGCCCTCATCCGCCTGGGCGCCGCGATGACCGGCTTGGGCAAAAGGCTTGCCCCGGCAGGCTGCCCGGTGGCGCCCCCTCCTCTCAAGCTGGTGACGGACTGAGTCCCGTCGCCGCGCGAAGGGTCGGCTTGATCTCCCTGAGGCCGCCCCTTCGCCTCCATTCCTGGTGAGGACTGAAGTCGATGTCGATCTGCGTTCCGGAAACCGCCTCTGCGCTCGGCAGCCCCCATCCCGTGATGGCGCGCTGGCGTGCTGCCGCCGACGCCGCGCTGCACCATACCCTCGGACGGCTTCGGGCCCTGCTGCTCTCCTGGCACCAGCGGCGGCGTGACCGCAGCGACCTGCGCCGCCTGCCCGGCTATCTGTTGCGGGACATCGGCCTCGACCTCGAAGACGCACGGCAGGAGATGTGCAAGCCTTTCTGGCAAGCCTAGGCAGCTTGCAATGCAATCCCGGCCGGGCCGCCGAGACTGATCCGCCCGCTGGTTTACGAAATTCTTAGCTGCGCCCTGAAAGGGCCGGTCGACTCCGCCCCCCGGATGAGACCGGCCCTCTTTTTTTGCCGCCGCCCGGTTCCACTGTCGTCAGGAAAGCCAGCCGGCCAGGAAGCGGCGCAGCCACGCCTCCATGGGCGCGTCGAAGCGCTCGCTGTCGGCGAGCTGGACCTCGCTGGGATGCGCGCCCGGCTCCTCCAGCATATGGCCAGCCTCATGCATCCAGCGCTGCATCACCGGACGCGAGACTTCCGGGTGGAACTGGATCCCATAAGCCTTTTCACCGTAGCGGAAGGCCTGGTTCGGGAACACCGGCCCGGAGGCCAGCAGTTCCGCACAGGCCGGCACGTCGAAGCCTTCGTTGTGCCAGTGATAGACGTGCATGGCCTCGTCCATGAAGTCTTCCGCCACCGGCGTCGGCTCGACCTTGACGTAACCGATCTCGTGCAGGCCGTCCCGATGACGGTTGACCGGCGCGCCCAGCGACCGCGCCAGCATCTGCGCGCCCAGGCAGATGCCCAGAAAAGGGCGGCCGCTCTCCGCCCAGCGGCCGATCCAGTCGATCTCCTCCCGGATATAGGGCTTGCTCTCGGCCTCGTTGACGCTCTCGGCGCCGCCGTAGACCACCACCGCGCCATGGCCGTTATCCACCGGCGGCAGGGTGTCGCCCTTGCCCGGCGAACACCATTCGATACCGTAGCCCATCTCGCGCAGGATCGCCGAGGCGCGGTCGTCGCGCCGGCCGACGGGATGGTCGATCAACAGGATAGACGGCTTCATTGCAACTCCGAAAGGCAAGCAACTCAGTTCAAGGGCGGCGGGCGCTGATGAAGGCCTCCATATGGAAGCGCATCTGAGCGTCGGTATAGCGATAGCTTCGCCCCACCGGGCAGGCTCGCCGCGCTTGGCAGCCGCGGCTCAGACAATCGATTCCGGCCGGCGCGGCGACATGCTCCGCACAAGCCGTAACCTCATAGCCGGCGGCTGTAAAGGCGCCGACCGGACAGGCCGTCAGGCAAGGCCGTTCGGCGCAGCTCTCGCAGGGGCGGGGTCGTTCATCGCGGGCCGGCAGCTCCAACGCCTCGGGCAGCGCCACGGCTCCGCGGTAGGCGTGCCAGAGGCCGTAGTCAGGATGAATCAGCATGCCCAGGGGCGACGGCGCCACCGCCTCGGCACGCTGCGCCCAGCGCAGAAACGGCAGATATGGCGGCCCGCCGAACGGAAACAACGCCTGCCCCCCGGCCTCCCGCGCCAGCGCGCCGATCACTCTTTCGCTCCAGCGGTTCAGCGGGTCCGGCCGGCCGTCCCGCGCCTCCGCCGCCGCCTGGAACTGCGCCCAGAGCCCGCCGCCGTGGTTGCCGAGCAGGACCAAGGTGCGGCTCTCCCGCCCATCCGCCAAAGGCGGCACCTCGTCATCCGCATCGCAATGGAAGGCGCCGCGCAGAATCAAGCCCTGCGGCCCCGCCGCTGCCTCGATCCGCGCCACGGCCCCGGCGGCGATGCTCAAGCGCCCGCCTCGTCCGCCGGCTCTGCGTCGGCCAGGACGTCCTCCTCCAGGGAGGCGGCATCGACACAGGCTTCCTCGGAGGTCGGCCAGTCGACGATGTGATCCTCCAACTCCGCATCGGGCACGGTGTTCTCGCAGACCGCGCGCCCGCGCACCGAGATCCCCGACCAGTGGACGCTCTCCGGATCGCCAGTCACCAGCGGATGCCACCAGGGCAGCCCCCGCCCCTCCGCCAGGCGGCGATAGGCACAGGTC
The DNA here is from genome assembly GCF_039839785.1 of Pelagibius sp. CAU 1746. NCBI lineage: Bacteria > Pseudomonadati > Pseudomonadota > Alphaproteobacteria > Rhodospirillales > Rhodovibrionaceae > Pelagibius > Pelagibius sp. CAU 1746. The sequence continues at coordinate 59,780 of NZ_JBDOQT010000002.1, forward strand.
GGCGGCATGAAACCGAGCTCGCCGACATTCTCAGCCGAGAGCTGCACGCAGTCCGGCACCGCCTTGCTGCGGTTGGCATAGTCGCCGCAGCGGCAGGTCTGCCGGTCCAGCAGGTGGCAGGCGACGTCGGTGTGATGGAAGGAGCCGTCGTCCGGATCCTCCAGCTTGATGAGGCAGCAGCGCCCGCAGCCGTCGCAGAGGGACTCCCACTCGGCGGCGGTCATTTCGGACAGGGACTTGGCTTCCCAGAAGGGAAGGGCTTCGGCACGGCGTCGGGTCATGCCCGTGAGTCTAGCGGCCGGGAGGGGTGCTTCCAAGCGCTCTGACGTTAACCTCCCGACAGCGGCCTCAAGCCGCCGGACGCATGGCGTTGCGCGGCAGCAGGATATCGAAGCGGCGGCGGATTTCCGCGTCCAGGTCCTCGGGGATGACCTCCGGCCAGTGCTCGGCCAAGACCTTGCGGGCGCGGTCGCGCGCCGCCTCGCGAATGTCGCGGGCGCCCTTCATCTCCCAGTCGTCGCGGCTGTCCCGGTTCAGCAGGCTGGGATAGAGGTACTCGCTGTTCATGAGGGACAAGGTCTGCGGGTGGCCGAGGAAGTGGCCCGGCCCCTTGCAGACCTCGTCGATCACGTCCAGAGAGAGGGAGTCCTCCGTCACCTCGATGCCTTTCAGCATCCGCATGATCTCGCCGTTAACGTCGTTGTCGATGACATACTGCTCGTAGGCGACGGTCAGCAGGCTTTCCAGGAAGCCGGCGGAGTGATGGATGTAGTTGGAGCCGGCCAGCGCCGCGGCCAGCCCGGTGATGCCCTTCTCCGCCCCGGCCTGGGCATCGGGCACCTTGGAATCGGAGATGCCGGAGGAGTTGTAGACCGGCACCTCCAGGTGCTGCGCGATCTGGGCGCAAGCGGCGTTCAAGAGGGCGAACTCCGCCGAGCCGCCGACGAAGGCGCCGCTGCGCAGATCGGCCTGGGCGGGCACGCAGCCCATGATCAGCGGATGGCCGGGGTTCAACAGGTTCACATAGACGAAGCCGGACAGCTGCTCGGCGGTGATCTGCACCAGGGTGCCGGCCAGGGCCGCCGGTGAAGTGGCGCCGGCCTGGGGCGCCGAGGAAATCACCACCGGGAGGTTGTGTGCGACGATCCGGTCCAGGATCTCCACCGTCTCGGTGGCGTAGCGCAGCGGGCTGACGGTCCAGCAGGCGGAATAGGAGATCAGCGGGCGGGCGTCGAAGGACTCCTTGCCGCCGGCCAGCATCTCGCCCAGCGCGCGCTGCTCGGCCACCTTCTCCGGCAGATAGGCGTTGGCCATGACGTGCTTCTCGGTCGCGGCCAGGCAGGCGTAGAACTGATTGATGTCGATCTGCTCGTTGGCCAGATCCCGGGGCACCACCGGGCGCATGTAGAAATGAATGTGCTCCAGCGTGTCGCAGAGGCGGCCGATGTCGTAGTTGTCGGAGAGCCGCGTCTCGCGGACCTTGCCGTCCAGGTCGAGGATCTTCACGGCCTGGCCGCCGGTTCCCATGTAGACCCGTTGGCCGCCCAGGTGCAGGTCGTGCTGCGGAGCGCGCCCGGCCAGCAGCACCTCGCGTGCCGCCGTCTTCAGCGCCGCTTCCACCAGCTCGTGGGGAATGTGAACGCGGTTGTTGTCGTCGTCGACACGGCAGCCGGCGGCGCGGAAGGTTTCGCGGCAGGGGCTCGCCGCCACCTCGATGCCGGTCCGCTCCAGAACCTCCATCGCAGCCGCGACGATACGCGCCAGGTCGCGCTCCTTGAGCGGTCTGTAGCTGCCTCCGGAAAGGCCGGCCGGAGCCACTGAAGTCCTGGGTCGTTCCGCGCCGCGTCCGCGCCGGTTGCGTGCCATGCTGGCGTGCCCTTCCTCAAGCATCTGGGCGCCCTTCCAAGGGCGCGCTGCAGGGCCAAGGTTGCTCTCCGGACGACATCAGGCTGTTCCGCATCCGACAGAAACTATCCCAGAGCGCAGGCTGCAATCGCCCTGGGGCGCAGGCCACGCCGGCAAAGAGAAAGGGCCCCGCCCCCGGCCGCCACGTCAGCCGGGAACGGGACCCCTCTATGCGATGCTGCGGGAGCGCCGGGGCGCCCGCTGCTGTTACTAAGCCGTGCGGATCTGGGCGATGAACTGGTCGACCTCATTGCGCAGGTTTTCCGACTGCTCGGCGAGGTGCCCCGCAGCGTCCAGAACCTGGCCGGCCGATCCGCCGGTTTCCGCCGCGGTCTTGGAAACCGAGGCCACGTTGCTCGCCACCTTCTGCGTGCCGGCGGAGGCTTCCTGGACGTTGCGCGCGATTTCCTGCGTCGCCGCGCCCTGCTCCTCCACCGCCGCGGAAATGCTACTGGCGATGTCGTTGATCTCCTCGACCGTCTCGCCAATCGACTTGATCGCGGAAGCCGCGTCGGTGGTCGAAGACTGGATCTCGCCGATCTGCTGCGAGATCTCCTCGGTCGCCTTGGCCGTCTGCGTGGCCAGGGACTTCACCTCGTTGGCCACCACCGCGAAGCCCTTGCCGGCCTCGCCGGCCCGCGCCGCCTCGATAGTGGCGTTGAGGGCCAGCAGGTTGGTCTGCTCGGCGATATCTTGGATCAGTTTCACCACGTCGCCGATCTTCTGCGCCGCCTCGACCAGGCCTTCGACCTTGGCGTTGGTCGCGCGGGCGTTCTCCACGGCCGAATTGGCGGTCTGCGCCGAGCGGTTGACCTGACGGCCGATTTCCTCGATGGACGACGACAGCTCCTCGGCCGCGGTGGCGACCGTCTGCACGTTGCCGGAAGCATCTTCCGAGGCCTTGGCAGCGGAGCCTGCCTGCTCTTCCGTCTGGCCCGCGGCTGCGGACATCGACTTGGCCGTCGCCTGCATCTCCGTCGCGGTGTGGGACAGCGATTCGACCACCGACTTCACGCTGGCCTCGAAGTCGTCGGCCACCTTCCGCATGGCCTGGCGCTTCTCCTGCTCGGCGCGCTGGGAGGCGAGCTTGCTCTCCTCCTCCAGCCGCTTCTGCTCGATGGCGTTGTTCTTGAACACTTCGACGGCGCCAGCCATCTCACCGATCTCGTCATGGCGGCCAACACCCGGAATACCGACCTCGAGATCACCCGTGGCCAGGGCGCGCATGGCGCCGCTCATGCCGTTGATCGGCTGGGTGATGCTGCGCGCGATGAAAAAGGAGATGACGCCCATGACCAGCAGCATCGCGGCGATGATGCCGGACTCGAACCTCGCCTGCTGCCAGAAGATCGCGTCGAGGTCGTCGATGTAGACGCCGCTGCCGATGATCCAGCCCCAAGGCGCGAAACCCTTCACGAAGGACTCCTTCGGTACGGGCTGCTCGGCGCCCGGCTTCGGCCAGTAGTATCCGACGTAGCCGGCTTCCTGATCTCTCACGACCTTTACGAACTCGCGGAAGATGTACAGCCCGTTGGGGTCCTGCAATCCGGTGAGATCCTTGCCGTTCAGCGCCGGCTTGATGGGATGCATGATCACGACGGCGTCGTAGTCGTTCACCCAGAAATAGTCCGAGCCGTTGTAGCGCATCGCCTCGATGGCGGCGAGGGTGGCGCTTTGCGCTTCCTCCAGAGACATCTCACCGGCCCCGACGCGCTGCTGGTAGCCGTCGGCAACCGATATCGCACTCTCCACAAGCTGGCGCAGTTCGGTGCGCTTCTGCTCGACCAGACCGACGTCGAGCTGATAGAGCCGAAACCCGGTGAGCGCGATCATGCCCAGCGCCGCCAAGGCGATGAGCAGGAAAACGCGGCGCGAAATTCCAAATGACTTCAAAGAGTTGATCGACATCTCCAGGTCTCTTCTTCTACCGCTAAGATCAGGTTTTCCAAGAAGTTACTTTGAAGCGCTTAAATATCCGTTTCCGGAATACTGAAAATGTGCACTCTTACAATCTAATTGGTTGCATCTATACTTTGCGCTCGCCTTAAGGTCGGATCGCGCCTTTCCTGCCACCACCCGCCCAGGCGATCGCCGCAGTTCCGCGTGCTTGCCCGAAGACCGGCGCCAAGCCCTGCCGCCGCCCTTCCGGCCGGCCCGAAAGGGTGATACACAATAGGCTGAAGTTGTATATACAACTTTGCATTGGAGGTCCGTGTGACAGGGGAAAGCTTCACTTTGCAGCCTGGCCGGCTGACGTTGGCTGAGATTTACCGCTTCTGGCGCCGCCCGGAGAAGATGTCCCTGGACCCGGACGGCTACGCAGCGCTCGACCGCTCGGCGGCGACCGTGGCGGCGGTAGTGGCCGAGGGACGCCGGGTTTACGGCATCACCACTGGCTTCGGCAGCCTGGCCCGGCAGACGATCTCCGCCGACCAGGTCGCCGAGCTGCAGACCCGTCTCGTCCTTTCGCATAGCTGCGGCACCGGCGCGCCGCTGGACGAGCGTGTCGTGCGCCTCGTCCTGCTGCTGAAAATCAATGCCCTCTCCCGCGGCCACTCGGGCATTCGCAGCGCGGTCATCGACCGCCTGATCCGGCTGCTCAACGACGAACTCTATCCCGTGATCCCGTCCCAGGGGTCGGTCGGCGCCTCGGGCGACCTGGCGCCCCTGGCGCACCTTTCCGCGGTGCTGCTGGGGCACGGCGAAATCAGCCACGCGGGCAACCGGCGCCCGGCCGCGGAGGTGCTGGCCGAGCACGGCATCGAGCCCATCGAGCTGGCCGCCAAGGAAGGCCTGGCGCTGCTGAACGGCACTCAGGTTTCCACGGCGCTGGCGCTGCACGGCCTGTTCTGCGCCGGCGACGCCTTCGGCGCGGCGCTGACCGCCGGCGCGCTCTCCACCGACGCGGCACTGGGCAGCGACACCCCCTTCGACCCGCGCATTCACGAACTGCGCGGCCACCCCGGGCAGATCGCGGTGGCCGGCTGGCTGCGCGCTTTGCTGGAGGGTAGCGAGATCCGCCGGTCCCATCTGGACTGCGACCGGGTGCAGGACCCCTACTCCCTGCGCTGCCAGCCGCAAGTCATGGGCGCCGCGCTGGACCTGCTGCGCAACGCCGCCGCCACCTTGCTGCGCGAGGCCAACGCCGTCTCCGACAACCCCCTGGTTTTCCCGGACAGCGGCGATGTTCTTTCCGGTGGCAACTTCCACGCCGAACCGGTGGCTTTCGCCGCCGACACCATCGCCCTGGCGCTGGCCGAGATCGGCGCTCTTTCGGAGCGGCGCATCGCCATGCTGACCGACGCCACCATGAGCGCCCTGCCGCCCTTCCTGGTGGCCGAGCCCGGCCTCAACTCAGGCTTCATGATCGCCCACGTGACGGCCGCCGCCCTGGCCGCCGAGAACAAGCAGCTCAGCCATCCCGCCAGCGTCGACAGCCTGCCCACCTCGGCCAACCAGGAAGATCACGTCTCCATGGCCACCCACGGCGCCCGGCGCCTGACCCAGATGGCGGCGAACAGCGCGCGCATCGTCGCCATCGAACTGCTGGCCGCCGGCCAAGGCATCGACCTGCGGCGCCCTCTGGCCACCTCACCCGGGTTGAGCCGGGCGATGACGGCAATCCGCGGCTGCGCCGCCTTCCTGGACCAGGATCGCGCCCTTTCCGGAGACATCGAGAAGGTTGCTCAGATCATCGAAGATGGCCGGTTTTCGGGAACCTTCCACGACCTAGCGGAAGACTCGGCCTGGCTTACCGCCGACTTGTGAGCGGGTGCAGCATAGCGGCTGGACGCCAGGATTGAGACTGCTGTATATTCGCACACGGCAGAGGACTTGTTGGCCCTCAAAGGCCCCGCGTGAACGACGGGCCGGGGCCTGCTTCCATAGCGACCCAGACCACCGCGAGGGTGACCAACTTGTCCTGCACTCCTGAGAAAACTCCCGCTTTTCCCCTGTCCGCCAGCCTGCCCGAGGCCGCCGAGCCTGAAGTCGGGGACTTCGTCCTCGACGAGCAGGTCGCGCACCTGCTGCGGCGGGCCCACCAGCGGGCCTCCGCCTTGTTCCTGACGGTCCTTGCCGACGCACAACTGACGCCGACCCAGTTCTTCGCCATGGCCCGGCTTCACGAGATGGGCAAGCTGTCTCAGAACCGGCTGGGCCGCCTCGCCGCCATGGACCCGGCTACCATCCAGGGCGTCATCCGCCGCCTGCACGAGCGCGGCTATATCGAGCGTCTGGCCGACCCGACCGACCGCCGGCGGATGGTTCTGAGCCTTTCCCCCTTCGGCCAGGAAACCGTGATGCGCCTGCTCGCCGACGCCAACCGGATCGGCGACGAAATTCTCGCGCCGCTCGCCCCGGATGAGCAGAGGATGTTCGTCCGCCTGCTCAAGCGGCTGGTCTGATCGGGCGGCGGCGCAGGGCCCTTCTGAATCCGGCCCCTTAGAGCAGATTCACATGACTTGACGGAATCACAGAGCGGTTCCGTCAAATCATGATCCGATCTAGGACACAGTCCAGGTGTGCCCCTTGTGCAGCAGCTCGGCCAGACTGGCGGGATGCGACTTCTGCGCCGCCGCCACTTCGTCCGTGACGCTGGTTTCATAGCTGCGCGCCGGATTGCAGTAGAGGACGCCAAGAGCCACCGGCATGTGCGGCGGCTGCAGTGCCGCCAGCATGCCGGCCATCACCTTGTCGGTCTCGTCGTGCACCAGGATGTCGGCCTCGGTCACGCCGTTCTCGCCCAGCGTGACAACCTCCAAAGCCAACTTTCCGGCGACGAGGCGCAGCCCCTTTTCGTTCTGCTTGCCGAAGAGCATGGGCTTGCCGTGCTCAAGCAGCACCTGCATGTCGGCAGCTACCGTGCGCTCGGTGAATCCGTCGAAAGCCCCGTCGTTGTAGACGATGCAGTTCTGGAATATCTCCACCAGGGAGGTGCCCTTGTGCGCCTTGGCGCGCTTCAGGATCTCCGGCAGGTGCTTCTGCTGGGTATCCACCGAGCGCGCGAAGAAGTGCGCGCCGGCACCCAGCGCGAAAGCCCCGGCGGAGACCGGCGTGTCGATGGAGCCGCCCGGCGTCGAGGGCGAGCGGGTGCCGACGCGCGAAGTCGGCGAGTACTGGCCCTTGGTCAGGCCGTAGATCTCGTTGTTGAACAACAGGATCTGCAAGTCGACATTGCGGCGCAAGGCGTGCAGCAGATGATTGCCGCCGATGGACAGCGCGTCGCCGTCGCCGGAGACCACCCAGACGTCGAGTTCCGGATTGGTCAACTTCACGCCGGTCGCGATGGCCGGGGCGCGGCCATGGATCGTGTGGAATCCATAGGTCGACATGTAATAGGGAAAGCGCGCCGCGCAGCCGATACCGGAAATGAAGACCGTCTTCGCGGTATCGGCCTGCTGCTCGGCCAGTGTTTTCTGGACCGCTTTCAGGATGGCGTAGTCGCCACAGCCCGGGCACCAGCGCACTTCCTGGTCGGAGGCGTAGTCCTTGGCTGTCAGAACCGGGGGTGTCGCAACATTCATCTCAGGCCTCCCCTATTCGGCCGCGAGACGGGCGCGAATTGCCGCCTCGATCTCGGAAATCTTGAATGGCTTTCCGGTCACCTTGCTCAGGCTCTCGGCGGGCACCAGATACTCGCCGCGCAGCAAGGTGACCAGCTGACCGTCGTTCATCTCGGGCACCAGGATCTTGTCGAAGCCGCGCAGCAGGGCCTCGAGGTTCTGCGGCAGCGGCCAGATGTAGCGCAAGTGCAGATGGGCGACCGGCAGCCCCTCGCCGCGCAGGTTGTCGACGGCGCGGCTGATCGGCCCGTAGGTCGACCCCCAGCCGACCACCACCAGCTTGTCGTCCGGGCCGCCGGCTTCGAAAGCCTGCGGCGGCACGTCCTTGGCGACCCCCAGCACCTTGTCGCGGCGCAGGTCGGTCATATGCTGATGGTTTGCCGGATCGTAAGAGATGTTGCCGCTGTCACTGGCCTTCTCGATGCCGCCGATGCGGTGTTCCAGGCCCGGGGTGCCGGGCACTGCCCAGGCACGCGCCAGGCTTTCCGGATCGCGCTTGAAGGGATGGAAGCCTTCCGGATCCGTCTCGAAGGCGACCGGGAAGCGCGGCAGGCTTTCGGCTTCGGGCAGCCGCCAGGGCTCGGCGGCATTGGCGATGTAGCCGTCGCTCAGCAGGATCACCGGCGTCATGTACTTGGTGGCGATGCGCACGGCCTCGATGGCCACGTCGAAGCAGTCGGCGGGCGAGCGCGCGGCCAGCACCACCAGCGGCGCGTCGCCGTTGCGCCCGAAGACCGATTGGTAGAGGTCGGACTGCTCGGTCTTGGTCGGCATGCCGGTCGAGGGCCCGGCGCGCTGCGAATTCACGATGACCAGCGGCAGCTCGGCGGAAATGGCCAGCCCGACGGCTTCCATCTTCAGCGCCACGCCGGGACCGGAACTGGAGGTGACGCCGACACCGCCGGCATAGGAGGCGCCGATGGCCGCGCAGACCGCGGCGATCTCGTCTTCGGCCTGGAACGTCACCACGCCGTGGTCCTTGAGGTCGGCCAGGGCGTGCAGCACCGAGGACGCCGGCGTGATCGGATAGGAGCAGAACACCAGCTTCAGCTCCGCCCCCTTGGCGCCGGCAACCAGTCCCCAGGACAACGCCTCCGCGCCGGTGATGTTGCGATATAGTCCCGGCGGAATCTCTGCCGGCGGAACGGAAAAGGCGGCCAGGTTCTCACCCACCTCGGCGGTCTCGCCGAAGGCGTGGCCGGCATTCAGGGCGGCGATGTTGGCATTGGCGATTTCCGTGCGGCGCCGGAATTTCTCGTTCAGCCAGTCGACCGTCGCCTGGCGGTCGCGGCCGAACATCCAATAGACCAGGCCCAGCGCCCACAGGTTCTTGCAGCGCAGCGCCTCTTTCTTAGTCAGGCCGCTGTCCTTCAGGGCATCCTGGGTCAGCTGCGACATGTCGACCTCGAAGACACGGTAATCCTTGAGGCTGCCGTCGCTGCGCGGATCGTTCTCGTAACCCGCCTTGGTGAAATTGCGTTCGTTGAAGGCGCCGGAATCGAGGATCAGCAGACCGTGCGGTTTCACGTCGACGAGATTGACCTTGAGCGCCGCGGGATTCATGGCGACCAGAACGTCCAGCTCGTCGCCGGAGGTCTTGATCACTCGGGCACCGAAGTTGATCTGGAAGGCGGAGACGCCGAAGGTGGTGCCGACGGGGGCGCGGATCTCCGCCGGAAAATCCGGAAAAGTCGCCAGGTCGTTGCCCGCCAGAGCGGTTGAGAGGGTGAACTGGCTGCCGGTGAGCTGCATGCCATCGCCGGAATCGCCGGCGAATCGCACGACAGCGGAATCGAGGACCCGGCGGCCGGAGGAGTCGGCCACAAGCGCCGTCGAACCTTCCATACCTCAAGAACCTTTCGCTGAAATACTGGCCAAACGGCCCTCTGCCCGCCGCGGAAAACCGCGGAAAGCCGACTCAATGGCCGTGAATATGGCCCTCCCGGCGCCGCTTGCCAATGCGCCAGATCAAAAACACCGTATTTCTACGTATAATAAATTACAATCACAATTTTATTATGTGTATTTGACTGTCCGCCATCGATTGCCGCGAGATTAACAAATACGAAGGCCCAGGGGCGCAAGCTGATGGGAACGGTCCCGGCGCGCCCGGCGCTTCGGTCGGAAAACGACCGTTCCGGGCCCGGCGCCGACATCAAGCGGAGGGGCGCAAAGGCTTGAGTTCCCACCCGTTTCGGCTTTGTCGCGTTTCAGACACGATCAGTCGCCGCGGGCGTAGCCGCCGCCCCCCCGCTCAAGAGAAATGTTCGCGGGGACCAACAGCGCCGGGTTTGGTCGCATCGCTGTCCTGGCCCGGACCGTTCTTGCCGTGAGGAATGATGATGGCGGACGACGACGATCTCGATCTCAGCACGCTCGATGACGACGAACTCGTCAAGCAGATGCACGACGATCTTTACGACGGACTCAAGGAAGAGATCGAGGAGGCCGTCCATATCCTGCTAGGGCGCGGCTGGGAACCTTACCGGGTCCTGACCGAGGCGCTGGTCGAGGGCATGCGCATCGTCGGCATCGACTTCCGCGACGGCATCCTCTTCGTGCCCGAGGTGCTGCTCGCGGCCAACGCCATGAAGGGCGGCATGTTCATCCTGCGCCCCCTGCTGGCGGAGACCGGCGCGCCGAAGCTCGGCACCATGGTCATCGGCACGGTGAAGGGCGACATCCACGACATCGGCAAGAACCTCGTCTCCATGATGATGGAAGGCGCCGGCTTCGAGGTCATCGACCTGGGCATCAACAACCCGGTGGAGAACTACCTGGAGGCCCTGGAGGAGCACAAGCCCGACATCCTCGGCATGTCGGCCCTGCTGACCACCACCATGCCCTACATGAAGGTCGTCATCGACACCATGAAGGAAAAGGGCATCCGCGACGACTACGTGGTCCTGGTCGGCGGCGCGCCGCTGAACGAAGCCTTCGCCGACGCCGTGGGCGCCGACGCCTATTGCCGCGACGCCGCCGTGGCGGTGGAAACGGCCAAGGACTTCATGAAGCGCCGGCACAACCGGCAAGGCGCCGCCTAGGGCGCCGCAGCGGGAAGGCAGGAGCAAGAGCGCCATGACGGTCCTCCAACCTTCGCCCGGCAGCGCGGCCACGAGCCCGCAGGAACGCACGCTGCTCATCGCCTGCGGGGCGCTGGCGCGCGAGATCGTCACCCTGATCCGCGTCAACGCCTGGCGCCACTTGACGGTGAGCTGCCTTCCGGCGTCCTGGCACAACACGCCCGGCAAGATTCCCGAGGGCGTGCGCCGGCGCATCCGCGACGCCCGCGGGCGCTACGACCACATCCTGGTGCTCTACGGCGACTGCGGGACCGGCGGAAAGCTGGACGAGGTACTGGCCGAGGAAGGCGTCGAGCGCATCCAGGGGCCGCACTGCTATTCCTTCTACGCCGGCAACGAGACCTTCGATGCGATGCACGAGGAGGAGCCCGCGGCCTTCTACCTGACCGACTACCTGGTCCGCCATTTCGAGCGCCTGATCATCCAGGGCCTGGGCATTGACCGTCACCCGGAACTGCTGGAGCTGTACTTCGGCAACTACAAGAAGCTGGTCTACCTCGCGCAGACCGAGGATGCCGGACTGGTCGCCCAGGCCAAGGCCGCGGCGGAGCGCCTGGGCCTGGACTACGACTACCGCTTCACCGGCTACGGCGGGCTGGGCCGCTTCATCGACCGCCGGCTCGACCTGGAGGAAATCCGCGAGATGGCCGAGGGCGAGGCCCCGGGGGCAGCGGGATGGCTCGGCTGACGGTCCTCTATTGGCGCGACATCCCCGCCCAGGTCGTCGTCAAGGCCGGGCGCAGGAACGCCAAGGTACAACTCAGCGAGCGCTTCGAGAAAGCGATCGACCGCGCGGCCATGCGCGCCAAGCTGCACGGCAGCGATGCCTACTTGGAGCAGTGGCGCCGCGGCGCCGCCCTCGACTGCGGCGACGACCTGGAAGCGGAGGCCGAAGCCGCCGCCCGGCGCCTGGAAACCGACTACGACGACACCCGCCTGGCACAGCTCGTCGCCGCCGGCGGCGAAGACACTCTTCAACAGTCCGCGCCGTGACGCCCGCAGAAGGAAGACTGGAATGTACGCCGTGAGCAAGGCCATGCCGCTGGACCTGAGTGCCGAGCAGACCAAGCAGCAGATCCTGGATCTGATGCAGGGCTTCACCGTGGAGACCACGCCGGGCTCGGCGGCCAAGACCCCGGACTATCGCGACTACCTGCGCCCCGGTACCCGTGTCGCGGTGACCTTCCTGCCCGGCTCCGACTTCGCGGACACGGTCGCCACGGCCCGGCGCCTGCAGGAAGAGGGCTTCCAGCCCATGCCGCACTTCGCCGCGCGCTCCATCCCCAGTCGCCAGGCGCTGGAGGATTATCTGAAGGCGCTCGCCGACGTGACCGAACTGCGCCATGTGGTGATTCTGGCAGGCGCCGTCGACCAGCCGCTGGGCCCCTTCGACAGTTCCATGGCGATCCTGGAGACCGGCCTCTTCGATGCCTACGGCGTCGAGACCATCGGCGTGGCCGGCCATCCCGAAGGCAGCCCCGACATCGCGCCGCCGGCGCTGAACGAGGCCCTGGCCTGGAAGAATGCCTTTGCCGCGCGCAGCGACGCGGATTTCTACATCGCCACCCAGTTCTGCTTCGAGGCAGCGCCGATCATCGCCTGGGACAAGGCCATGCGGGCCGAGGGCAACCGCCTGCCGATCCACATCGGCGTGCCCGGCCTGGCGACCCTCAAGACGCTGATCAACCACGCCAAGGCCTGCGGCGTCGGCCCCTCCATGCGCTTCCTGACGCGCCAGGCGCGCAACGTGGCCAAGTTGATGACGGTGAACGCCCCCGACAAGCTGCTGCTGGATCTGGCCCGCTACAAGGCCCTGGATCCGGACTGCGGCATCGCGCGCCTGCACATCTATCCCCTGGGCGGCCTCAAGCGCTCGGCGGCCTGGAGCTATGCGGTGGCCGACGGCGACTTCGAGATCAAAGCCAAGGGCGACGGCTTCAAGGTGACGCGAGAAATCGACTGACCCGCGCGCGATAGCGCGAATGAGCCACTGCTGGTCGTCCCTGCGCCAGCCCAAGGGCGGGGAAAGAGGACAAATGCCGCTCATCGCACTGGGGCGCTCCGCCGCGGCCGACATGGCCGCGCAGCGGGCCGGAAAGGAGTAAACCAACATGGCACGCACGGTTGTCAGCTCGCACTCCCGGGAATTGGTGATCGGCTTCGATCAACCCTTCTGCATCATCGGCGAGCGCATCAACCCGACGGGGCGCAAGCTGCTGGCCGCCGAGATGGCCGCCGGCGACTTCAGCCGGGTCGAGGCCGACTGCCTGGCCCAGGTCGCCGCCGGCGCCCACATGCTGGACGTGAACGCCGGCATCCCGCTGGCCGACGAACCGGCGATCCTGGCCAAGACGGTGCAGTTGGTGCAGTCGCTGACCGACCTGCCGCTGTCCATCGACTCTTCCATCGTCGATGCCTTGGAGGCCGGCCTCTCCGTCTACCAGGGCAAGGCCCTGGTCAACTCGGTGACCGGCGAGGACGAGCAGATGGAGCGCGTGCTGCCGCTGGTGAAGAAGCACGGCGCCGCCGTGGTCGCCATCTCCAACGACGAAACCGGCATCTCCGAAGACCCCGAGGTGCGCTATGCCGTCGCCAAGAAGATCGTCGAGCGCGCCGCCGACCACGGCATCCCCAAGGAGGACGTGGTGGTCGATCCGCTGGTCATGCCGATCGGCGCCATGGGCACCGCCGGCCGCCAGGCCTTCTCCATCATCCGCAAGCTGCGCGAGGAACTGGGCGTCAACACCACCTGCGGCGCCTCCAACATCTCCTTCGGCCTGCCCAACCGCCACGCCATGAACTCCTTCTTCCTGGCCATGGCCGCGGGCGCCGGCATGACCTCGGCCATCATGAATCCGCTGCACGAGGAGGAGCTGACCGGCATCATGGCCGCCGACGTGTTGCTCAACGCCGACAAGGACTGCCGCGCCTGGATCCGCAAGTTCCGCGAACCCGTTGCCGCCGGTGCCGAGGGTGAAGGCGGACGCCGTGAGCGCCGCCGGCGCCGCGGATAGCCGAAGGGAGATAGCCTGCTCTTGCCTGGCAACGCCCCGAAAGACGCCCTGATCGTCTTCACGCCCTCCGGCAGGCGCGGGCGCTTTCCCGTCGGCACGCCCATCCTGAAGGCGGCGCGCAGCCTGGGTGTCGATATCGATTCCGTCTGCGGCGGCCGCGGGCTCTGCGGGCGCTGCCAGGTCGAGATCGGCAGCGGCGAATTCGCCAAGCATGGCATCACCAGCCGTCCCGGCCACGTCTCCGAGTGGAACCAGATCGAGGCGCGCTATCAGGAAAAGCGCGGCATGGCCGAAGGGCGCCGCCTCTCCTGCCAGGCCCTGCTGGTCAAAGACGTCGTCATCGACGTGCCGGAGGAGAGTCAGGTCCACAAGCAGGTGGTGCGCAAGCGCGCCGAGGCGCGGGACATCGAGCTCGACCCCGCGATCCGGCTGCATTACGTCGTGGTCCAGGAACCCGACATGCATAACCCTACCGGCGACCTGGAACGCCTGCTGGCGGCACTGGAGGACCAGTGGGGGCTGACCGGCCTGGAAACCGACCTGCGAATCCTGCAAAGCCTGCAGAAGACCCTGCGGGACGGCCAATGGCAGGTTACCGTCGCGATCCACCGCGGCCAGGTGATCACCGCCACCTGGCCCGGCTTCCATGACCGCAGCTACGGCCTGGCGGTCGATGTCGGCTCCACCACGATTGCCGCCCACCTCTGCGATTTGGCGAGCGGCGAGGTGATCGCGTCTTCCGGCACCATGAACCCGCAGATCCGCTTCGGCGAGGACCTCATGAGCCGCGTCTCCTACGTCATGATGAACCCCGGGGGCGACGTGGAGATGACCAATGCGGTGCGCCGCGCCATCAACGAGCTGACCCTCGCGGTCTGCGCGGAGGGCGGCATCGACCGCGAGGAGATCCTCAACGCCACCTTCGTCGGCAACCCGGTGATGCATCACCTGCTGCTGGGGATCGACCCGACCGAACTGGGCGGGGCGCCTTTCGCCCTGGCGGCCAATTCCGGCATCACCCTATGGGCCAGCCAGCTCGACCTGCATTTCCATCCCAACGCCCGGGTCTACGTGCTGCCCTGCATCGCCGGCCACGTCGGCGCCGACACGGCGGGGGTCATTCTGTCCGAATCGCCCCACAAGACGGACAAGATCACCCTGGTGGTCGACGTCGGCACCAACGCAGAGATCGTGCTGGGCAACAGCGACCGCCTGCTGGCCTGCTCCTCGCCCACCGGCCCGGCCTTCGAAGGTGCGCAAATCTCCTGCGGCCAGCGCGCCGCCCCCGGCGCCATCGAGCGGGTGCGCATCGACCCGGCGACCTTGGAGCCCCGCTTCAAGGTCATCGGCTGCGAGATCTGGTCGGACGAGGAGGGATTCGCAGAGGAGACCGAGAAGACCGGCGTCACCGGCATCTGCGGCTCCGGCATCATCGAGGTTCTGGCGGAGATGTACCTGGCCGGCATCCTGGCGACCGACGGCACCATCGACGGCGCCCTCGCCGCCCGCAGCCCGCGCATCCGCCCCGACGGACGCACCTTCTCCTACCTGCTGCACGACGGCACGGAGAGGGGCGGGCAGGAGATCAGCATCGTCCAGAACGACGTGCGCGCCATCCAGCTCGGCAAGGCCGCACTCTACGCCGGCATCCGCCTGCTGATGGATCGCCTGGGCGTGGAGCGGCTCGACCAGATCATGCTCGCCGGGGCTTTCGGCAGCCACATCGACACCAAACACGCCATGGTGCTGGGCATGATCCCCGACTGCCCGCTGGAGCACGTCTACTCGGCCGGCAACGCCGCCGGCACCGGCGCGCGCATCGCCCTGCTGAACCAGGGCGCGCGCGACGAAATCGAGGGGGTCATCCGTCAGGTCGAGAAGATCGAGACCGCGGTCGAACCGAAGTTCCAGGCCCACTTCGTCGAGGCCATGGGCATCCCCCACGCCACCGCCGCCTTCCCCAACCTGGCCAAGGCGGTCGCCCTGCCGGCGGCCCGGCCACGGACCGCGGCCAACGACGGCGGCGACAACGGTGGCCGGCGCCGCCGCCGGCGCGACAGGGCCTGACCTTCCGGCCGGGTTGTCACCCCTAAACGGCCTTAGCTCCGACCGTGACCCTCGGGCTTGCCCCGAGGGTCCAGGGCGCCCCTTCCATCGCTCACCCCTGGATCCCGGCTCGCGCTCGCTGACGCTCGCTTGACCGGGATGACCGCCGGAGACGTGGCAGGCTTCGAAGATGGAGTCAGATGCCCTGCCCTTGCGGGAAGCGCTCGATGGTGAGGCCGTCGAGCGGGATCTCCGTCTGGGTGCCGGACAGCAGGTCGGCCAGGAGTTTTCCGGAGCCGGGACCCATGGTCCAGCCGAGGGTGCCGTGCCCGGTGTTGAGGTAGAGATTGGCCAGGCGGGTCGGGCCGATGAGCGGCCCGCCGTCGGGGATCATCGGCCGGAGGCCGGTCCAGAACTTCACGTCGCTCAGATCGCCGCCCTTCGGGAAGAGGTCGCGGACGATGTGGAACAGCATGGCGCAGCGGCCGTGCGAGAGATCCAGGTTGTATCCGGTGAGCTCCGCAGTGCCCGCCGCGCGGATGCGGTCGCCCAGGCGGGTGATAGCGACCTTGGATTTCTCGTCCATCATGGTGGAGACCGGCGCGCCGTCTTCGTCGACGATCGGCACCGTGACCGAGTAGCCCTTCACCGGATAGACCTGGGTGCGGATGCCGTGCGGGCGCAGCAGCAGCGGCGTGTAGCTGCCCAACGCCGCCACGTAGGCGTCGCCCGTCTCCCAGCCCCGGCTGGTCTCGACGTGCGTAACCTTGCCGCCCTCCACGGCAAGCCGCTGGATGGTGGTCTCGGGCTTGAACCTGACGCCCAGCGCGGCGGCGCGCTCGGCCAGGCTTTGGGTGAAGAGGAAGCAGTCGCCGGTCTCGTCCCCGGGCAGCAGCAGGCCGCCGGCGACCTTCTCCGCCACGTGCTTGAGGGCCGGCTCCTGCCCGATGCAGCCGTCGCGGTCGAGCAGGGAGTGCCCGATGCCGAACTCCTTCAGGATTTCGACGTCCTTGGCCGCGTCGTCCAGGCCCTTCTGGTCGCGGAACATCTGCAAGGTGCCGCGACAGCGCTCGTCGTAGGAAATCCCGGTCTCCCGGCGCAGCTCCTCCAGGCAGTCGCGGCTGTAGGCGGCGACCCGCAGCATACGCGCCTTGTTAATCCGGTAGGCCTGCAGATTGCAGTTCCTCAGCATGCGGTAGAGCCAGCGGATCATGTAGATGTCGGGGCGTGGACGGATGACCAGCGGCGAATGCTTGTGCAGCATCCACTTGATCGCCTTGAGCGGCATGCCGGGGCCGGCCCAGGGGGCGGAATAGCCGGGAGAGACCTCGCCGGCATTGGCGAAGCTGGTCTCCATGGCGGCCGCCGGCTGACGGTCGACCACCACCACCTCATGGCCGGCCTTGGCCAGGTAGTAGGCCGTGGAAACGCCGATGATCCCACTGCCAAGCACCACGACTTTCATATCCGGATCCGCCCTCCCCGCGGCCTTGCCCCGGCGAGCGGGCCTAGTGCAACGCCTCGATGTCCTCTTCGCCCGGCTCCGGCTCGCCCTTCAGCGGCAGGCCCCGCTCCTTGCGCGGGGTGCGCCCGAAGAAATCGCGGTAGCACTTGGAGAAGTGCGAGGCGGACACGAAGCCGCAGGCCAGCGCCACGTCGATCACCGACATGTTGGTCTGCAACAGCAGCAGCCGCGCCTTGTTGAGCCGCAGCTCCAGGTAATAGCGCGCGGGCGAGCGGTTCAGGTACTTGCGGAACAGGCGCTCGAGCTGCCGGGTCGAGAGGTCCGCCCCCTTGGCCAACTCGCTGCGGCTCAGCGGCTCCTCCAGGTTCTGCTCCATGGTGCCGATGACGGCCAGCAGCTTGGGGTGCCGCACGCCCAGGCGCGCCGGCAGGGAGATGCGCTGGCGGTCGTGCTGATCGCGGATTCTCTCGTGCATGAACTGATCGGCCACCGCGGCGGCCAGTTCGTGGCCGTGCTGGCGGGCGATGACGTTGAGCATCATGTCGATGGCCGCGGTGCCGCCGGAGCAGGTGAAGCGGTTGCGGTCGATCTCGAAAAGCTCGGTGGTCACCTCGATCTCGGGGAAATCCTCGCAGAAGCCGGCCAGGTTCTCCCAGTGGATGGTGCAGCGATGACCCTCCAGCAATCCGGCCTTGGCCAGGACGTAGCTGCCGGTGCAGATCGCGCCGATGTCCGCGCCCCGCCGGTCCGCCTTGCGCAGCCAGCCGTCCAGCCCCTTGTCCTTGATCAGGTGGACGTCGATACCGCCGCAAATGATGACCGTGCCGCAGGTCTCAGCCACCGAGAGATCCCCGGCCACCACCAACTCCAGCCCGTTGGAGGCGGCCACCGGCTGGCCGTCCGTCGAAACCAGTTTCCAGCGATAGAGTTCCTGGCCGCTCAGCCGGTTGGCCAACCGGAAGGACTCGATCAGGCCGGTGAAGGGCAGAAAGGAAAAGCGCGGCAGCAGAACGAGAGCAATCTGCTGGGGCAGCTCTCTGGGGACGTTTCCGAACATAGGCCGACGGCGGCTCGCAAGCTGACTCAAGAAATACCGGTTCCGCGACTTTGGCATAACTCGCAGTGTCGCGAACAGAGAATTTTCCGCCGGGGAAACGCGAGCCCGGAAGCCCCCGATCGAGTGCCCTGGCGACCTGCGAAAGGCGGCGCGGAACGGCCCCGAACCGGGGCCGTTGCCAAGCCGGAGAGCGGATGCCAGCATGGCTTCGGCAGAGACCGCAGAGGCCCGCCCGGCCCGGATGCCGGCGACCGCCTCAACCAGGGGAACAGGAACGGGCATGACGCCGCGCTATTCAGTCTTCAGCCTTCTGCGCAATGCCCTCAGCTACCACGAGAACTGGCAGCAGGCCTGGCGCAGCCCGGAGCCCAAAAGCCGCTACGACGTGGTCATCGTCGGCGGCGGCGGCCACGGCCTGGCCACCGCCTATTACCTGGCCAAGCTGCACGGCATCAAATCCATCGCCGTGGTTGAGCGGGGCTGGCTGGGCGGCGGCAACACCGGACGCAACACCACCATCGTGCGCTCCAACTACCTCTGGGACCAGTCGGCGGCCCTCTACGAGCACGCCCTGAAGCTCTGGGAAGGCCTGTCCCAGGACCTGAACTACAACGTCATGTTCTCCCAGCGCGGCGTCCTCAACCTGGCCCACAATCAGCACGACCTGCGCGAGACCCTGCGGCGGGTGAACGCCAACCGCCTCAACGGCATCGACTCCGAGTTCCTGAGCGCCCAGCAGGTGAAGGAGATGGTGCCCATCATCGACCTGCGCGAGGGCGGGCGCTATCCGGTGCTCGGCGCCAGCCTGCAGCGCCGCGGCGGCACCGCCCGCCACGACGCCGTCGCCTGGGGCTACGCCCGCGGCGCCGATGCCCTGGGCGTCGACATCATCCAGGAATGCGCGGTCAACGGCTTCCGCATCGAGAACGGCAAGGTCACGGGCGTAGAGACCAGCAAGGGCCTGATCGAGGCCGGCAAGGTCGGCATCGTCACCGCCGGCCACTCCAGCGTCATGGCCAACCTGGCCGGCTTCCGCCTGCCCGTGCAGTCGGTGCCGCTGCAGGCCCTGGTGTCCGAGCCGGTGAAGCCGATCATCGACACCGTGGTCATGTCCGGCGCCGTGCACGCCTACATCAGCCAATCCGACAAGGGGGAGCTGGTCATCGGCGCCGGGGTCGACGGCTATATCGGCTACGGCCAGCGCGGCAGCCTGCAGGTCACCGAGGAGACCCTGGCCGCCATCTGCGAGCTGTTCCCCCTGTTCCGGCGCATGCGCATGCTGCGCCAGTGGGGCGGTATCGTCGACGTCTGCCCCGACGCCAGCCCGATCCTCTCCAAGACGCCGGTGCAGAACCTCTACCTCAACTGCGGCTGGGGCACCGGCGGCTTCAAGGCGACCCCCGGCTCCGGCTGGGCCTTCGCCCACACCATCGCCAAGGACGAGCCGCACGAACTGAATGCGGCCTTCTCCCTCGACCGCTTCCGCAGCGGCTTCCTGATCGACGAACACGGCGCGGCGGCCGTGGCTCACTAGGGGCTCGATAGAAAATGCTGTTGATCACCTGCCCTCACTGCGGCCCGCGCGCGGAAAGCGAGTTCCACAACGGCGGCGAGGCGCACATCGAACGGCCGAAGGACCCGGCGAGCCTCTCCGACGCCGAGTGGGCGGAGTTCGTCTTCCTGCGCGACAATCCCAAGGGCCTGCTGCTGGAGCGCTGGAACCACACCCAGGGCTGCCGGCGCTGGTTCAACGTGGCGCGCGACACCGTGACCTACGAGATCCTGGCGGTCTATCCCATGGGATCGCAGCCGCCCGCGCTCGACCCGCGGCGCTACGTCTGAGGAGAGAACGGACGTGGCTGGACACATGCGTTTGCCCCAGGGAGGTCTCGTCGACCGCAACGCACCCCTGACCTTCACTTTCGACGGCCGGACCTACCTGGGCCTGGCCGGCGACACCCTGGCCTCCGCCCTGCTCGCCAACGGGGTGCACATGGTCGGCCGCGGCTTCAAGTACCACCGCCCACGCGGCATCGTCAGCGCCGGCGCCGAGGAGCCCAATGCCCTGATGCAGGTCGGCGAAGACCCGCGCACCGAACCGAACCTGAAAGCCACCCAGGTGGAGCTGGTCGACGGCCTGACGGCCCGTTCGCAGAACGCTTGGCCGTCGCTGGAGTTCGACGTCGGCGCGGTCAACGGCCTGGCTGCGCGCTTCCTGCCGTCGGGCTTCTACTACAAGACCTTCATGTGGCCGGCCAGCGCCTGGAAGACCTACGAGCATTTCATCCGCCGCGCCGCCGGCCTGGGCCGCTCACCGAGCCAGCGCGACCCGGACCGCTACGACAAGACCTTTGCGCACTGCGACGTGCTGGTGGTCGGCGGCGGCCCCGCCGGACTGGCCGCGGCCCTGGCAGCCGGACGCGCCGGGGCGCGGGTGGTGCTGGCCGAGCAGGATCCCCTGCTGGGCGGCGCGCTGCTCAATCAGCAGGGCGAGACCATCGGCGGCCGGCCGGCCCTCGACTGGGTCGCTGCCGCCGAGGCGGAACTCGCCGGCATGCCGGAAGTGCGTATCCTGAAACGCACCATCGCCTATGCCGCCTTCGACCATAACTTCTTCGGGCTCGTGGAAAGCCTCACCGACCACCTGCCGGCGGCGCCGGAGCACCTGCCGCGCAAACGCCTGTGGAAGCTGCGCGCCAAACAGGCGGTGTTCTGTGGCGGCGCCATCGAGCGCCCGATGGTTTTCGCCGACAACGACCGCCCCGGCATCCTGACCGCCTCGGCGGTGCAGACCTACCTGAACCGCTACGCGGTGAAGCCCGGCCGCCGCGCCGTGGTCTTCACCAACAACGACAGCGGCTACGGCGCGGCCCTGGACATGACCGCCGCGGGCATCGAGGTCGCCGCCGTGGTCGACACCCGCCCGACCCCCGCCGGGCCGCTGACCGAGCGCGCCGAGGCGCAGGGCCTGCGCATCCTCGCCGAGTCCGCCATCGTCGGCGTCGAAGGCAAGAAGCGGGTGAAGGGCGTGCGGGTGGCCGAGCTGGCTGCCGACGGCAAGACCATGGTCGGAGAAGTCGAGGCCATCGCCTGCGATCTCGTCGCCAACTCCGGCGGCTGGAACCCGACGGTGCATCTGTTCTGCCAGGCCAAGGGCAAGCTGCGCTGGGACGACGGCCACGCCTGCTTCGTGCCCGACGAGGCCATGCAGCCGGGCCAGCGCTCGGCCGGAGCCGGCAACGGCGCCTTCGGCCTGCGGAGCTGCCTCACGCAGGGCGCGGAGGCCGGCGCGGCGGCGGCCGCCGACTGCGGCTTCGACGCCGCCACCGGCGATGTGCCGCAGGCGGACGCCCCGGATGCGGACGCTCCGGATGCGGACGCCCCAGATGCGGACGACAGGGACTTCCTGCCGGGACGCTGGCTATGGCTGATCCCCGGCGAACGCCCGCTGGGCCAGAAGGCCAAGCACTTCGTCGACCAGCAGAACGACGTCACCGCCGCCGATCTGAAGCTGGCGCTGCGCGAGGGCTACAGCTCCATCGAGCATGTGAAGCGCTACACCACCACCGGCATGGCCACCGACCAGGGCAAGATGGGCAACGTCAACGCCATCGGCATCGTCGCCGAGACGGTGGAGAAGCACCTGCCCGACGTCGGCGTCACCACCTTCCGCCCGCCCTATACGCCGGTGACCTTTGGCGCCTTCGCCGGGCGCGACGTCGACGACCTGCTGGACCCGGTCCGCCGCACGCCGATGCATGCCTGGCACGAGCGCAACGGCGCCCTCTTCGAGGACGTCGGCCAGTGGCGCCGCGCCTGGTACTACCCGCAGGACGGCGAAGACATCCACGCTGCGGTGAACCGCGAGGTCAAGGCCGTGCGCAGCTCGCTCGGCATCCTCGACGCCACCACGCTCGGCAAGATCGACATCCAGGGGCCCGACGCCGCCGAGTTCCTGAACCGCGTCTACACCAACGCCTGGCTGAAGCTTGCCGTGGGGCGCTGCCGCTACGGCCTGATGCTGAAGGAAGACGGCATGGTGATGGACGACGGCGTCACCACCCGCCTGGGCGAGCAGCACTACCTGATGACCACGACGACCGGCAACGCCGCCGCCGTGCTCGCCCACCTGGAAGACTATCTGCAGACCGAGTGGCCGGACCTGAAGGTCTATCTAACCTCGGTCACCGAACAGTTCGCCACCATGACCATCTCCGGGCCCAACGCGCGCGCGCTGCTGGGCGAGCTGAGCGACGCCGACCTCTCGCCCGAGGCGCTGCCGCACATGGGCTATACACCGGGCAGGGTGGCGGGCGTGCCGGCGCGCATCTTCCGCATCTCCTTCACCGGCGAGTGCTCCTTCGAGATCAACGTGCCGGCCTCCTTCGGCATGGCGGTCTGGCAGACCCTGATGACCGCGGGCGAGCGCTATGGCATCACGCCCTACGGCACGGAAGCCATGCACGTGCTGCGCGCCGAGAAAGGCTACATCATCGTCGGACAGGAAACCGACGGCTCGGTGACGCCGCTGGACCTCGACATGGACTGGATCGTCTCCAAGACCAAGGACTTCGTCGGCAAGCGCTCCCTCACCCGCGAAGACATGGCCAAGCCCGACCGCAAGCAGCTCGTCGGCCTGCTGACCAAGGACCCGCAGGAAGTGCTGCCCGAAGGCGCGCAGCTGGTCGACCAGGTGCTGCCCAACCCACCCATGCCGATGCTGGGCCACGTGACTTCCAGCTACTATTCGCCGAACTGCGGGCGCTCCATCGCTATGGCGCTGGTCAAGGGCGGCCTGGCCCGGAAGGGCGAGACCATCTTCGCGCCCCTGGCCGACGGCAAGGTGGTGCCCTGCGTGATCGCCGAGAACCCCGTGTTCTTCGACCCTGAAGGGGAGCGCCTGAAATGATCGAATCCTATCTGCGGCAGAGCGCCCTCGATCATCTGGCGCTGGCCGGCCGCACCAGCGAGGCGCCGCAAAGTGTGGGCGTGCGCCTGGGTGAGAAGCTGCTGCCCGCCGCGGTGAACCTGCGCGGCGACGCCGCCGATCCGGCTTTCGTCGCGGCGGTCCGCGAGGCCCTGGGCGTCGAGCCGCCGACGGCCCCCAATACCGCCGCCAGCAGCGGCGAACTCGTCCTGCTGTGGCTGGGGCCGGACGAGTGGCTGGCGGTGCGGCACGACGCCACGCCGGAGGGCGAAGCCCTCTTGGCCGCGAAGCTGCGCGAGGCCCTGGGCGACCTCCACGCTGCCGTGGCCGAGGTCGGCGAGCAGTACGCCTGCATCCACCTCGCCGGCCCCAAGGCCCGCGAGGCGATCGAGAAGGGCTGCCCCCTGGACCTGCACCCCCGCGCCTTCGGCGGCGTGGATCACTGCGCCCAGAGCCACCTCTCCAAGGCCTCGATCATCCTGCATCAGGTGGATGAAGGACCGGGTTTCGATCTCTATACCCGGCGTTCTTTCGCCGATTATCTCTGGCGCTGGCTGGAGGACGCCTCGCAAGAGTACGGCATGACTATCGTCGCCCCCTGAAGAGAGGACCCGCCCGCCGTCTTTGCTCGCTTATTCCCGGCTCTCAGGAAAAGGCGTCCGGCATGGACTCCTTGCGTTCCTGGATGAAGGCCTTGAGCTCCTCGTCGACGCCGGGGTCGATGGCCGGCGCCTCGTAGCTGGCCAGCATCTTCTTCCACAGGCCGTTGGCGCGCTGATAGGCGTCGTGGCCGCCTTCCGCCTCCCACTGCTCGAAGGAGTTGTTGTCGGCGATGGAGGAGCGGTAGAAGGCCGTCTCGAAGTTGGCGCGGGTGTGGGCGCAGCCCAGGAAGTGGCTGCCCGGCCCGACCTCGCGCAGGGCGTCCATGGCCTGGCCGTTCTCGCTGAGATCATAGCCGCCGCAGAAGGTCTGCATCATGCCGAGCTGATCGGCGTCGATAACGAACTTCTCATAGGACGAAACCAGCCCGCCTTCCAGCCAGCCGGCCGCGTGGAGCACGAAGTTGACACCGCCCAGCACCGTGGGCAGCAGGGTCTGACTGCTTTCGTGCGCCGCCTGGGCATCCGGCAGCTTGGACCCGCAAAGCGAGCCGCCGGAGCGGAAAGGCACGCCCAGGCGCCGCGCCAGGGCCGCCATGCCGTAGAGCACCAGCGCCGGCTCCGGCGTGCCGAAGGTCGGCGCGCCCGACTGCATGGACATGGACGACGCGAAGCTGCCCAGCACCGCCGGCGCGCCGGGACGCACGAGCTGAGTCAGCGCCAAACCGGCCAGAGCCTCGGCCAGCGTCTGGGTCATCACGCCCACTGCCGTCACCGGCGCCATGGCGCCGGCCAGGATGAAGGGGGTGACGATGCAGGCCTGGTTGTGGCGCGCGTAGACCTTGAGGGCGCCCAGCATGGTGGCGTCGAAGGTCATGGGCGAGTTGGCATTGATCAGGTTGATCATCACCGTATTGTTCTCGACGAAGTCGTCGCCGAAGACCAGCTTGGCCATGGCCACGGAATCCTCGGCCCGCTCCGGCGCGGTCACCGAGCCCATGAAGGGCATATCGGAGTAGCGCAGGTGCGCGTAGACCATGTCGAGATGGCGCTTGTTCACGGCGATATCGACCGGCTCGCAGACCGTGCCGCCGGAGTGGTGCATGGCCGGCGCCATGTAGGCCAGCTTCACGAAGTTCCGGAAGTCTTCGATCGTCGCATAGCGCCGCCCGCCTTCCAGGTCGCGCACGAAGGGCGGACCGTAGACCGGGGCGAAGACCGTGGTGTTGCCGCCGACGACCACCGAGCGTTCGGGGTTGCGGGCGTGCTGGGTAAACTGCGCCGGAATGGTCTCGCAGAGCTTACGGCAGAGGCCGCGCGGGAAGCGCACCCGCTCGCCTTCGACCTCGGCCCCGGCCTGCTTCCACAGCTCCAGCGCCTCGGGGTCCTCACGGAACTCGATGCCGATCTCCTCCAGCACCGTCTCGGCATTGCGCTCGATCAGCGCCAGCCCCTCCTCGGAGAGCAGCTCGTAGGGTGGGACCTGGCGCTCGATGTAGCGGTTCTTCACCGCCGTACCGCCGCTGCGCAGGGCGCGGCGGGCACCCGCGCCGCCGCTGCCGCGCCGCCCGCGACGCGCCTCCGCTCCGCCACCGGCTTCCGCTGTATTGGGCATGTCCTCGTCCCACCATCAAGGCATAGAAAATCGATGGCGAATTATCCGGCTCGGCCCGGCCGCGGCGCTGTCGCAACGGCGACGGCGACCGGTGAATTTGCGGCGCGTCCGCCGGTCCGGCCGCGTCGCCGGCAAGCGAGGATTTGGGGGGCCTGGCCGTGCCGCGCCGAGGGTTCCGCCGAGGCGTCTGCCGGGTGTCGGAGATTCGACAAATGCAGTCGCCGGGGCTGGGAGCGCCGAACGCCGCTTCGGGAAAGAATAGGCGCCTTGCCGGGGCGGCCGAGCCGCCCCGGCTGTAGCTTGTGAGTGGGGAGGCCCTGCCACCCCGAAGGGGCGTGTTCAACCCAGCCGAGCGAGGCCAGCCCCGCGGTCCGCTAGACTTTCGGCAAGGGTCCTTAAACGGAGACGATAGGTATGGCGCAGTTTCACAAAAGCGCGAGCGTCGTGATCATCGGACAGGGCGGCATCGTCGGGGCCTCCGTTGCCCATCACCTGATCGAGCGGGGCTGGGACAACATCATCGGGGTCGACAAGTCGGGCATCCCGACCGACATCGGCTCGACCGGTCATGCCTCGGACTTCTGCTTCAACACGATGCACGACCAGATCACGATCTTCACGACCAAGTACAGCATCGACTTCTTCGAGAAGCGCGGCCGCTACGCGCGCATCGGCGGCATCGAGGTCGCCCGCAAGGGCGACGACGAGCGGATGCGCGAACTGGAACGCCGGGTCAGCTCCGGCCGCGCCTTCGGCAACCGGGTCGAGATGATCACGGCGCAGAAGGTGAAGGAACTGATGCCGCTGGTGGAAGAAGACATGATCCAGGGCGGACTGTGGGATCCGGACGCGGGCCTGGTGATCCCGCGCTCCCAGGTCGTCGCCGGGGAGATGATCCGCGATGCCGAGGAGACCGGCAAGCTGGAGACCATCGCCAACAATCCCTGCACCGGCCTGGATATCGAGAACGGCCGCATCAAGGGTGTCCATACCAAGCGCGGCTACATCGAGACGCCCTGCGTCGTCGTCTGCGCCGGCCTCTGGGGCCGCCTCATCGCCGAAATGGCGGGCGAGGACCTGCCGGTCATGCCGGTCGACCATCCGCTGACCTTCTTCGGGCCCTTCAACGAGTTCGAAGGCACGGGCAAGGAAATCGGCTATCCGCTGCTGCGGGACCAGGGCAACTCCGCCTATCTGCGCGACACCGGCGACCCCAAGTCGACCGAGGGCGGCCAGATCGAATGGGGTTACTACGAAGAGAAGGAGCCCCGCCTCTGCCATCCGCGCGACCTGCTGGAGAAGGAGGAGGCCCGCCTCTCCCCCTCCCAGCGCGATCTCGACATGGAGCAGGTCATCGAGCCGATGGAGCGCGCCATGGAGCTGACCCCGATCCTCGGGGAGCTCGGCTACAACGAGAAGCACTCCTTCAACGGGCTGCTGCAGGTGACCGCCGACGGCGGGCCCTCCATCGGCGAGTCGCCGGACGTGCGCGGCCTTTGGTATGGCGTCTCCGTCTGGATCAAGGACGGCCCGGGCACGGGCAAACTGATCGCCGACTGGATGACCGACGGACGGACCGGGATCGATCACCACGCCATCGACTACGCGCGCTACTATCCGATCCAGAAGTCGGAGAAGTTCATCTACGACCGCTGCTACGAGACGGCGTTCAAGATCTACAACCCGCCGGTCCACAACCGCGAGCCCTACTCCAAGGGCCGGAACCTGCGCTGCGCCCCCTTCTATCTGCGTGAGAAGGAGCTGGGCGGCTATTTCATGGAAATCGCCGGCTGGGAGCGCGCGCACGGCTACGCCGCCAACGAGGAAACCCTGCTGGCCAAGTACGCAGATCGCGTGCCGGAGCGGCTGAACGAGTGGGACAACCGCCACTTCTGGCGCGTCTCCAACGCCGAGCACCTGGAGCTTTCCGAGAACGTCGGCATGGTCAACCTGTCGCACTTCGCGATCTACGACGTCTCGGGCCGCGACGCGGAACGGCTGATGGAATACGTCTCCTCCTCCAAGGTCGCGGGCGACACGCCGCTCGGCAAGGGCGTCTACACCAACTTCCTCGACTCCACCGGCGGCGTGCAGGCGGACCTGACGGTCCTGCGCCTGGCCGAGGACCGCTTCCGCGTCATCGACGGCGGCGACGCCGGCAACCGGGATGCCACTTATCTGCGCCGCATGAGCCAGGACAAGGAGTGGTCGGTCTTCGTCGAGGACCGCACCGATCACTACGGCTGCATCGGCGTCTGGGGCCCGAACGCGCGCACGAACCTGAAGAAGCTGGCCGACGACCCGGCCGCCCTCGACCCGGAGAACTTCCCCTTCGCGGCCAGCAAGGACTTTACCCTGCGCGGCATTCCGGTGAAGGGCTTCCGCATCTCCTATGTCGGCGAGCAGGGCTGGGAGCTTCACTTCCCGCTCAGCTACGGCCTGGCGCTCTACGACATGTTCCTGGAGATCGGCATTCCCCCGGTCGGTGTCGAGACCTACGCCAACAGCCGCCGCCTGGAAAAGAGCCTGCGCCTGCAGAACGCGGACCTGCTGACCGACTACAACCTGCTCGAGGCGGGTCTCGCCCGCCCGAAGGTCAAGGCCGCCGACTTCCACGGCAAGGCCGCCTACCTGGAGCAGCGCGAGCGCCCGCATCAGCCGGCGACACTCTGCACGCTGACCGTGACGGACAATACCGACAAGGACGGCGTGGCGCGCTTTCCAATGGGCAACTGCCCCATCGTCGATCCCAAGACCAACGAGGTGCTGATCGACTCGCTGGGCCGCCGTTCCTTCACCACCAGCCTGGCCTACGGCCCGTCGGTCGGGAAGAACATCGCCCTCGGCTACCTACCGCAGGACTGGTGCGAGGAGGGCCGCAAGCTGGAGATCGAGTACTTCAATCAGAAGTTCCCGGTCGAGGTCGCCGCCGTCGGCATGAAGGCGCTCTACGATCCTGCCAATGAGCGGATGAAGTCGTAACGGCAGTCACCCCCTCCCCATCCCTCCCCCATCAAGGGGGAGGGGGATTTGAAGCGGCTTTCGCCAAGGCTATCCCCTCCCCCCTTGCGGGGGAGGGTTAGGGTGGGGGGGCTTCTTGCCCTCCCCGCGCCCAGGACCTATCGTTCACTCGCACTGAGGACCAATTTCCGCCTATGCCCGACCGCCTGACCGACCTGCTCGAAACCCGCCCCTGGCTGCTGGCCGACGGGGCCACCGGGACCAATTTCTTCGCCATGGGCCTGCAGCACGGCGACGCGCCGGAGCTGTGGAACCTGGAGCGCCCGGACGACGTGGTGAAGCACTACCGCAGCTTCATCGATGCGGGCTCGGACATCGTCCTGACCAACACCTTCGGCGGCACCGCCAACCGGCTGAAACTGCACAAGGCCGAGGACAAGGTCTTCGGGATCAACAAGGCCGCCGCCGAGCTCGCCCACCGCGCCGCGAAGGAAGCCGGGCGCGACGACATCATCGTCGCCGGCTCCATGGGGCCGACCGGCGACCTCTTCGAGCCGCTGGGCCCGCTGACCATCGAGGCCGGCGCCAAGGCCTTCGAAGAGCAGGCCAAGGGCCTGGCCGCCGGTGGCGCCGACGTGGCCTGGATCGAGACCATGTCTTCCGTCGACGAGGTGAAGGCCGCCGTCCAGGGCGCCACCGCCGCCGGGCTGCCCTACGTCGTCACCCTCTCCTTCGACACCAACGGGCGCACCATGATGGGCGTGACGCCGGCGCAGCTCGCCCAGCTCGCCCATGAGCTTGAGCCGCGCCCCCTCGCCTTCGGCGGCAACTGCGGCACCGGCGCCTCGGAGCTCATGGCCGCGCTGCTGAACCTGGAGAGCGCCAAGGAGGAGGGCGACGTGCTGGTCGCCAAGAGTAACTGCGGCATCCCGCAGTACGTCGACGGCGAGATCGAGTACTCCGGCACGCCGGAACTGATGGCCGACTACGCCCGCCTGGCGCTCGACGCCGGGGTACGCATCATCGGCGGCTGCTGCGGCACCTCGCCGACCCACATCAAGGCCATGCGCGCGGCCCTGGAAGCCCACGAGAAGGGCGACGCCCCCACCATGGAGCAGGTCGTCGTCAAGCTGGGCGAGATCTCCAAGGGCGCCGAGCAGCAACAGGCCGGTCCGCTGGGCGACCTGCCCGCCGCGCCCGAAGGCCGGCGTGGAAGGCGCGAAGGCCGCCGCCGTCGGGCGGAAAGCTGAGCCGATGACCGCCTCCCTGCCCGTCATCGACATGGCGCCGCTGTTGCGGCGCGACGATGCGGCGGGGCGGGAAAGCGTCGCGCGGGAAATCGAGAACGCCTGCCGGCGCTTCGGCTTCTTCTACGTCACCGGCCACGGCGTCACAGACGACATCCTGGCGCGGCTCGACGCGGCGGCGCGCAAGTTCTTCGAGCTGCCCGAAGAGGTGAAGCTGCGCATCCCCATGAGCAAAGGCGGGCGCGCCTGGCGTGGCTTCTTCCCCTTGGGCGGCGAGCTGACCTCCGGGCGCCCCGACGGCAAGGAAGGGCTCTACTTCGGCAGCGAGCTGCCGGCCGAGCATCCGCGGGTGAAAACCGGCTGGCCGCTGCACGGCGCCAACCTCTGGCCCGAGGAAGTGCCGGACCTGAAGCCCGCCGTCCTGGACTACATGGCGGCGACGACGCGGGCGGCGCATCACCTGCTGGAGGGCGTGGCGCTGTCGCTCGGCCTCGCGGCCGATTACTTCGCGAAGCACTACACCGCCGATCCCACGGTGTTGTTCCGCATCTTCCACTATCCGCCGACACCCCCCGCAAGCGACGGTGGCGAAAACTGGGGCGTCGGCGAGCACACCGACTACGGCCTGCTGACTCTGCTGGCGCAGGACCGCCACGGCGGCCTGCAGGTGAAGACGCCGGAGGGCTGGATCGCCGCGCCGCCCCTGGCCGGCACCCTGGTCTGCAACATCGGCGACATGCTGGACCGCCTGACCGGCGGCTGGTACCTCTCGACGCCGCACCGGGTGCGCAACGACAGCGGCGAGGAGCGCCTCTCCTTCCCGCTCTTCTTCGATCCCGACTTCGCCGCCGAGATGGTGCCGCTGCCGCCCGAGGCAGCCAAAGGCCAGGGAACGCGGGTGCCGCGCTGGGACGACGCCGACCTGCAGGCCTTCACCGGCACCTACGGCGACTACCTGCTGGGCAAGGTGTCCAAGGTGTTTCCTGAACTGGGTGGGGACGTGCTGTAACCCAGCCACAAACCAAAATCGTCATGCTCGGACTTGATCCGAGCATCCATGTCGATCGCGGGCCAGGTTGCACCATGGACCCTCGGGTCAAGCCCGAGGGTGACAATTGATGCTCTACGCCCGCTTCCTGCCCGCCAATTCGTCCAGCAGCGCTTCCAGCTCCGCGATGCTGTCTAGTACGTGGTGGGCGTGAGGCGCCAGGTCGTCCCGACCACCGGTTCCCGTCAGAACGCCGACCAAGAGCCCGGCGCCGGCTGAGCGGCCCATTTCCATGTCGTGGTGACTGTCGCCGACCACGGCGACGGCGCCGGGGGCCAGACCCGTCGCCTCGCAGAAGCCCGCCACCATGCCCGGGCCCGGCTTGCTGCCATGGCCGCTGTCGAAGCCGGCGACGTAGGTGAAATGCTCGACGACGCCGAAGGGCGCCAGGCTGGCGTAGGCGCTGTCCTCGCTATCGTTGGTGGCGACGCCCAGGGCGAGGCCCCGGCCTTTCAGGGCTGCCAGCGCCGCTTCCATGCCGGGCACGGCGACCGCCGTCTGGGCGCTGCTGGCCTCGAAGACCGCGGTGATGCGTTCGGTCAGATGCGCCGGGTCGGCGCCCAGCATCTCGGCCCAGGAGCCGGCGATGACATCGTTGCTGGCGCTGACCAGCAGCGAGTTGGGGACATGGGAGTCCGTGGCCGGGTCGTAGCCGCCGGCCTGCAGCAGGCGCTCGGCCACCACCGGATCGCCGCCCGCCGCCTCCAGCGCCGCCAGCTTGTTCAGCGGCGCCCAGGTAGCGTCGTAGTCCAGCAGCGTGCCGTCCTTGTCGAAGAGGATGCCTTGAATAGAGGTAGGGGCGATCTTCACAGAACGGTCTCCGGCGCTTTGTCGGCGACACTGCTCTGGCGCAGGATGCCGGCATAGATTTCCTCGTCGCCGCAGACGCCGACCAGCTTGCCGTCCTCCACCAGAGCCACCGGATGGCCGGTGGCCTGGCGCAGTTCGATGGCGACGCGCATGGACATGTCGCAGGGCGCGGTGATGAGCGCCGTGGCGGGCAGCGCGGCGATGTCCATGCCGGACTCGTAGGGCATGAGGCGGCCGAGGTAGCCGTCGAGGGAGACCGACTGCGGGACGCCGCCGCCGTTCAGCTTCACCCGCACACGCCCGGCGCGATCCAGCAGAACCTCGTCGTCCTCCCGCTTCAACTGCTCCAGCGGCGTCATGAGCGAGCCGCCGCGCAGCACGTTCAGCGGGTTCATGTGGGCGACGAACTCGGCCACGTACTCGTTGGCCGGGTTCAGCACGATGGCCTCCGGCTCGCCGTACTGCACGATGCGCCCGCTTTCCATGATGGCGATGTGGTTGCCCAGCTTCAGAGCCTCGTCCAGGTCGTGACTGACGAAGATTATAGTTTTCTTCAGGCGCCGCTGCAGCTCCAGCAGTTCGTCCTGCAGGTGGTCGCGGATCAGCGGGTCGAGCGCCGAGAAGGGCTCGTCCATCAGCAGGATATCGGCGTCGGTGGCGAAGGCGCGCGCCAGGCCGACGCGCTGCTGCATGCCGCCGGAAAGCTCGTGCGCGAACTTGTCCTTCCACTGGGAGAGGCCGACCAGTTCCAGCTTCTCCTCGACGATGGCGGCGCGTTCCTTCTTGTCCATGCCGCGCAGCTCCAGGCCCAAGCCGACATTTTCGGCGACCGTGCGCCAGGGCAGCAGGGCGAACTGCTGGAACACCATGGCGACGCGGTTCATGCGCAGGCGCCGCAGGGTCCTGGCGTCACAGGAGGCGACGTCCACCAGGTTGTCGGTGTCGCGCACCAGGACCTTGCCGCGCGTCACCTTGTTGAGGCCATTGACGGCGCGCAGCAGGGTCGACTTGC
Organism: Pelagibius sp. CAU 1746; assembly: GCF_039839785.1. Lineage (NCBI taxonomy): Bacteria > Pseudomonadati > Pseudomonadota > Alphaproteobacteria > Rhodospirillales > Rhodovibrionaceae > Pelagibius > Pelagibius sp. CAU 1746. The sequence continues at coordinate 92,133 of NZ_JBDOQT010000002.1, forward strand.
CGGAGCCGGAGAGTCCCATGAGGACGCAGATCTCGCCCTCGTCGATGGTGAGGGAGGCGTCGGCCACGCCGATCACGTTGTCGGTCTTCTCCAGGATCTCGTCGCGCTCCGCGCCCTGGTCCAGCAGGGTCAACGCCTTCTGCGGCTCCCTGCCGAAGATGATGTCGACGTTCTGGAAGTCGACCGCCTTCATTCCCTTTCCAGTCATCGATCAGCGCTCCTTCTGCTTCAGGCCGCGCTGCTTGCAGATGCGGTCCAGCAGGATAGCGACGATGACGATGGCCAGGCCCGCCTCGAAGCCGCGGGCGATATTCACCGTGTTGAGGGCGCGCACCACCGGCTTGCCCAAGCCGTCGGCGCCGACCAGGGCGGCGATGACCACCATGGAAAGCGACAGCATGATGCACTGGGTTAGCCCCGCCATGATGGTCGGCAGGGCGTGCGGCAGTTCCACCTTCCACAGCAGTTGTCTCTTGGTGGCACCGAAGGACTCCCCGGCCTCATAGAGGTTCTTGGGCACCGAAGATATGCCGAGGTAGGTCAGGCGGATCGGCGCGGGAATGGCGAAGATCACCGTCGAGATGAGCCCCGGCACCACGCCGAGACCGAAGAGGATCAGCGTCGGGATCAGGTAGACGAAGGTGGGAATGGTCTGCATCAGGTCCAGCACGGGGCGGATGGCGGTGTAGAGCCAGGGCCGGTGCGCCGCGGCGATGCCGACGGGCACGCCGACCAGCATGCAGGTAAAGGTGGCGAAGATCACCAGCGCCAGGGTCTCGATGGTCTCTTCCCAATAGCCGATGTTCACGATCAGCAGCAGTGACAGCACGATGCCGATCACCAGCCAGATCGAGCGGTGCAGCCAATAGGCGAAGGCGGCGATGATGGCGATCAGCAGCAGCCCCGGCACCGCCTGCAGGACATCGATCAGCCCCTCGATCAGGAAGCCCAGGACGTCGGAGATGAAGTTAAAAAACCAGGCGGCATGGTCATTCAGGAAATCGACGAAGTCGCTGATCCAGTTCCCGAGCGGAATCTTATAGTCTTCTATGAAGTCCATGACTGGGCCCCTTGTCCCCTAAGTCCCCCAGAAAGCGGAACGGCCAGGCCGCGTGGCCTGACCGTTCCAAGCTTACACCCTTGCCGGCCAAAGATTACAGGCCGAGATGGGCCTTCACCGCGGCCAGGCCGTCCTTGCCGTCGATGGTCTGGACACCGGCCAGCCAGCCGTCCAGCACGCCCGGATTGGCCTTCAACCAGGCCGTCGCCGCGTCGTTCGGCTCCTGGCCGTCATCCAGGATCGCGCCCATGATGGCGCCTTCCATCGGCAGGCTGAACTTCAGGTTGCTCAGCAGCTTGCCGACATTGGGGCACTCGCTGGTGTAGCCCTTGCGCACGTTGGTGTAGACCGTGGCGCCGCCGTAGTCCGGGCCGAAGTAGTCGTCACCGCCCGAGAGGTAGACCAGGTCGAAGTTGTTGTTCATCGGGTGCGGCGCCCAACCCAGGAAGACGATGTCCTCCTTGCGCTTCGCGGCGCGGGCGACCTGAGCCAGCATGCCCTGCTCGGAGGATTCGACAACCTCGAAGCCCTTCAGGCCGAAGGCATCGCCGTCGATCATGTCGAGGATCAGGCGGTTGCCGTCGTTGCCGGGCTCGATGCCGTAGATCTTGCCGTCCAGATCGTCCTTGAACTTGGCGATGTCGGCGAAGTCCTTGATGCCTTTCTCGGCGGTGTACTTCGGCACCGCCAGGGTGTACTTGGCGCCTTCCAGGTTCACGCCCAGCACCTCGACCGAGCCCTCGTCGCGGTACTTGGCGAGATCGCCTTCCATGGTCGGCATCCAGTTGCCGAGGAAGACGTCGATGTCGCCGTTCTTCAGGCTGGCGTAGGTCACCGGCACGGAGAGCACCTCCGCTTCCGGTTCGTAGCCCAGGCCCTGCAACACCACAGAGGTGGCCGCAGTAGTGGCGGTGATGTCGGTCCAGCCGACGTCGGCGAAATTCACTTCCTTACAGGCTGCCGGGTCGACGGCCTGCGCCGTGCCGACCGCCGCAACGAAACCCAGCGCCGCCACGGCGGTGCCCAGGGCGCCCCGCGCGAAGATGGTCTTGGTCATGTAGTGCCTCCTCTTTCCCCAATGTCCCTGTCTGTTCGACGCCGCCCCGGCTTTGCACCGGGGGAGCCGGCCCGGCCTGCCGGTGGAAACCGGTGCCGGGCTCGATCATTGGCATAGGCAGCATCGGTGGCTGCCATGGAACCGAAGGGGCGAGCGTAGTTTTTTTTGATTGAACGTTCAATCAAAATAAAATACCTCTCATGGGACAGGCTCGGCACCGGCGCGCCCGGAGTCCGTCCCTAAGCCCGTCCCCTATCGCAAACGGAGGCCGCGAAAACGCATGCCCAAGGTCGGAATGGAAGATCTGCGGCGGCGGCAGTTGATCGCGGCAACCATCACCTCGATCCACGAGCAGGGCTTCGCCAACGCCACCATCTCGCGTATCTCCAAGACCGCGGGACTGTCCGGCGGCATCGTCGCTCACTATTTCGACGACAAGGCGGGGCTGCTGGCGGCCACCATGCGCTCGCTGGCGCAGGATCTGCTGGCGGAGAACCTGAAACGCCTGAGGTCCGCTGAGACGCCGGAACAGCGCATCGACGCCATCATCCAGGCCAACTTCGCACCGGAACAGAACGAGCCGGAATCGGTCTCGGCCTGGCTCGCCTTCTGGTCGGAGGCGCGCACCTCCCCCGCCCTGTGGCGTATCCAGAAGATCAACGAGCGGCGCCTGCTGAGCAACCTGCGCCACGCCTTCAAGCAACTGTTGCCGAAGGAGGACGCGCAGATCGCCGCCGCCGGCCTGGCGGCCATGATCGAAGGCCTGTGGCTGCGCTGCGCGCTGTCCAACGGCCCGCTCACCGTCGACCAGGCGCGCCTCATCGCCCGCGACTACGTCGCGCGCATTCTGCACAAGGACTGACGCACCCATCGTGACCCTGCCCGAACAACAGCTCTATATCCATGGGCGTTACCGCGCCGCGATCAGCGCCCAAAGCTTCGAGACCGTGAACCCGGCAACCGGCGAGGTGATCTGCCGCGTGCAGCAGGCCGAGGCCGAAGACGTGGAAGCCGCCGTCGCTTCGGCGCGCGAGGGCTTTGCCGTCTGGTCGGCCATGAGCGGGACGGCGCGCGGGCGTATCCTGCACGAGGCGCAGCGCATCCTGCGCGCGCGCAACCGCGAGCTGGCGGAGCTGGAGGTGCTGGACACCGGCAAGCCGATCCAGGAAGCCGAGGCGGTGGACGTGATCTCCGGAGCCGACTGCATCGAATACTACGCCGGCCTCGCCGCCTCCCTGCACGGCGAGCACACGGACCTGGGCGGCGATTTCTTCTACACGCGCAGGGAACCGCTCGGCATTTGCGCGGGCATCGGCGCCTGGAACTACCCTATCCAGATCGCCTGCTGGAAGTCGGCCCCGGCGCTGGCCTGCGGCAACGCGATGATCTATAAGCCGGCGGAGCTGACGCCGCTGACCGCGCTGAAGCTGGCCGAGATCTACACCGAGGCCGGGCTGCCCGACGGCGTCTTCAACGTGGTGCAGGGTTTCGCCGCCACCGGCCAGGCGCTGACCCGCCATCCCGGCATCGCCAAGGTCTCGCTGACCGGCGAGGTGGGCACCGGCAAGAAGGTCATGGCCGACGCGGCGCAGTCGCTGAAGCATGTCACCCTGGAGCTGGGCGGCAAGTCGCCGCTGCTGGTCTTCGACGACGCCGAGGTGGAGAACGCGGTCAACGGCGCCCTGCTGGCCAACTTCTATACCCAGGGCGAGATCTGCTCCAACGGCACCCGCGTCTTCGTGCAGGAGGGCATCTACGAGGCCTTCCTGAAGCGCCTGGTGGAGAAGACCAAGGCCCTGAAGATCGGCGATCCCATGGACCCGGCGACCCAGGTCGGCGCGCTCATTTCCGCCGAGCACTGCGAGAAGGTGCTGAGCTACATCGACCTCGGCAAGAAGGAAGGCGCCCAGGTTGCCGTCGGCGGCGGCCGTCCCGACGATCCCGTTCTTGCCAAGGGAAACTTCGTCGAGCCGACCGTCTTCACCGCCTGCCACGACGACATGGCGGTGGTGCGCGAGGAGATTTTCGGCCCGGTCATGACCGTACTGGCCTTCAAGGAGGAAGACGAAGCGGTCACAAGGGCCAACGCCACGCCCTACGGCCTCGCCGCCGGCGTCTTCACCAGGGACCTGGCCCGCGGTCACCGCGTCGTCGCGCGTCTGGAGGCCGGCACCTGCTGGATCAATACTTACAACATCACGCCCATCGAGATGCCCTTCGGCGGCGTGAAGCTCTCCGGCATCGGCCGCGAGAACGGCCGCGCCGCCATCGAGCACTATACCCAGGTCAAGAGCGTCTACGTCGCCATGAACGGCGTCGACTCGCCCTACTAGAGTTCCGTCTGCCATGACTGAGACCCAAAGCTTCGACTACGTCATCGTCGGCGCCGGCTCCGCCGGCTGCGTGCTGGCCAGCCGCCTGACCGAGGACGCCGACGTCTCCGTGCTGCTGCTGGAAGCCGGCGGGCGCGACAACTCGATCTTCATCCACATGCCAGCCGCCCTGGCCAAGCCGCTGGCCAACGACAAGTACAACTGGTTCTACAGTTCCGAGCCGGAGCCGCATCTCAACGACCGGCGCATGTACTGCCCGCGCGGGCGCGTCATCGGCGGCTCCTCCTCCATCAACGGCATGGCCTACGTGCGCGGCCACGCCCGCGACTACGACCGCTGGGCGCAGGGCGGCCTTCAGGGCTGGGACTACAGCCACGTGCTGCCCTACTTCCGCAAGGCCGAAACCTACGAGCGCGGGCCCGACGACTACCGCGGCGGCGACGGCCCGCTGAACGTCTCGGCGGGGCCCTGCAGGAACCCCCTGTTCCAGGCCTGGATCGAGGCGGGCCGCCAGGCCGGCTATCCGGTGACCCAGGACATGAACGGCTTCCAGCAGGAAGGCTTCGCCCACATGGACATGACCGTCCACCGGGGCCGGCGCTGGAGCGCCGCCGTCGCCTACCTGAAGCCGGCGATGCACCGCCCCAACCTCACCGTCTGGACCCGGGCTCTCACGACCCGCGTGCTGCTCGAGAACCGCCGCGCCGTCGGCGTGGAGCTGGCCAAGGGCAGCGAGCGCGTGGAGGTGCGCGCCGAGCGCGAAGTGATCCTCTCCGGCGGCGCCATCAACTCGCCGCAGGTGCTGCTGCTCTCCGGCGTCGGCCCCGCCGACGAGCTGAAGGCGCTCGGCATCGATGTGGTCCACGACCTGCCGGGCGTCGGCAAGAACCTGCAGGACCATTTGGAAATCTACGTGCAGCACGCCTGCACCCAGCCGATCACCCTCTACTCGGCCCTGAAGCCCTGGAACCAGGCGAAGATCGGCTTCGACTGGCTGTTCTTCAAGAAGGGCATCGGCGCCTCCAGCCAGTTCGAGGCCGGCGGCTTCATCCGGTCGCGGGCCGGCGTCGAGCACCCGGACCTGCAGTACCACTTCCTGCCCATCGCCATGAACTACGACGGCACCAACCCGGCGGGCACCCACGGCTTCCAGGCCCACGTCGGCCCCATGCGCTCGCAAAGCCGCGGCGAGATCACCCTGAAGTCGACGGACCCGAAGGACGCGCCGCGCATCCTCTTCAACTACATGAGCCAGGAAGCCGACCGTCAGGAGTTCCGCGCCGCCGTGCGCCTGACCCGCGAGGTCTTCGCCCAGAAGGCCTTCGACCCCTTCCGCGGCCCCGAGCTGGCGCCGGGCCCGGACGTTCAGAGCGACGAAGAGATCGACGCCTTCGTGCGCGAACACGTGGAGAGCGCCTACCACCCCTCGTGCAGTTGCAGGATGGGCAACGACGCCATGGCGGTGGTCGACGGCGCCGGCAAGGTGCACGGACTGGAGGCGCTGCGTGTCGTCGACGCCTCCGTCATGCCCTCCATCGTCAGCGGCAACCTGAACGCCCCGACCATCATGCTGGCGGAAAAGCTGGCCGACACCATCCGCGGCCGCGAGCCCCTGCCCGCCTCCGAGGCCCCGGTGTGGATCGCCCCGCATTGGGATACACAGCAGCGGTAGCTCAGGAGCTGATGACATGGGAAGCCATCTGCAGATGTTGAGGGCAGCCGCCGTCACCGAAGTAGTCGAGCTCCATGACTACATCCAGTTGGCCTTTTCGAACGACTACGGGCTCAGCATCTATAACGATTTTGCGATCAAGCCAGAGGGCCGCAGACTTCACGATCTGCAGTCCAAGACAGTCGACCGCATCGTAGAAGCTGAAGATGAAGTAGTTTTGTGCTTCGGGGGTGACCTGGAACTCTCTGTTTGCCTCAGGGACGAATGTTGGCATGGTCCCGAAGCCATGCAACTCAATTCCCCGACTGGACAGGTTGTCATCTGGAATTGACGGTTATTGTCTCTGTCATGCTCGGGCTTGACCCGAGCATCCATGGAAATCCTTGGTTGGGACCGTGCTGCGGAGAAATGGACCCTCGGGTCAAGCCCGAGGGTGACCTCGTTTTACTTTGAGGAGCATCCCCATGGCCTACGGCTTCAATCCCGAGAACGTCTGGTCGCCGGGCGCGCGCGCCTTCTCGCAAGGTGTCATCGCCGGCGAGGGCGTGACGCTCTACATCACCGGGCAGGTCGCCTGGGATGCCGATAGCAAGGTGGTCGGCGAAGGCGACATCGAGGCGCAGACGCACCAGACCTTCCGTAATATCCAGACCATCGTGGAGGCCGCCGGCGGCACCCTGGAGGACCTGGTCGCGCTGACCATCTACTTCCTGGACCGCGCCCACCTGCCGGCGATCCAGGAGGTGCGCCGCCACTACATCGAGACGCCGGGCGCGCCGGCCAGCACCGCGGTCCAGGTTTCCGGCCTGGTGATCCCGGAACTGCTGGTGGAGATCACGCCGGTGGCGCTCATCCCGCACAAGCGCTTCAAGCGGCCGGAGGGGTAAAGCCCCCTCACCCTCCCTCTCCCACGAGGGGAGAGGGCACGGCAAAGCAAACCCTCTCCCCTGGTGGGAGAGGGTTGCGCAGTCTTAGCGAGCTCCAGCGAACTCAGAAGAAGCTGGGTGAGGGGGAAGTCCCGTACATCAGCCGGCGGAACGTCAGTCCACAAAGGCCTTTTCGACCACGAAGTCGCCGGGGCTGGCGTTGGAGCCTTCGGTGAAGCCGAGGTCTTCGACGATTTTCTTGGTGTCCTGCAGCATCGCCATGGAGCCGCAGATCATCACGCGGTCTTCCTCGGGATTCAGCGGCGCGATGCCGAGATCGGCGAAGATGCGGCCGTTCTCGATGAGGTCGGTGATGCGGCCCTTGGTAGGGAAGTCCTCGCGGGTGGTGGTCGCGTAGTAGGTCAGCTTGCCACCGACCAGCTCGCCGACCAGCGGATCCTGCTCGACCGAGTCGACGAGCTGCCTGCCGTAGCCAAGGTCGGCCACCTGGCGGCAGGTGTGGGTCAGGATGATCTGGTCGAACTTCTCGTAGGCCTCCGGCTCGCGGATCAGGCTGGCGAAGGGCGCGATGCCGGTGCCGGTCGACAGCATGTAGAGGCGCTTGCCCGGCTTCAGCGCATCGAGCACCAGGGTGCCCGTCGGCTTCTTGCCGAGCAGGATGGTGTCGCCTTCCTTCAGGTGCTGCAGCCGCGAGGTCAGCGGCCCGTCGGGCACCTTGATGGAGAAGAAGTCGAGGCCGTCGTCCCAGGACGGACTGGCGATGGAATAGGCGCGCAGCAGCGGCTTGCCCTCGCCCATGAGGCCCAGCATGACGAACTCGCCGGAGCGGAAGCGGAAACTGGCCGGGCGGGTCAGGCGGAAGGAAAAGAGCTTGTCCGTCCAATGACGCACGTCCAGCACCGTCTCCGCGGTGACCGTCTTCGGCAGAACGGGAGAATCGCCGTCTGGCACCATCAACCATACTCCTTTCACGCTTTGCTTCCGCCGGTCCAGGCAGCAAAAAGAGCCCTTGCGGGGGCCAGATCTCCTGGACGATCGCAGGTGCTCGTTTTTGCCGCCAAGGCGGCAGATAAGGCTATGTAATCGGTTTTTTCTCAAGGGCAAGTGTATCTTTGTGCACCGCAAAAAATAATTTGCTCCGGGAGGCCTCCCGACCCACCCGCCGGTGGCTCGCCAGGGCTGCCGCGCTCGGTTACCTTGGCCGGGCCGATACCGCCGTTTCATATTCGGAGACAACCGAAGCGTGAATCATAGCTTTGATCTACACGAACGCCTGGCAGCCGACTGCGTCAATCTGGCCGACTGGCCGCTGTGCCGAGTGCTGCTGATGAACGACGCCAGCTATCCCTGGTTGATCCTCGTGCCGCGCCGCCCGGGACTGAGGGAGTTTCACCAAGTCGACTCCCGCGACATGCCGCAGCTCGTCGGTGAGATATGCGATGCCTCGCGGGCCCTGGAGACCCTCTTCCGCCCCGACAAAATCAACGTCGGCGCCTTGGGAAACATGGTGCCGCAGCTACACATCCACCTCATTGCCCGTTTCAAGAGCGACGCGGCCTGGCCCGGCCCCGTCTGGGGGGCGCAACCAGCAGTTCCTTACGAGAAAGAAGGCTTGCGGGCGCGGCTGGACGCCCTGACGGCCGCCTTGGGCGCGGCCTGAGCCGCACTGCGCCTTCCGTAGCGCCGAAGTCTATGGAACAATGATGCAAAAGGCGTGGAACGGACGAGGTTCGTCACAGGAAGGAAGTTCAATGCGAGGGACTTGGAAGGCGGCGGCCGGTGCCGCCGCGCTGTTGCTGATTACCACATCGTCGGCTGTTCAGACCGCGGCCGCCCAGACGGACGGGGAGAAGCTCAAGAGCCTGCTCGAAGAGCTCGACACCCTGATCGGCAAGGGCGAAGCCCAGAACCTGGCCGACCCCTGGTTCCTGCAGGATCTGCGCGCGCTTTCCAACCGCTACGGCCAGACCTGGCCCGTGGTGCTGCTCGACCACCGTTTCGATTCCAAGTCGTCGCTGCCCAAGGCGCCTTGGGAGGTCCGCAAAGGTGAAATGAAGATGGACTGGTCGCGCGGCCTGCGTTCGCGCGTCGAAGCGAAGGCCGGCCAGAACAAGAAGATGAGCGACGAGGAACTGGTCGGAGAAATCGTTGGCGGCCTGCTGGGCAAGGCCCTTGGCGGCAAGGATTCGCGCAACGGCGGGAAGACCGCCGCAGATCCTTCGACACCGGCGCTGGCAATCGCGGAACTGCCGGTCAGCAACGCCTTCGAGATGAAGACAGAGATCACCGCCCGCGCCATGGCCGGCGACACCGAAGGCGCACTGGAGCTGGGCGTCCTGCAGACCGGCAACGCCGGCTACCGGCTGATCTTCACGCCCAAGGCCGACAGAAGCGCCCTGGTCACGCTCTACGCGATCTCCCAGCGCGGAACCGAACGGGTGATCGAGAGCGCCGACTACAAGGGGACCATCCCCGACGACCAGCCGCTGGAGATCACCCTGGCCCGCCGGCCCGGCGGCCAGATGTTCGCGGCCATCGGCGACGAAGAGCTGTTCTCGGCCAGCGACCGCAGCTTCAACGACCCCTTCACCGCCGTCCTGATCGCCAACCGCGGCGGCGACTATGCGGTCCGGCGGATGACCCTGCGCGGCACCAAATAGGCCCAGGCGGCACAGCCCGCGGGAGATAAAGAAAGCCTTCATCGCCGGCGGCTAGTCTCGGGCCGAGTTTCTCCGAGAGATCCGTCGCAATGGACAGCGCCTCGAGGCCCGACGCGGAGGGCCGCCCTTATCGCAATCGCCTGAAGGCGACCTGGGCCCGCTTTTTCCAGCGGCTGGGCTGGCATGTCGACCGCGATCCCGCAGGCCTGAACGGCTGGATTCCCAGTTTCGCCATCCGCGGCGCGGGCGTCACCACCCTGGCCGACGTGCGGCCGATGCGGGACCTCTCCCCCATCGCCGCCGGCAACCTGCTGAGCGCCTCCTTCTGGGAGCCGATCCACCCTCAGGACCCGCTTTCCCCCAAGGCGATCCGCCACAGCCTGCTGCTGCTCGGCGAGTCGCCCCTGGCCCCGCTGGGAGCCGCACCCCGGCTGCACGGCAAGGACCACGCCTCGCTCGGCTGGATCCACGACGGCGCCGACGCCATCGGCGTTTACGAGGGCGGCAGCAGCGACTGGCAGATCGCCTATCTGTTGCGCCTGCCCGAGGTTTCGCCGCGCCTCGGCTTCTCGGGCCTTTCAGGCAACTGGATGGACCGCGTCACCGGCAGGCACTTCAACATGATGACCGACAACGTCGGTTTCGCTGGCCGCGGCGAGGTTGCCGCTCTGTGGCGCGACTGCGAAGCGGAGACGGCGGGCGTCTTCGGTTCTTTCGGCTGACCGCGCAGCCCGCCCGATGGGCGCGTCAGGCGCTGCCGCCGATATAACCCTGGAGCTGCTGGATGGTGAACTTTTGCTCGTCGATGATCGTCTTCACCAGGTCGCCGATGGAGACGATGCCGGCCAGCTTGCCCCCCTGCATGACCGGCAGGTGGCGGAAGCGCTTCTCCGACATGATCGCCATGCACTCGTCCACCGTCTGCTCCGGTTTCACGAAGATGACGTCGGGGACCATGATGTCGCGGATCGGGGTGTTGGAGGAAGACCGCCCCTTCAGAATGACGTTCCGCGCGTAGTCGCGCTCGGTGAAGATGCCGACCGGCGCGTCGTTCTCCGTCACGATCACGGCGCCGACGTTCTTGCTCGCCATCAGCTCGAGGGCCTGCAGCACGGTGTCGTCCGGCCGGACCGTCAGGACATCGTGCCCCTTGCTGTCGAGTATCTGCTTTATCGTCGTCATGGCGCATTTCCCCGCAAGTCGCTGACCTGACTATACCCCCGCCCCCCTGTCGGATGCCCCACCCGGCAGATGAAAACGCTAGCACGAACGGTCGCTGACCGGAAGGACCGCGGTTTAACGCCTCTTCCCCGCAGCCGCCAGGCAATCTACGGGCTGACATGGCCAGAGCGCTAAAAGTTGGACAACCGCCGTGCGTGCTTCGAGACGCCCGCTAACGCAGGCTCCTCAGCATGAGGGACTTTTTTGAGGCCATCCAAGACTCGTCCTTATCCCGCCTCTCGAAGGCAGCACAACACCTGTGCGGCCCCAACGCTTCAGAACCGCCCGTCGTAGCCCTGGCGGCCGATCATCGCGGCGATGACGGTGAAGGTCTCGGCGTTCAGCGCATCGTCCAGGGCCTCTTCCAGCTCGGCGCGGCTGGTGACGGTATGGCCCAGGCCGCCGAAGGCGCGGCCGATGGCGGCGAAGTCGTGGCTGCCGAAGTCGACCCCGGCGTTGGCCATCTGTCGCTGGCGCTGTTTTAGCTCGATGAGCGCCAGGCTGGAATCGACGAAGACCACCACCACGACGCGCGAGGCGAGTTCCGCCGCCGTCGACAGCTCGCCCGCCACCATGAGCAACCCGGCGTCGCCGGTGAAGGCGATCACCGGGCGCTCCGGCTCGGCAAGCTGCGCGCCGATCGCCAGCGGCAGGGCGCAGCCCATGGTGCAGAGGCCCGTCGACTGCAGCAGCGTCTTGGGCTCGTAGGTCTCCCACATCTGCGCCAGCAGGATGCGGTGGGCGCCGGTGTCGCAGGTCGCCACGGTCTCCTTGGGCAGCACCCGGCGGCAGGTGTCGATGACGGCGGCCGGCCCCCAGGCCTCGTCGCGCGGGAAGGCCTCGGCGAGCGCGCCCTTCAGCACCTCGACCTCGCCCAGCTCCCAGGTCGCCTGCGGCGCCGCGCCATGGCCCAGCGCCTCCAGGGCCTTGCCGCAATGGGTGACGAAGTTGATCCCCGCCTGGTGGACGTAGTGGCGGTTCGGCTCGGCGGCGATGTCGATGACGTGCACCGCCTCCGGGTCCCAGGGCTCGCACCAGCCGGCGCGCATCTCGATGGGATCGTAGCCGAGGCAAAGGATGAGGTCGGCTTGGCTCACGAAGGGCAGCAGCAGGGCGTCGGCCTTGGGCGACAGCCCCGCCGCGCCGAGACAGAGCGGATGCTCTTCCGAGACGATGCCCTTGGCCTTGTAGGTGGTGACGAAGGGGATAGAGAAGATTTCGCAGAAGGCGAGGATCTCCTCGCCCGCGTCGTCGGCCAGCGCGTCGAGGCCGACGATCATCACCGGGCGCTTGGCGTCCTCCAACCAGAGCCGCGCCCGGTCCAGCTCGTGGCCCGGCGCCGGGGCGGCGGGCGCGGCGGGCGGGCGGCGGCGCAGGCGCGCCGGCGCCACCGCCTGCTCGGCCACCGCAATGGGCACGTCGATGTGCACCGGCCCGGCGCGGGGGTCGGTGGCGATGGCGAGCGCCTTGTCGGCGATGACGTCCGCCCCCTCAGCGGTCAGGCGGAAGGACGCCTTGGTGACGGGTCGTAGCACCTGCTGATGGTCGAGAACCTGGTGGGTGTAGGTCAGCGCCGCGGTCTCGTCGACGCAGCCGGTCAGCACGATGAACGGCACCCGGTCCTGCTCGGCGTTGGCGACCACGTTCACGCCGTTGACCACCCCCGGCCCCACGGTCGCCACCAGGATGCCCGGCGCCCCCGTGCGCTGCCACACCCCCTCGGCCATGAAGCCGGCGGCGTTCTCGTGCTTGGCCAGGATGAACGTGATCCCCGCCGCCTCCAGCGCGTCCACCAGGGTCAGCACCTCGCCCCCCGGGATGCCGAAGGCATAGCGGCAGCCCGCCTCGTAGAGACGCCGCGCCACCAAGTCGGCGGCGCGGAGTTTGTGGTCCGTCATCGAAAACCCCTTGCACCAAAACTCGGCCCTATTCGTACCAGACTTGGCACCGATCCCGCAGCCTCTCCCATCGTCACCCTCGGGCTTGACCCGAGGGTCCATTCCGCCGCAGCGCGTCGGCTGATCCATGGATGCTCGGGTCAAGCCCCAGCATAACGACCGAGGTGGGGCAAAAGAGAACAAAACGGCATCATCGCCCTTCACCCGCCCCGGCCGCCGGTCTATCTTTGCTGCCGTGAGCCAGCCCGCCCTTCTGCCCGAGACGAACCTGGATGCCCTGCCGCCGATCTTCGCGGCGTGGTTCCGGGCGCGCGGCTGGGCGCCGCACCCGCACCAGCTGGAGATGCTGCGCGCGGCGGAGGCCGGGCAGTCGGCGCTGCTGATCGCGCCGACCGGCGGCGGCAAGACCCTGGCGGGCTTCCTGCCCTCCCTGGTCGACCTGGCCGCTGAGCCCCATGACGGGCTGCACACGCTCTACATCTCGCCCTTGAAGGCCCTGGCGGTGGACATCCACCGCAACCTCACCCAGCCGATCGAGGAGATGGGCCTGGAGATCGCCTGCGAGACCCGCACCGGCGACACCCCGCAGTCCAAGCGCCAGCGTCAGCGCCGCCGCCCGCCGGGCATCCTCATGACCACGCCGGAGTCCCTGGCCCTGCTGCTGTCGTACTACGACGCGCCCCAGGTCTTCGCCGGGCTGAAGTGCGTGGTGATCGACGAGTTGCACGCCTTTGCCGGGACCAAGCGCGGCGACCTGCTGGCGCTCGGCCTCGCCCGCCTGCAGAGCCTCTCCCCCGGCCTGCGCCGGGTCGGCCTCTCGGCCACGGTGCACGACCCGGACTGGCTGGCCGCCTGGCTGGCGCCCGATGCCTCCCCGGCAGGGGTGCGACGGGTCATCGGCCGCGACGGCGCCGAGGCGGAGGTGGAGATCCTGACCACCCGGGAGTACCTGCCCTGGTCCGGCCACATGGCGGTCCACGCCCTGGAAGAGGTCTACCAGCGCATCCGCCAGGCGGGCACCACCCTGGTCTTCGTCAACACCCGCGCCCAGGCGGAGATTGTGTTCCAGGAGCTGTGGCACCTGAACGACGACGGCCTGCCCATCGCACTGCACCACGGCAGTCTGGCCGTCGAGCAGCGCCGCAAGGTGGAAGCCGCCATGGCGGCGGGCAAGCTGCGCGCGGTGGTCGCCACCTCCTCCCTCGACCTCGGCATCGACTGGGCCGCCGTCGACCTGGTGGTGCAGGTCGGCGCGCCCAAGGGCTCGGCCCGGCTGCTGCAGAGGATCGGCCGCGCCAACCACCGGCTCGACCAGCCGAGCCGCGCCCTGCTGGTCCCCGCCAATCGCTTCGAGGTCTTGGAGTGCCGCGCCGCCCTGGAGGCCGTGCGTGCCCGCTCCCTGGACGGCGACCCGCCGCGCCCCGGCGGACTTGATGTGTTGTCTCAACACATCCTCGGCACGGCCTGCGCCGGGCCCTTCGACGCCGATCGGCTTTACCGGGAAATCACTTCAGCTTTTCCATATAAACAATTGAATAAAAATACTTTTACCCGCACACTTGAGTTTGTGGCGACAGGCGGCTACGCACTGAAGAGCTATCAGCGCTACCGCCGCTTAAGCCTTGATAAGGAAGGCTTTTACCGGGTTACCAACAACGACCATGTACGGCGCTACCGCATGAACGTCGGCACCATCGTTGAGACGCCGCTTTTAAAGGTGCGTCTGAGGAACGGGCGCGTACTGGGCGAGGTAGAAGAGCATTTCGTCAACGGCCTGCTGCCGGGCGACAGCTTCATCTTCGCCGGCCAGCTGCTCTGCTTCGAGGGCCTGCGCGAGAACACCGCGGTGGCGAGCCGCGCCACCGGCGGCGAGCCCAAGGTGCCCGCCTACGCCGGCGGCCGCCTGCCGCTTTCCACCCACCTGGCCGAGCGGGTGCGCGGCATCCTGGAAGACCCGGAGGCCGGTCACGACCTGCCCCCTGCCGTCGGCGAGTGGCTGCGCATCCAGCGTTGGCGCTCCCAGCTTCCCCCCGCCGACGGCCTGCTGGTGGAGTGCTTCCCGCGCGCCGACAAGGAGTTCCTCGTCGCCTACTGCTTCGAGGGCAGGAACGCCCACCAGACCCTCGGCATGCTGCTGACCCGGCGCATGGAGCGGGCCGGGCTCTCCCCCCTCGGCTTCGTCGCCACCGACTACGTCATCGCCGTGTGGAGCCTGAAGCCGGCGGACGACATCGACGCCCTCTTCGACGAGGACATGCTGGGCGACGACCTGGAGGAATGGATGGCCGAGTCCTCCATGCTGCGCCGGACCTTCCGCAACGTGGCAGTCATCGCCGGGCTCATCGAGGCGCGCGCGCCCGGCCAGGAGAAGTCGGGCCGCCAGGTGACCTTCAACGCGGACCTCATCTACGACGTTCTCAGGAAGCACGAGCCCGACCACATCCTGCTGCAGGCGACCCGCGCCGACGCCGCGGGGGGCTTGACCGACATCGGCCGCCTGGCCGCCATGCTGAAGCGGGTGAAGGGCCGCATCCGCAGCCGCCGCCTGGACAAGATCTCGCCCCTGGCGGTGCCGGTGCTGCTGGAGATCGGCAAGGAGCAGGTCTACGGCGCGGGACTGGACGAGCTGCTGGACGAGGGCGCCCAGGCCCTCATCGACGAGGCCACCGGCGGCATGGAGACCGGCATCGGCCAGGCGGAGCTTCCGCTATGAGTGAAACCCTTCATAAGGCGGGCCGGCTCGTGGTCAACGGCGTCGAGCTGCAGGCCGATCTCTCCGGCGCGCTGATCTGGCCGGCCCGGCGGCTCGCCGTGGTCGCCGACCTGCACTTCGAGAAGAGCACCGCCTTCGCCGCGCGCGGCCAGTTCCTGCCGCCCTACGACACGGCGGCGACCCTGGACAAGCTGGAGGCGGTCATCGCCCGCCACCGGGTCGAGCGCCTCATCTGCCTGGGCGACTCCTTCCATGACGGCGAGGCCGCCGGGCGTCTCGACCCGACCCAGGGCGAGCGCCTCAAAGGGCTGACCGCCCGCCTGGAATGGACCTGGGTCGCCGGCAACCACGACCCGGCGCCGCCGGCGGACCTGGGCGGCGGCAGCGCCGAGGACATCACCGAAGGCGCCCTCACCTTCCGCCACGAGGCGGCACCGGGCGCCCGCGGCGGAGAAGTCTCCGGCCACTACCACCCCAAGGCGGCCGTCAGGGTGCGCGGCAAGCGGGTTACGGCCCCTTGCTTCGTCACCGACGGCCGGCGCCTCATCCTGCCCGCCTTCGGCGCCTTCACCGGGGGTCTGAACGTCCTCGACCCGGCGATCTCGGGACTGTTCAGGAAGGGCTTCCAAGCGACGCTCCTGGGCCGCAGCGGCCTCTTTGCCTTCCCCAAGCAGGCGCTGGTGTGACCATGCCCGGCCCCAGCCTCGTCTGGTTCCGCCAGGATCTGCGGCTTGCCGACAACCCGGCGCTCGCCGCCGCGGCCGAACGGGGCGCGCCGATCCTGCCGCTCTTTATCCTGGACGAAGAGGCCGCCGGCGCTTGGCCACCGGGCGGGGCCGCACGCTGGTGGCTGCACCACTCCCTCGCGGCGCTTTCGGAGGATCTTAAAAGGCTCGGCGCGCCGCTCTGCCTGCGCCGCGGCAAGGCCGCCGAGGTGCTGCCGAAGCTGGTGAAGGAGACCGGGGCCGGCGCGGTGTTCTGGAACCGCTGCTACGAGCCCTTCGCCGTCGAACGAGACAAGGCCTTGAAGGCCGATCTGGGCGCCGCCGGGGTCGAGGCCAGAAGCTTCAACGGCAACCTGCTGGTGGAACCCTGGGAGCTGAAAACCGGCCAAGGCGAGCCCTACAAGGTCTTCACGCCGTTCTGGAAGGCGCTGCTCGCCGCCGGCGCGCCCGCCGCCGCCCTGCCGCGCCCGAAGACGCTGGAAAGCCTGGCCGATGTCCGGAGCGACGCCCTGAACGACTGGGGCCTGCTGCCGGTGAAGCCGGACTGGGCGGGCGGCCTCAAGGAAACCTGGACGCCCGGCGAGAAAGGTGCCGCCGGACGGCTGAGAGGCTTCCTGGATGACGCCGCCGCCGACTACCCGGCGGGACGCGACCGCCCCGACCTGCCCGGCACCTCCCGTCTCTCCCCGCATCTACACTGGGGCGAGATCTCGCCGTGCCAGGTCTGGCAGGCGACGCGCCACGCGGTCGACGCGGGCAGGCTGAACGACGGCGCCGCCATGGCCTTCCTGCGCCAGCTCGGCTGGCGCGACTTCTCCCATAACCTGCTGTTCCACTGGCCGGATTTCCCGGAGCGGCCCTGGCGTGAGGCCTTCAGCGCCTTCCCCTGGCTGGACGACGACGCGGCGTTCCGGGCGTGGTGCCGAGGGCGCACCGGCTATCCCATCGTCGATGCGGGCCTGCGCGAGCTGTGGGCGACCGGCTGGATGCACAACCGGGTGCGCATGATCGCCGCCTCCTTCCTGATCAAGGACCTGCTGATCCCCTGGCAGCGTGGCGAAGCCTGGTTCTGGGACACCCTGGTGGACGCCGACCTCGCCAACAACGCCGCCGGCTGGCAGTGGGTCGCCGGCTGCGGGGCCGACGCCGCCCCCTACTTCCGCATCTTCAATCCGGTCACCCAGGGAGAGAAGTTCGACCCCAAAGGCACCTATATCCGCCGCTGGGTGCCGGAAATTTCAGGACTGCCCGACAACTTGCTGCACAAGCCCTGGGAAGCCTCGAAGGAAGAATTGAAGAAGGCCGGGATCGCGCTGGGCGAGACCTACCCGCAACCTCTCGTCGACCACAAGGCAGCCCGCGCCCGCGCGCTGGCCGGCTACGAAGAGGTGAAGAAGGCGAACTAGCCTGCGTCCGGTTTGGGCCAGTCGCCCCACAGTTCCGCCTCACTCCAGCCCTGCGTGGCCCCACCCAGCGCCTCTAGGTCGCCGCGCCGCATCCCGGCATCCTGATCCAGGAAGAACTCGTCGAGCTGCGGCGGCGCGACCGAGGTGCCGGACAGCATGGCGTGCGCCTGGCCGCGGTGGTGAATCTGATGCTCGAAGAGGTGCAGCAGCACCCGGTCGCAACGCTCGAAGCGGTCGCCGTCCCGGCGGATCAGGCGCACCGTCGCGCCAAGCGCCGACTCGTTCAGCCCTTCGCAGAGCCTGATCAGCCTCCGGTCCACGGACTCCTGCTCGCGGCACAGGTCGGAGGGGGTCTTGCAGGGCACCTCGTCGATGAAGGCCGCCAACCCCAGGGTGCCGCCCTCCAACGCATCGACGTAGTACCAGTCGACGATGAGGATATGGTTGAGGGTGGCCAGCAGCGACGGGAAGAATCCCGTGCGCGGTGCCTCCAGCTCCGGCTGCGGCAGGCTGGCGCAGGCTCGAAGAAGGCGGCAGTTGGCCCAGGCGTTGTTGCGCGCTTGCGCCAGCAGGTAGCTTTCAGGCTCCATGCCCCGAACGCTAGAGCCGCGGGCCCGGGATGTCGAGAGCGTAGGAGGTGAGCTGATCGGTGATGAAGTCGAAGGCCTCGTCCACCGAGTCGGTACGGAAGAAGAGCTCCAGGTCCTCGGCGTTGATGGTGCCGTAGCGCTCCAGGGCTTCCAGGTTGATGACCTCCGACCAGTACTGGCTGCCGAACAGCACCACCGGCATGTGCTTGCGGATCTTGCCGGTCTGCACCAGTGTCAGCAGCTCGAAGAACTCGTCCAGGGTGCCGAAACCGCCGGGCATCACCACCACGGCCTTTGCGAGATAGGCGAACCAGAACTTCCGCATGAAGAAGTAGTGGAACTCGAAGTTCAGCTCGCGGCTGATGTAGGGGTTGTCGATCTGCTCCATGGGCAGGGAGATGTTGAGGCCGATGTTGAGACCTTTGGCTTCCGAGGCGCCGCGGTTGGCCGCCTCCATGATGCCCGGCCCGCCGCCGGAGCAGACGACGAAGCGGCGGTCGTCCTGCTGCAGGCTCTTCGACCACTCGGTCAGGCGACGCGCCAGCTCGCGCGTATCCTCGTAGTAGCGCGACATCTCCAGGTTCCGCTGCGCCACGGTCAGGTCGTCACCCTTGGAGCGCGCCTCTTCCAAGCGGCGCTCAGCCTCCTCGCGCGGCAGGATGCGCGCCGAACCGAAGAAGATGATGGTGTCGTCGATCTTGTAGTGCTTGAAGCGCGCGTCCGGCTCGACGTACTCGGAGAGGATGCGCAGCGAGCGCGCAGGGGAACTCTCCAGGAAATCTGGGTTGCGGTAGGCCTTTTGCGGGGCCCCTTGCGCAGAGGCTTCCTCGGGCTTGTCTTTGTCGCTTCGCTGCATCGCTCATTACCTTGGGGACTGTGCTTTCAGGAACCGGGCACAAACCGCTTATACCTGAAGTCTTGTTAACAAAGCCAATGTCCCCTGGCCGGCAACGGCGGGGACGGCAGCATGGCCACGGCGGATCCGGCCGGAAAAGGGAACAGGAAATGCCCCCGCCGGGGAGGTCGCGGCGGGGGCTCGTTGAGTTGGTTTATCTGTGCTGATGCGGCCCCCGAAGACGACGCCGGGCACCGCGCATACTTAGTTCGTATACCTATAATCGATTCGATGCAAGAGCCTGGATGGCCCTCGCCGCCGGGCCCCGCTTATTGATCGAGCGACCACTTGCGCACGAAGCTGCGCGCCAGGTCCCGCCAGCCGATGTTGGTGGTGACGCCATGATTGGCGAGGCTGGTGACGAAGAGACCGCTGTCGCTCCACAACAATACCCTGCCGCTGCGATCCGTTTCCGTCTTGCGGTCGAAATAGCGGGTATTCTGGATCGCCCGCGCCTCGATGTAGCTGATGCAGACATCGCCTTCATAGCGCAGGCTCGTCGCCTGGAGCTGGATCCAGACATGTGCCGCCCGCTGCACCGTGATGCCTTTTTCCGCCAAGGGCTGCTGAAAGGAATCGACGATCAGGTTCTCGTCAAATCCGCAGGCGAGGCTTTGCGGACTGAGCGGCGCGACGGACATCTGCACCACGTTGACGTTCGCCAGCGGCCCCCCGATCACCCGGGGCTGCGCCGGCGCATCGGTTCCGCTCTGCGCCCAACCCCCTGTCACCATGGCGGGGGTCAAGACCGCGGACAACAGGAACGCGGCGGCGAGACGGCTGAGCGTCGGCATCATTGGATTACTCCTTCACGGTGTTGGCAAGCGACCGGCGCAGGATAGGCCATGTGACCGCCCCAGTTGAATTCAAAAAGGGGCTGCGGGCCCTTTCCTCCCCCGATCGCTTACCTTGATACTAGGATTCGCAACAGGGAAGCGGCTAGTCTGCTATAGCAGCACGACAGCACCGCCGCATCGGCGGCCGGCGCCTCACGCCCGATGTCATGCTGATGACACAAAGGAGACGCAGATGCCCGGCAGCGATAGGCAGAATCGACTCCACACCGGAGTTACGTCCTTGACCGGACGCGGCGCCGGAAAGTTCGCGCGCGCCGCAGCGCTGCTGCTCCTCCTCCAGGCCTGCGCGGTGCCTCCGCCGGCGCCCCCGCCCGAACCGGAGCCCGGCCGCGTGGTGCCGCCCCCCTCGCCCCCGGCCGCCGGCACCCCGATCGCCCTTGACGGCCGGCTCCAGGTCGATGCGCAGGAGTATCCCTGGAGTGCCATCGGCCGTCTCAACGTTGCCGGGCGCACCTTCTGCAACGGCATCCTCATCGGACGGCAGCAGGTTTTGACGCAGGCGCGCTGCCTCTACGACGCCCGCAACGGCCGCTGGTACCGCCCGCTGGAACTGCACTTCATCGCCGCCTACCAGTCGGACAATTTCCTCGCCAACTCCCCGGTCGCCGGTTTCACCACAGCGCCGGGCTTCAGCCCCACGGGCGGCACCAACCTGATCAACCTGACCAACAACTGGGCGGTGGTGTCTCTCGAACAGCCGATCGGCAACGTCACGGGCTGGCTGGGCATGGAGTGGGACAGCAGCCGCCTCAAGTCCGCCGCCGAAAGCGGCCGCGCCGCCTACCTGCGCGCCGGCTACCGTTCCGACTGGCCCCATGCCGTGTCCACCTACTTCGGCTGCGGCGAGGATTCAGGCGGTCTCGGCAGCGTCTGCGGCGCCACGCCCAGCGAGTTGGCCCTGCCCGCCTTCGTATTGACCGGCGGCGAGTTGCGCGTGCTGGGCAACTACTACCTGCGCTCCACCGCCCAGAGCGCCGCCTTCACCCAGGCCGCCGCCGCGGCGATCGTCGACAACCGGCTGGGCCGCGCCACCCTGCCCTCGGCGGGCGGGCCGGTAGGGCGGCGACCGACCGCCACGGTCGCCCGGCTGCTCGAAGCCCTGGGGTACCCCGCGACCGGCGGCGATCTCGATGCCGCCATCGCCGCCTACCTGAAGGACCGGGGGCAGGCCGCGCGCCGCGGCGCCTCCATCGACCTCCTGACTTCCCTGATCAACAGCGCTCAGCGCCAAGGCGGATCATGAGATCCAAAAAAAGAGGGCGGCCCGAGATGGACCGCCCCATGAGTATACTCTGGAGGAAAATGCAGCTTGGATACAAGAAGAAGCCTTGAACCAAGCGGCGGGGCGGGGCATCGCTGCCTGCCCCATCAGCCGTAGCTGACCTGCGATACCGGCCCTGCGCGAATGCGCCCGAGGCCGGCTGACTTGGGGGCGCCGGGACCCCGAAGGCTCCCGGCGCGACACTTCAAGCCCGGCTTACTGCCAGCGCTTGATGATTTCTTCATAGGCGATGGTCTCGCCCTTCGGCTTCTCGTTGGCGAGCTTGGCCTTGGGCCCGTTGGGCTTGCCCAGCCAGGCCGAGGCGTCCTGCTCGTCGTTGAGACGAGGCCCGCAACCGCCGTAGACGTTGGCCGCCTTGTCGGCCGCTTCCATGCGGGCCATGACCTGGTCCATCTCGCCGGCGAGACGGTCCATGGCCTCCTGCGGGGTGAAGGCGCCGGAGTTCACGTCACCGATCTGCTGCCACCAGAGCTGGGCCAGCTTCGGATAGTCGGGCACGTTCACGCCGGTCGGCGACCACAGCACGCGGTCCGGCGAGCGGTAGAACTCGACGAGGCCGCCGAGGTTCGGCGCCCGCTCGGTGAAGCTCGCATGACGTACGGAAGAGTCGCGGATGAAGGTCAGGCCGACGTGGCTCTTCTTCACGTCCACGGTCTTGGAGACGACGAACTGGGCATAGAGCCAGGCCGCCTTGGCGCGGTCCGTCGGGGTCGACTTCAGGATGGTCCAGGAACCGGCGTCCTGGTAACCGAGCTTCTGGCCCTCTTCCCAGTAGGGGCCGTGCGGGCTCGGCGCCATGCGCCACAGCGGCTTGCCGGCGTCGTCGACCGTGTTGTTGCCTTCCGACTTCGGCGCCACCATGGAGGCGGTGAAGGCGGTGTACCAGAAGATCTGCTGGGCCACGTTGCCCTGGCTCAACGCCGGCAGCGACTGATAGAAGTCGTAGCTGGCCGCACCCGGAGGCGCGTACTGACGCAGCCACTCATCCCACTTGCGGATGGCGTAGACGGCCGCCGGACCGTTGGTGCCGCCGCCGCGAGAGACGGAAGCGCCCTGCGGATTGCAGGAACCTTCCTCCATGCGGATGCCCCACTCGTCGATCGGCACGCCGTTCGGCAGCCCCTTGGAGCCGGCGCCGGCCATGGAGAGCCAGGCGTCGGTCATGCGCCAGCCGAGGTCCGGCGCGCGCTTGCCATAATCCATGTGGCCGTAGACGCGCACACCGTCGATTTCCTTCACGTGGACGCTGAAGAACTCGGCGATGTCCTCATAGGCCGACCAGTTGACCGGCACACCCAGGTCGTAACCGTAAATTTCTTTGAACTTGGCCTGCAGGTCTTCACGATCGAACCAGTCCTTGCGGAACCAGTAGAGGTTCGCGAACTGCTGGTCGGGCAACTGGTAGAGCTTGCCGTCCGGGCCGGTGGTGAAGGACTTCCCCATGAAGTCGTCGATGTCGAGACCCGGGTTGGTGACGTCCTTGCCCTCGCCTTCCATCCAGTCGGAAAGGTTGACCGCGAGCTGGAGGCGCGAGTGCGTGCCGATCAGGTCGGAGTCGTTGATGTAGGCATCGTAGAGATTGCGCTGCGTCTGCATCTGCGTCTGCACCGCCTGCACCACCTCGCCCTCGCCGAGAAGCTGGTGGTTCACCTTGATGCCGGTGATCTCCTCGAAGGCCTTGGTCAGGACCTCGGACTCATAGCTGTGTGTCGGGATGGTCTCCGACAGCACATTGATCTCCATGCCCCGGAAAGGCTCGGCGGCCTTGATGAACCACTCCATCTCGGCCTTTTGCTCTGCCTTGGAGAGCACCGAGGGCTGGAACTCGTTGTCGATCCATTTCTCGGCCGCCGCCATGTCGGCCCTGGCGGCGCCCGCGCTTGCCATCATGGCAAGAACCGTCGCCGTCGTTAGTAGATACCTTCGCATGCGATATCCTCCCTTGTGTTTTGTTGACGACACCTGGATGCGGCGCGCAGCGCCGCACCTACCGAAAATTTCTAAACGTAACGAAAAACCAAAACCGCATAGACCGCGGACAACACCAATGCCCACCACAGCGGCCAGGGAACCAAGGCCAACCAGGCGAGATGGATGTAGGCGCTGCCGAGCAGCGAGATGAACAGCCGGTCGCCCCGCGTCGTGTCGAGGCCCAGCACACCGTGGCGCGGCGCGCCGCCGGGGCGCTTCAGCTCCCAGACTGTCATGCCCGCCAGGAAGAACGCGATGACGCCGAAGAACAGCCCCGTCTGCCAGGTCCAGGCCATCCATGAAAGGCCCATAGTCACACCCTCCCCATCGCGAAGCCCTTCGCGATGTAGTTGCGCACGAAGTAGATAACGATCGCGCCCGGAATGATGGTCAGCACGCCGGCCGCTGCCAGCAGGCCCAGTTCGTAGCCCGAGGTACTGGCCGTGCGGGTCATCACTGCGGCGATGGGCTTGGCCTCCACCGAGGTGAGCGACTTGGCCAGCAGCATCTCGACCCAGGAGAACATGAAGCAGAAGAAAGCGGTGACGCCGATGCCGCTGCCGATCAGTGGCATGAAAATTTTGACGAAGAAGCGCGGGAAGGAATAGCCATCCAGATAAGCAGTCTCGTCGATCTCACGCGGCACGCCGGAGATGAAGCCCTCCAGGATCCACACAGCCAGCGGAATGTTGAAGAGGCAGTGCGCCAGCGCCACGGCGATGTGAGTGTCGAACAGTCCCATGGCCGAGTAGAGCTGCAGGAAGGGCAGCGCGAAGACCGCCGGCGGGGCCATGCGGTTGGTCAACAGCCAGAAAAAGAGGTGCTTGTCGCCCAGAAAGCGGTAGCGCGAAAAGGCATAGGCCGCCGGCAGGGCGAAAGAAACCGAGATGACCGTGTTCAGGACCACGTAGATGATCGAGTTCACATAGCCCATGTACCAGGTCGGATCGGTGAAAATCTTTACATAGCTGTCGACGGTGAACTCGGCCGGGAACCAGGAGAAGCCGCCCAGGATCTCGTTGGTGGTCTTGAACGACATGTTCAGCAGCCAGTAGATCGGCAGCATCAGGAAGAGGATGTAGAGCGTCGGCACGAGCCAGCGGCGGTGCTTCATTTCTTCTCTCCCTGGGTGATGAGCGTATAGAAGAGCCAGCAGACCAGCAGCGTCATCAGGAAGTAAATGATGCTCATCGCGGCAGCGACACCCAGATTGAACTCGCCCAGCGCGGCCTTCACCAAGTCGATGGACAGCACCGTCGTCGTATTGCCGGGACCGCCGCCCGTCAGCACGAAGGGTTCGGTGTAGATCATGAAGCTGTCCATGAAGCGCAGCAATATGGCAATGGTCAGCACATGCTTCATCTTCGGGAGCTGGATGTAGCGGAAGACGGCCCAGCGCGAGGCGCCATCGATCTGCGCCGCGCGGTAGTAATTGTCGTCGATGGAGCGCAGCCCGGCATAGGCCAGCAGCACCACCAGCGAGGTCCAGTGCCAGACATCCATCAGGATGACCGTGAACCAGGCGGAGACCGGTTGCTGGGTGTAGTCGAAGGGAATGCCCAGCCAGTTGAGGCCATAGCCCAGCAGGCCGATGTCGGGCAGCGCATAGATGTTCCACATGGCGCCGACCACGTTCCAGGGGATCAGCAGCGGCAGCGCCATGAGCACCAGGCAGACCGAGGCCCAGAAGCCGCGGCGCGGCATGGTCAGCGCAATGCCGACGCCCAGCGGCACCTCGATCGCCAGGATGGTGAAGGTGAAGAAGAACTGGCGCAGCAGCGAGTCGTGGAAACGCTCCGAGGCCAGCACCTCGCGGAACCAGCGGGTGCCCTCGAAAAAGAAGAGATTGTTGCCGAAGGTGTCTTGAACCGAGTAGTTCACCACCGTCATCAGCGGGACGATGGCGTTCAGCGCCACGATGAACAGCACCGGCAGCACCATGAACCAGGCCTTGTTGTTGAGGGTCTTCTGCATGGCTCAGTTGCCCCCCTGCGCCTGGGCACGCACCAGGTGCGAGTCCTGATAGATGTTGATCCGGGCGGGATCGATGACGGCGCTGGCGCCTTCCGGCACTTCCCTGCCCTCCGGCAGCACGGCGTCGAAGCGCTGCCCGTCCAAAAGGGCGCGCACGATCTTGAAGCGGCCGATATCCTCGACCCGGGTGATGGCGATCGGCAGGCCCTGGCCCGGCGGGGCCATACGCACGAATTCGGGGCG
This sequence comes from Pelagibius sp. CAU 1746, assembly GCF_039839785.1. Lineage (NCBI taxonomy): Bacteria > Pseudomonadati > Pseudomonadota > Alphaproteobacteria > Rhodospirillales > Rhodovibrionaceae > Pelagibius > Pelagibius sp. CAU 1746. Next base: position 117,577 of record NZ_JBDOQT010000002.1, read on the forward strand.
GATACCCGCTTCGGTCTTGCCGGCGAGCTGCGGATAGCTGCAGCCCAGATCAACTTCGCGGCCGCCGAGCTGCAGCTTGCTGCCCGCTACCTGGCAAGGCAGCACATTCATGCCCGGCGAGCCGATGAAGTAGCCGACAAAGGTGTGCGCCGGCTGGTCGAAGAGCTCCTCCGGCGTGCCGATCTGCACCACCTCGCCCTCGTACATCACCACCACCTTGTCGGCAAAGGTCAGCGCTTCGGTCTGGTCGTGGGTCACGTAGATCATGGTGTGACCGAAACGGCGGTGCAGCTCCTTCAGCTTGGTGCGGAGCTGCCATTTCATGTGCGGGTCGATAACGGTCAGTGGCTCGTCGAAGAGGATGGCGTTGACGTCGTAACGCACCAGGCCGCGGCCCAGCGAGATCTTCTGTTTCTCGTCGGCGGTCAGGTTCTGCGCCCTGCGGTGCGCCTTGCCGGTGAGGTCGAGCGTTTCCAGGGCCTCGGCCACGCGCTTTTGGATCTCGTCCTTCGGCACGTGGCGGTTGGCCAACGGAAAGGCCAGGTTCTCGGCCACCGTCATGGTGTCGTAGACCACCGGGAACTGAAACACCTGGGCGATGTTGCGCTGCTCGGGGGCCAGGTGGGTGATATCCTCCCGGTCGAAAAGGATGCTGCCGCGCGAGGGCACCAGCAGGCCGGAGATGATGTTCAGCAGCGTGGTCTTGCCGCAGCCCGAGGGCCCGAGCAGCGCATAGGCCCCGCCATCGTCCCAGACGTGGTCGATTTCCTTTAGGGCGAAGTCGGCTTCGCTCTTGGGGTTGGGCAAATAGGAGTGCGCCAGCTTGTCGAGGGTGATCTGTGCCATGGCTCAAGCCCCCATCGCGTTACGCGGCGGCGCGACATAGCTGCTCGGCGCCGCCACCAGCCGCTCGTCTGCGTCGAAGACCAGGAAGCCGGCTGGATCCAGATAGACGGGGACGTGGTCGCCGATCTCCACCCGGTGGACACCGTGGGTCAACGCCACCCAGCGCGAGCCGTCGTGTTCGACGTGGACAAAGCTCTCCGAGCCGGTGATCTCCGTGGTCGAGACCGAGGCCTCCACCTGGATTGCCTCCCCCGCCGGCGGGTGCAGCAGCAGATGGTGGGGCCGGATCGCGACCTTATAGGCGCCGTCGGGCAAGCCCTCGGTGCCGGCCGGCGCCGCAATCGGCTTGCCGTCGTAACTCAGTTGGCGCCCGCGTTTTTCCATGGGCACCACGTTTAGCGGCGGGTCGGAGAAGGTCTGTGCGGTGATCAGGTCCGCCGGGCGGCTGTAGACATCGATAGTCGCGCCGAACTGGGTCACCCGCCCCTCGGCAAGGGTTGCGGTCTTGCCGCCCAGCAGCAGCGCCTCGTGCGGCTCGGTCGTCGCGTAAACGAAGATGGCGCCGCTCTCCCCGAACAACCGGGGCAGTTCGACCCGCAGTTCCTCGCGCAGCTTGTAATCCAGGTTGGCGAGGGGCTCGTCCAGCAGCACCAGTCCGGCGTCCTTCACCAGGGCGCGGGCGATGGCCGTGCGCTGCTGCTGGCCGCCGGAAAGGTGCAGCGGCACACGGTCCAGGAAGGGGGTCAGCTTCAGCAACTCCGCAGCGGCGCGCACCTTCTTGTCGATGGTTGCGGCGTCGATGCGGGCGACCCGCATCGGCGAGGCGATGTTCTCGTAGACGCTCAAGGTCGGGTAGTTGATGAACTGCTGATAGACCATGGCGACCTTGCGCTTCTGCACCGGCAGGCCGACGACGCTCTCGCCGTCGACCAGAATATCGCCGGCAGTCGGCCGGTCGAGCCCGGCCATGAGGCGCATCAGCGAGGTCTTGCCCGAAAGAGTTGGGCCCAGCAGCACGTTCAGCGAGCCCCTCTCCAGGGTCAGGCAGACATCACGGATGTGCTCTTCCACACCGACGCTCTTGCTGACGTTGCGAAGCTCCAGCGACATCAGGCCGTCTCCTGCCGCGCCGCGGGGCGGGCTTGCCGGTCGAGCCAGGCCGCGAGGTTCCTCTTGGTGTCTTCGGAGACGTGCAGCCCCAGTTTCGAGCGCCGCCACAACAGGTCGTCGGCCGTCTCGACCCATTCGTTGTGCATAAGGTAGGTCAGCTCCGCGACGTAGAGCCCGTCGCCCAGGTGTTCGCCCAGGCCTTCCATCCCGGTGGCGCCATCCAGCAGGCGCTCCGTGCGGGTGCCATAGCTGCGCAGATAGCGGCGCGCCAGGTCCTCCGGCAGCCAGACATGGTTCGCGCGGAAACGTTTACTGTAGGCGTCGAAGTCGGCATCGGGAATATCCCCGCCGGGCAACGGCATCGTGGCGGTCCAGGGTTGACCCAACGGGCCCAGCGCCTCCTCCAACCTGGCCAGGGCGTGCTCGGCCAGCTTGCGGAAGGTGGTGATCTTGCCGCCGAAGACGCTCAGCAGGGGTGCGCGCCCGGTGCCGTAGTCCATCTCCAGCACGTAGTCGCGGGTCGCCGAGGAAGCGCTCTTGGCGTCGTCGTCGTAGAGCGGGCGCACGCCGGAATAGGTCCAGACCACGTCGGAGGGGGCGACCTTGCGCTTGAAGTAGGCGTTCACCGCGTCGCAGAGATAGGCGACCTCGGCCTCCGAGATGCTCACCTGGCCGGGATCGCCCTCGAAGTCCACGTCGGTGGTGCCGATGAGCGTGAAGTCGTCCTCGTAGGGAATGGCGAAGACGATGCGCCCGTCGGGGTTCTGGAAGATGTAGGGGAAGTGGTGGTCGAAGAGCTTCGGCACCACGATGTGCGAGCCCTTCACCAGGCGCAGCGACTGCGCCTTGTTGAGCCCGGCGCGCTGCTCGATGAACTCGGCCGTCCAGGGGCCGGCGGCGTTCACCAGCGCGCGGGCCGTGACCTCACGTTCATGGCCGCTGTGCAGGTCGCGCAGCAGGACGCGCCAGCGCTCGCCTTCCCGGCGCGCCGAGACGCACTCGACGCGGGTCAATACCTCGGCGCCGCGTTCGCGCGCGTCCAGCGCGTTCAGCACCACCAGCCTCGAATCCTGTACCCAGCAGTCGGAGTAGACGAAGGCCTTGCGCAGGCCCGCCTCCAGCGGCGCGCCGGCCGGATGCCGGCCCAGGTCGATGCCTTCGCAGCCCGGCAGCAGTTTGCGCCCGCCCAGGTGATCGTAAAGGAAAAGGCCGAGACGGATCATCCAGGCCGGACGCAGCCCCTTGATGTGGGGCAGCACAAAGCGCAGCGGCCAGATGATGTGGGGAGCGGCGCGCAGCAGCACCTCGCGCTCGATCAGCGCCTCGCGCACCAGGCGGAACTCGTAGTACTCGAGATACCGCAGGCCGCCGTGGATCAGCTTGGTGCTGGCCGAGGACGTGGCGCTGGCCAGATCGTTCTTTTCGCAAAGCAACACCGACAGGCCGCGGCCGGCCGCATCGCGGGCGATGCCGGCACCGTTGATGCCGCCGCCAACCACGACGATGTCGAGAACGTCGCCCATAGAGGAAACCCGCCTCCCCAATCTGCGCCCGGTTTTCGGGTCTTGCCGGCCGCCGTCAGCCCGTTCCGGTCCCTTGGCGGGCCGTTCAGGGGCGGAGACCGGGCGTCTCCTTGCGTGGGAAGCATAGGTCGGCCCTGCGCGTTTCCGCAATCAGAAATTTTCGTTTATGAACATATTTGAACAATACGTTGGAATCTGAAGGCATTTCGGAGCGAGGAATGGCGATTTTCCTGTGGTCGCGATCAGCCACAACGTCAGAAAACGAAAATTTCCGAAGATTTCAACCGCGCCCGGAGAGCGCCATCTCAGGCCTCGGGTGCGACATGCAGGTCGACCTCGGCCGCGGCGAGAATGTCCAGCATGGGCTGGGCTGGCGCGCGGTCGGTGAAGATGGCGTCGATCTGGTCGACATGGCCCAGGCGCACCATGGCGTTGCGGCCGAACTTGGTGTGGTCGGTGGCCAGGAAGACCCGGCGGGAGTTCTTGATGATGGCCTGGGCGGCGCGCACTTCCCGGTAGTCGAAATCCAACAAGGTACCGTCGTCATCGATGCCGGAGATACCGATGATGCCGAAATCCACCTTGAACTGCTGAATGGTGTCGATGCTGGCTTCGCCGACGATGCCCCGGTCGCGGCTGCGCACGACACCGCCGGTGACGATGACCTCGAAGTCCAGCTTCCCGCCCAACATATTGGCGACATTGAGGTTATTGGTAATAATCCGGAGCCCGCGATGGTCGACCAGGGCCTTGGCCACCTCTTCGGTCGTGGTACCGATGTTGATGAAGAGAGAGGCGTTGTCGGGGATCTCCGCGGCCAGGATGCGCGCGATGCGCTCCTTCTCCCCCTGGTGCAGCACCTGGCGGGTCTGATAGGCCAGGTTCTCGACGCTGGAGGGCAGCCCCGCGCCGCCGTGGTAGCGCCGCAGGAAACCTTGCGAGCAGAGCTGGTTGATATCGCGCCGGATGGTCTGCGGGGTGACGTTGAAATGCTCGGCCAGGGCCTCGATGGCCACGAAGCCGCGCTCACGCACCAGGGCGATGATCTGCTCCTGGCGCTGATTGAGTTCGCTGCGCCCCTCGGCGCCGCCGTCCGGGGCCTCGGCGGGCCTGGGAAATGCTGGCATTTCGTCCTCCGCTGGGCGGCGAGTATAGAAAGAACCGAAGATTTTCGGAACCGAAAATGCCGAAAATCTCCGCAGTTTCTGCAAGGGCCTAATTTGGCGGTTGGTTTCAGGGGTGAAAATCACCCGCCCCGGCCCATATTGAAATGGCGCCCTCGGCGCAGCTTTCCCCCAAACCAGCACCGTCCCCGCGCGGGCCGGGCCGATGATAGGATTCGGACATGGCAGAGGTCGTTCCCCTCGCCCCAAAGCAGCCGGAGACCCTGGTCCCGGGCGACTACAGCATGTCCATCGAACCCGCTGGCAAGCGGGTCAAGGTGGTGTTCAACGGCCAAGTCATCGCCGACAGCCGCCGGGCCCTGGTCCTGAAGGAAACCCGCCTGCCGCCGGTCTACTACCTGCCGCGCGACGACGTCTCGATGGATTTCCTGCAGTCCACGGACCACAACACCTACTGCCCTTTCAAAGGCACCGCCAGCTACTGGTCGGTGGCGGTGGGCGACAAGACGGCCGATAACGCCGCCTGGAGCTATGAAGACCCGATCGAGGACGGCCTGGGCGTTCGCGGCTACATCGCCTTCTATTGGAACAAAGTGGATGCCTGGTTCGAGGGCAGCCCGCAGGTCGAGATCGATGCCCCCGAAACCGGGATCGAGACCGCCAACCCGCTGGCCGGCTGGCTGCTGCGGGAAGCCTGGGAAGCGACGTCTTCGGCCGAACTGGTCGACCGCTTCGCGCGCCAACTGGTCGAGGCCGGCTTCGCCATCTCGCGCCTTTCCGTCATCATCCCCACCCTGCACCCGCAACTCGCCAGCAACGCCTTCGTCTGGCGGCACGGGCAGAGCGTCGTGGACGAGCGCGACCTGCCGCACTACGGCCTCAAATCCGAGGCCTACCTGAAGAGCCCCATCATCCGTATCTTCAACGGCGAGGGCGGGATCCGGCGGCGCCTGGAAGGCCCGAGCCCGCCGCGCGACTTCCCGATTCTGGAGGACCTGCTGGAAGAGGGCGCGACGGATTACGTCGCCATGCCGATGCACTTCTCCAACGGCAAGATCAACGTGATGACCCTGACCAGCGACCGGCCGGGAGGCTTCACCACGCGAGAGCTGGGCCACATCTACGAGATTCTGCCGATCCTCAGCCGTCTGCTGGAGGTGCACGCCCTGCACCGGACCTCGCGCTCTCTGCTCGACACCTACCTGGGCGCCCACACCGGCCAGCGGGTGCTGAACGGCCTCATCAAGCGCGGCGACGGAGAGGATATCCCCGCGGTGATCTGGTACTGCGACCTGCGCGGCTCCACCGCCTTGGCCGACAGCCTGCCGCGTACGGAGTACCTGGACCTGCTGAACCGTTACTTCGAGGCGGTGGCCGGCGCGGTGCTGGATCACGGCGGCGAAGTGCTGAAGTTCATCGGCGACGGCCTGCTCGCCATCTTCCCCATGCAGACTTCCGACGGAACCACCGTCCAGGAACCGACGTTCTGCCCGGAAGGAGGCGACAAGCAGCTCTGCTGCAAGAACTCCTGCCACCTGGCGATCAAGGCCGCCCGCGAGGCGCTGAAGCGCATGGCGGCGCTGAACGAAGAACTTTCCGAAGCGGGCAGCGCCCCGCTGGCCTGCGGCATCTCCTTGCACCTGGGCAACGTCACCTACGGCAACATCGGCGCGGCCAGCCGCCTGGACTTCACGGTGATCGGCGCGGCAGCCAACGAAGCGGCCCGCATGGACGGCCTGACCAAGGAACTGGGCCTCGGCGTACTCATCTCGGAAGACTTCGAGCGCTTCGTTCCCGGCAGCCTGGTCTCTGTCGGCCGCCACGCCCTGCGCGGCGTTGCCCAGGAACGCGAGATTTTCACCCTGCCGGAATTGCTGGACACCACCGTCCGCTAAGGCTTCGCCGGACCCCTCCGCAGAACTTCCGGGCCCGGCAAGCTGCGCCGGGCCCTTTCGCAGCGAAGAATATTCAACCGAAAGGTTGACGATCCCCGCTTGGCACTCTATATTCAACCACATGGTTGAGCATAAGACAGATAGCCTGGACGCGATCTTCCATGCCCTCGCCGACCCGACGCGGCGCGCCATGCTGGAAAGCCTGTCCCGGGACGCACGCAGCGTCGGCGAGCTGGCGGCTCCGTTCGACATCTCGCTGGCCGCCGCCTCCAAACACATCAAGGTGCTGGAGCGCGCCGGCCTGGTCGACCGCAGCGTCCAGGGCCGGACCCACCTTTGCCGCCTCAACGCAGGGCCCATGCACGCCGGCATGGAGTGGATGCGGCATTACGAGAAGCTGTGGAGCGCCCGGCTGGACGTGCTGGAGGATCTGCTGAAGGCCGAAGATGCCGCAGCGCGCGCGGCCCGCCGTTCCACCCCCAAGAAACCTTCCCCCAGGAGCTGACCATGGAAGAATTCGGCACCGCGACAGCCGTCGATACCCTGCGCATAGAGCGCCTGCTGCCCGGCCCCATCGAGCGCGTCTGGAGCTACCTGACGGAATCCGAGAAGCGCAAACTCTGGCTGGCGGCCGGCGAAGCCGACCTGCGCAGCGGCGGCAAGATCGTGCACGTCTTCCGCAACTCCGACCTCTGCGAGGACGGCGACCTCCCGCCCGAGAAGTACGCCGGCCTGAACCAGGAGTTCGTGCTGAACTGCACCGTCACCGCTTGCGATCCCCCGCGACTCTTGAGCTACCTTTGGGGTGACGCGGAGGATGCCTCGGAAGTCCGCTTCGAGCTGACCGAGGAGGGGGAGAAAGTCCGGCTGGTGGTGACCCACCGCCGCCTGCGCGACCGCGACATAATGCTCTCCGTTTCGGCGGGCTGGCACGCCCATCTGGGAATTCTCATCGACCTTCTGGAGGGCCGCCGGCCACAGAGCTTCTGGTCCACCCAGAGCCGCCTGGAAAAGGAGTACGATCGCCGGCTGCCGGGCCGCTGAACGGGCCGTCCCGGACGCAGCGGCTGAAGGACGTTCCCGGCCGCGGCTCGATCCGCAGCGAAAGCGTCAAACGAAGAATTTGCCGATGAAGGCGGCAAACTTTACGGCGCCCTCGAGCAACTGCTGCCGGTCGGCCGCCTGGTCCATCTCCGCCTTGATGCGCCGCATCTCGGCAACGTCATCATCGGTCGCCAGAACGCCTTCCTCCAGGAGTTTCAAGCGCGCCCGGCCAAGGGCGTCGACCGCCGCGTCGAGATCCTTCTTTATCGCCGTCGCCGCGTTCAGGTCACGCTTGACCAGCGCCCGCCGGAACTCCTTCTCCAGGAGAAAAAGTGCGTCCTTGGCATCTTCGAGGACGATAATGTCGTTGTCAGCCATTCCCAATGCCCCTCCCGCGGCCCTGGTTCCAGTTGCGGCCTGCCGGGCCGGCCGCGCCCCGGCACGCCGAGGATCAACCCGACCTGGCCGCGCCGATCTTGCCGACCGCCGTGTTCAGGAAACCCTTGAGCTGCTCGTCGCTCTCGATCTCGCCGATCAGCTTCTCGGTCTCCCCTTTCAGGGTCGACAGATCGAGGCCCGGAAGCACGCTGGCCACGTCGAAGGCATGCGCGATGCCGTCCGCCAGATCGTCGATGGAGAGCTTGTCGAAGTTCTCCAGCAAGAGTCTCAACTCCTTACCGAGCCGGGCCGCCTGCAGGCACTGGGCGATGGCCTCTTCGGTGACGCGCTTCTCATCGGCCGCCACGTCCACGAGGCGCAGACGAAGCCGGACGAGTTCCTTGCGCTTCTGCGGCGCGGTCAGGGTGCCGTCATCCCGCACCGTTTCCAACTGCACGGCGATGTCCGCGCGTTCCCGCGCGAACTCCGCCGGGTTTCTGCTGATGGAATCGGCAAAGGCCGCCATCTGGCCGATCAGAGGGTCGATCAGCGGCACCGCCTCGCGCACCGACGGCGCGGCGAAGAGACTGCCCTTGTCCAGAGAGTCGAAGATCGAAGCGAAGGTGCGGTACTGCAATCTGAGGTCGGCAAGCAAAGTCTGCCACGCGGCTTCACTGGTGCCGGCGCCGGGGCCCGGCGCGCCCGGATCCTGCAGGAGGCGCAGCTCCTCACGGCCGATCGAACCGCTGCTTCCCTCGACGAAGCCGACGAAGGTATCCACGGCCTGATCCGGCTGGACCGCCGGAGCCGCCGTCTCCTTGCGGCGCAGTTCGTCGATGCGCTCGATGGCGGCGAGGGACTCGTTTTCGAATTGAGCCGCTCCGGCCTGGATCACCTTCGCCTTGTTCGCGCAGCCGCCTAGCGCCGCCACCACGAAAATACACAGCAGCAGCCGTGCGACCGCGGCGGCTGGTCCGTTGCGTTGCCCCATCTCGGCCTCCTTCACAGCGGCTTTCGGTGCCGCACTGCTTCATCGCACCGCTCGACGAACCTCATGCGGCGATGCGCACGCCGGACAGCGAGGAAAGCCGCAAGGAAGTGGAGATCGAGCATCGCCTGCAAGAAGCGCCGATGCACGCTCCCCTATCGCGCGCCCCGCCCGTCCTGGGCATTACACGCCCCGAGGCCCCGCTCCGCAAGGGACTCCCCGACAATGAGCCCGACGCCTACCCCTCAATTGCCGTTCTTGGGGTCCTTGAGGTCAGCTCCTGTAGCGCTCTTCCTCTTGGTAGTAGGCGTTGAAGCCGACCACGTCGCGCAGGCTGTCCCAATCCAGCAGATCTTTCGGATGCTCGCCGGCCTTGAAAGCGGCCAGCGCGTCCTGCATGGCCTTCATCGCCGCGGCCAGCAGCGTCAGGGGATAGGCCGCCAGGCCGTAGCCGATCTCCTCCAGCACCTTCGGCGGCAGCACCGGCGTCTCGCCCTGCTCCACCATGTTGGCCAGCGTCGGCTTGTCGGTCGCCTGGCAGAAGGCGCGCATTTCCTCCTCCGACTTCGGCGCCTCCAGGAAGAGAATATCGGCGCCGGCCGCAGCGAAGGCCTCCATCCGGCGCAGCCCTTCGTCCAGGCCGTCGGTCCCCCGGGCGTCGCTGCGCGCCAGGATCAGGATGTCGCCGCCGGCGTCGCGCAGTTCGTCGCGGGCATCGGCGGCGGCCTGGATGCGGGCCACCGCCTCTGCGCGCTCCACCACCGCCTTGCCGCGGGTGTGCCCGCAGCGCTTCGGCCAGAGCTGGTCCTCGATCATCACCGAGGCAAAGCCGGCCTGGGCGTAGCCCTTCACCGTGCGCTTCACGTTCACCGCGTTGCCGTAGCCGGTATCGCCGTCGCCGATCACCGGAATGCCGGTCGCCGCGCAGATGTTGCGCCCGGTGTCGACGATCTCGCCATAGGAAATGAGGCCCGTATCGGGCAGGCCGAGGCGCGCGGCGGAGACGGCGAAGCCGCTCATGAAGGTGGCCGGAAAACCCGCCTGCTCGATGAGCTTGGCCGAGAGGGCGTCGAAACAGCAGGGCATTACCGCCATCTCCGGCTTGGCGAGAAGGTCGCGCAGGGCGGCGGCACGGCTGGCGCTCAGGGTCATGGCGGCATCTCCGGTTTCGGCACGGTCTTTACAGGCCGTAGGATATAGGCAATGAAAGCGGCAAAGACCAGCAACGCGCTTTCACACCGCCTTGGCTTTCCCCGGCGCCTTACCTATCGTGGTGGAGAAGTTCATCACTACCGCGAAGCCTATGCTGCTTTCCGCCAAACGCTCCCTTCTACTGCTGCCGCCCGAGGCCCCACCCGGCAAGGCGGGCGAGCACCTGACCCTGCTGAAGGCAGCCGCCGATCGCCTCGGGGTTCCGATGGTAAGCCCGCAGAGCGCCAACTGGCGGGTCGGCCTCGCCATGGGCCGCAACCAGTTGGTCATTGCCGGTCTGCCCGAAGGACCGGTGATGCAGGGCCTGCCGCCCGGCACGGCCGTCTTTCAGGTCGTCGACTGCCTGCCCGAGGCTGAATATCCGCCGGAAAGCGACTGGCCGTCGAGCGCGGCGACACCCGTGGCCGCCGAGATGGTAGTCTTCGAGTGGCTGGAGCGCGGGGCGACGGAAGAGTTCCGCGAGCTTATCAAGCTGATCAAATAGGCCCGCCGACACCCAGGTCTCTTGCCGATGGCGGAGTTCCCCTTGATCCTCCAGGGCGAGACCAAACATAGGGAAGGCCGAACAACAGGAGCGCCATCATGATCGTCGAGCAGATCTGGACCGCCAACGCCTACCGCAACTTCAACTACCTCATCGCCTGCCCGGAGACCGGGGAGGCCCTGGCGATCGACCCGCTCGACCACAAGAAGTGCCTGGCGCTGGCCAAGGAGCGCGGCTGGGAGATCACCCAGATCCTCAATACCCACGAGCACGGCGACCACACCGGGGGCAACAAGGCCATGGTGGCGGCCACCGGGGCCAGGATCCTGGCGCACAAGAACGCGAAGGACCGTATTCCGGGCATGGACCGGGGCCTGAGCGCGGGTGACGTGGTGACTATCGGCAGATCCGTCGACCTGGAGGTGCTGGACACGCCGGGCCACACCATGAGCCACGTCTGCATGTTGTCGCGCACGGACCAGCCGGGCCTGTTCTGCGGCGATACCCTGTTCAACGCGGGAGCCGGCAACTGCCACAACGGCGGCCACCCCAACGAGCTCTACCACACCTTCGCCGAGCAGCTCTCAAAGCTGCCCGATGCGACACAGATCTATCCCGGGCACGACTACATCGCCAACAACCTGCGCTTCACCCTGGACCGCGAGCCCGACAACGCCGAGGCGGAGGCTCTGCTGTCCGAGGTGGACCACCAGGATACCGATCACGCGATGATTACGTCCCTGGCCGAGGAAAAGAAGATCAACACCTTCTTCCGCCTGCACAGCCCGACGGTCATCGCGCGGCTGCGCGAGGCCTTCCCGGACCTGCCGGAGCAGCCGAGCCCGAAGGAGGTCTTCCTGAAGCTGCGCGAGCTGCGCAACAACTGGTAGGGCGGAGCCGGTTAGCCGACCTGCTCCGTGGCATAGGCGCAGATCGCGGCGACCAGCTTGTCGATGTTGGCCCGCAACTCGTCGAAGCCGGCGCTCTTCTCGACCCGTTGTTCATCCATGTAGAGCTTGCGGTTGATTTCCAGCTGCAAGCTGTGGCGGCCGTTTGCCGGATCGGAATAGCGGCGCACCAGCTCCACGCCCTTGTAAGGCTCGTTGATCTTCACGTCATAGCCCATGTCGCGAAGCTGTCCGGCGACGAAAGCGGTGAAACCCGGCTCGCAGGTAGTGCCGTCCCGGTCGCCGAGAACGAACTCGGCGCGGGCCACAGGGCCGTCCTCGCTGGCGGCGTTGCCCATCGCCGGCATGGAGTGGCAGTTCACATGCCAGACCTTGCCGAAACGCCGATGGGTCTCCTCGATCGCCGAGGCCACGGCCTCGTGATAGGGCTTCCAGCAGCGTTCGATGCGCCCGCGCACCTCCTCGACGCTCAACATGCGGTCGTACAAGGCGGTGTCCGGCGGCATGATGCGCCAGATCAAGCCGACACCCAGTTCCGTCTTGCGGCTGGGCACCAGCGGGTCCGGCCAGGCCCCATCCAGCATCGCCGGGTCGAGATCGATGAGATCACGGTTGGGGTCGATGTAGATGCGCGGGAACTCCGCCGCGATCAAGGGGGCTCCATTGTCCGGCGCGGAGCCGAAGATCTCGTCGATGAAGGCGTCCTCCGAACGGCGGATGACCGCCAGCGGAGCGATGGTGCCGAAATCGGCGGGATAGTTGGTACCGCTGTGCGGGCTGTCGAAGACCACGGGAACGGCCGGCGCACGCGGCGCCAAATGTCTCAAAAGACGGTCAGATGCGATGGTGCTCATGGCCCATGGGTGTAAGCCAGTTCCGCGCGGGCGTCCAGCGTCATGATGTCACCCCGGCTGCCCGCGTGGCGCATGGAAGGCCTGCGGGAATGTGGGTGTATCGCCGGACCGCGGCTGTCTAGCATAGAGGCCTGAGTGCGAGCCTCCCCCGTCTCTCCCCGGACATCAACCCGCCGCGAGCCCTTCCCCCATTATGCCGTCGCGCCCCTATACCGTAGAGCCGCAGGCCAACGAGCCGTTGCGGGGCATCCTGCTGATCGTGGCTGCCTTCTCCACCTTCGCCCTGCTGGACACCACGGCCAAGTACCTGGTGCAGATCTACCCCACGACCCAGGTGGTTTGGGCCCGCTATGTCGGCCATGTGGTGCTGGCCGCCGCCCTCCTGCTCCCCATCCACGGGACCGGCCTGCTGCACAGCCGGCGGCCGGGGCTGCAAGTCGTGCGCTCGCTGCTGCTGTTCACCTCCACCTGCACCAACTTCGCCGCCCTGCAGTTCCTGCAACTGGCGCAGACATCGTCAATCCAATTCTCCACGCCGCTGCTGGTGGCGGTGCTCGCCATCCCGCTGCTGGGCGAGCACATCGGGCCCCGGCGCTGGCTGGCCATCTTCATCGGGTTCGTCGGGGTCCTCATCGTCATTCGTCCCGGCCTCGGCCTGGTGCACTGGGCCGCCGGGCTTTCGATGATAACGGCGGTCGCCGGCGCGCTCTATAACATCACCACCCGCAAGCTGGCCGGCGTCGACCGGGCGGTGACCACGCAGTTCTACAGCGCCCTCATCGGCGCCATCGTCATCACGCCGCTGGTGCCCTTCGTCTGGCAGGCTCCCGATCTTACGGGCATTCTGCTGATGCTCCTGCTGGGCGCCCTGGGCGGCCTGGGACACTGGATGCTGATCCTGGCGCACCGCTTGGCGCCGGCGCCCATCCTGGCGCCCTTCCTCTATATCCAGCTCCTGCCGATGATCCTGCTGGGCTATATGGTCTTCGGCGATTTCCCGGACGAATGGACCCTGGTCGGCGCCGGCGTGGTGGTGTTCAGCGGTCTCTACCTGCTCTACCGCGAGCGCCGGGTGAAGGCCGTGCGCCCGCCGGTCCTGCCCCAGGACTGAACCCGGCATCCCCGCTGGCCGCCGCTTTTCGGTAGCGGGGCGCGGCGGCGCCCGCTAAGAAGGTTGGCGGACCCGCCGGGCCACTGCCCGGCCCATTACCGGTACGCCTTTCGATGCCCTACGCCACATTGAAGAAACGCCTCGGCAGCGGCGACATCGTGATCCTGGACGGCGCCACGGGCACCGAACTGCAGCGCCGCGGGGTCGCCATGGATCCCGCCGCCTGGTGCGGCGTGGCCAGCCTCGACAATCAGAAGACCTTGAGCGAAATCCACGCCGACTACATCGCCGTCGGCGCCGAGGTGATAACCGCCAACACCTTCGCCACCTCCCGCGTGGTCCTGGCCCAGGCCGGCTACGGCGACCGGGTGGAGGAGATCAACCGCGCCGCCGTCGAAGCCGCCCTGCGCGCCCGCGAGGTCTCCGGCAGCCCGGAGGTCGTGGTGGCGGCTTCCCTCTCGCACATGGTCTACCTGGCCAGCGACAGGGAACCGGACCCCATGCCGAGCGAGGAAGAAGCCGCCGAGGCGTTCCACGAGCAGGCCGGGATCCTGAAGGCCGCCGGGGCGGAGCTGATCCTGCTGGAAATGATGTACCACCCGGCGCGCGTTCCGGAGGTGCTTGCGGCGGCTCTGGCGACGGGCCTGCCCGTGTGGTTCGGCCTCTCGGCGCGAAGCGGCGCCGGCGGCCGCCTGCTGAGCTACTACGACCAGGCAGAGGTACCGCTGGCGGAGATCATGAAGCTGATCCCCGGATCGGGGATCGACGCCGCCGGCTGCATGCACAGCGGCGCCGAGATCTCCGGCGCGGTCCTTAGCCAGATCCGCAAGCGCTTCAAGGGTCCGCTGCTGGCCTATCCGGACAGCGGCTACTTCGAGATGCCGGAGTGGCACTTCCACGACGTCATTGCCCCGGCCCGACTGGAGGGATTTTACCTCGACTGGCTGGAGAACGGCGCGCAGATCATCGGCGGCTGCTGCGGCCTGACCGTCGAGCACGTGAAAGCCGCGGTGCGCGCCCGCGACCGCCACCAGAACGCGATGTAGATCCCCGGCGACCGGCAATCATAGAACGCGGCGGTCTCCTCCGTCCCTGCCGAACGGTTCCCGCTAGTGAGAATGCCGGGGCAGTTTCCGGGCGACCTGGCGATAATGCGTCGCCAGTTCCAGGCAGCCGCCGCCGGCAAGCTGACCCACGGCGCCGCGATAGATTTCCTGCCAGGGCGTCTGGTTCTCCAGCTCCACCGGCTTCAAGGCTTTGCGCCGCGCGGCCATCTCCTCCTCGCCGATCAGCAGGTCGACGCGCCGCGCGTTGAGGTCGATGCGCACGCTGTCGCCGGTCTGCAGGATGGCGAGGCCCGAGCCCACCGCCGACTCAGGCGAGGCGTTGAGGATCGAGGGGCTGCCCGAGGTCCCGCTCTGGCGGCCGTCACCGATGGTCGGCAGCTCGATCACTCCGGCCTTGATGAGGGAGTCCGGCGGCTGCATGTTCACCACCTCCGCCGAACCGGGATAGCCGACCGGCCCGCAGCCGCGCACGAAGAGCAGGCAGTTCTCGTCAATGTTCAGCGCCGGATCGTTGATGCGGTCGTGGTAGTCCTCAGGTCCCTCGAAGACGATGGCGCGGCCTTCGAAGACGTTCTCCTGGCCCGGCCGGGAAAGGTAACGCTCGCGGAAATGATCGGAGATAACCGACGTTTTCATGATCGCCGAGTCGAAGAGGTTGCCGCTCAGCACCACGAAACCGGCTTCCTCCAACAGCGGGTTGTCGTAAGCACGTATGACATCGCGGTCGCTGGCCACCGTGTCGCCGTGCAGCTCGCCCATGGTCTTGCCGGCCACGGTCATGGCGTCGGTGTTGATCTTGCCGGCGCGGATCAGTTCGCCCATCACCGCCGGCAGGCCGCCGGCACGGTGGTAGCCCTCGGCCAGATACTCGCCGGCGGGCTGGACGTTCACGAGCAGCGGGATGTCGTGCCCGAAGGTCTGCCAGTCCTCGATCGCCAGCTCGACTCCCATGTGGCGGGCGATGGCGTTGACGTGGATCGGACAGTTGGTGGAGCCGCCGATGGCGGAGTTCACCACGATGGCGTTTTCGAAGGCCGCGCGGGTCATGATCTTCGAGGGCGTCAGCTCCTCCCACACCATATCGACGATGCGCCGGCCGGTCTCGTAGGCCATCTGGCCGCGCTCGCGGTAGGGTGCGGGGATTGCCGCGGCGCCCGGCAGCATCATGCCCAGCGCCTCGGCCAGGGCGTTCATGGAAGACGCGGTGCCCATGGTGTTGCAGTGACCGGCGCTGGGCGCCGAGGCCGCCACCATGCCGATGAACTCGTCGTAGTCGATCTCGCCGGCGGCGTGAAGGCGCCGCGCCTCCCATATCACGGTGCCGGAGCCGACCAGCCTGCCGTTCCAGTAACCATCCAGCATGGGGCCGCCGTTCATCGCGATGGCCGGCATGTCGACCGTCGCCGCCGCCATGAGACAGGCCGGCGTGGTCTTATCGCAGCCGGTGGTCAGGATGACGCCGTCGAGAGGATAGCCGTGCAGAATCTCGACAAGGCCGAGGTAGGCAAGATTACGGTCCAGCGCCGCGGTCGGGCGGCGTCCGGTCTCTTGGATCGGATGGACGGGAAACTCGAAGGCGATGCCGCCGGCATCGCGGATGCCGTCGCGCAGACGCGCTGCGAGATCCAGATGAACGCGGTTGCAGGGCGACAGGTCGCTGCCGGTCTGGGCGATACCGATGATCGGCTTGCCGGAGGTCAGCTCATCCTTGGTCAGGCCGTAGTTCAGGTAGCGCTCCAGGTAGAGCGCCGTCATGCCGGGATTGTCCCTGTCGTTGAACCAGCTTTGGCTGCGCAGCCGCCGGTCCATCTTGGCGATCTTCACGGGGATACTTCCTCCAATCTTGGTTTTCTCTGCGACGCAGGCCGGAACGCCCACATGACCCGAAGACCCGCAGGGTCCGGCTGCGGCTTCGGCCTCGGGAGCGGTCCGCCGAATTCGAGTCCCCCACCCGCCGGAGTCACGCCTCGCCTTCCAGATCCCGCGGCCCGATGAAGGTCAGCAACTCGGCGGGCGCCTCGCCCAGAGTTTCCCAGGCCGCAATCCGGAGCCGCGCCAGCGCCGCGGTTGGAAACTTCTCGGCCAATCGCCGCCGCGCCGCGCCATGACCCCGGCCCGCTGCGCCGCGCGCCAGTTCCAGCGCCAGCCTCTGCAGGCCCGGATTGTGGGCAATCAGCAGAATACGGCCGGTCTCCGGCTTCTGGCGGCGAAGCACCGCGATCATCCGGCTCGGCGGCGCCAGGTAGAGCGACTTCAGGTAGCTGATTTCCGGCGCAGATGCCAGCGCTGCCGACACCAGCTCCAGGGTTTCCCGGGCGCGCCGCGCCGACGAACAAAGCACCAGGTTGGGCTCAAGCTTCTCGGCGCGCAGGTATTTTCCCATGAGTGGCGCCGCCCGGCGGCCGCGCTTGGCCAAAGGGCGCTCGAAGTCGTCCTCGGCCGCGGCCTTCCAGTCCGATTTCGCATGGCGCAGCAGCAGCAGTTCCGGCATATCGCTCCTTGAGTCCGCGGGTCCCGAAAGAAATGCGGCGGCCGCAACAAAACTGTCATGTTTCCGGGCTTGCCGCGCACGGGCCGGAGACGCAATGCTAGCCCGACTAGGCTTAACGGTCTCCGCCGGCGGCCATTCTAAGTGCCTCGGCGGGGCGAATACAGGGGCCTGACCGGCGAAGGCCGGCCCCGGGGCAAGGGGCCGCCGGACCGGAAGGCCGCCGGGAAAGGCCCGGCCCCAGGCGAGAGGCGGACGTCAGATGGCCAAGCCGAACCCAGGCGGATCTTCGGCGCCCTTGGAAACCGAGTTGAAGCTGCGGGGCGCCCCGGAGACGCTTCTGCGTCTGTGGCGGGCCTTGCCGCAAGCCGGCAGCGCTGGCGCGCCCAGAATCAAGGACCTGGAGAGCACCTACTACGACACCGCCGACTTGCGCCTGCGCAAGCGGGGGCTCGCCCTTCGCATCCGCCGCGATGGCGCCCGCTTTCTCCAGACGGTGAAGACCGGCGATACCGCCGCTTCCGCCGTGTTGATCCGCGGCGAGTGGGAGGGCGAGGTGCCATCCCCGGAGCCGCGGCCGGAGATCGTCGACGACCCGGCCATCCGCGCCGAACTGGACCTGATCTCCCCCGGCGACTTGCGCCCCGTCTTCACCACCCGCGTTCACCGCGAGGTGATGCAGGTGAACGGCACCGATTCCCTGGGCCGTCCGAGAACCATCGAGGCCGCCTTCGACCGCGGAGAAATCGAAGCCTCCGGCATCCGCGAGCCCCTGGCCGAGATCGAGCTGGAACTGCTGCAAGGGCCGCCGCGCGCGCTCTTCGATCTCGCCCTCACCCTGCAGGACATTGCCCCCACAAGGATCGAGACGCGCAGCAAGTCGGCGCGCGGTTATGCCCTGGCGACCGGGCGCAAGCCGACCTGGCAGCGCGCCGAAGCGCTGAAACTGACGGCCCGGATGCGGGCCGACGACGCCCTGGCGGCGATCCTTGGGGCCTGCCTCAGACACTGGACCGCCAATGAAGCGGCTGTCCTGGAGAGCGGAGATCCGGAAGGCGTTCATCAGCTCCGGATCGGCCTCCGGCGCTTCCGTTCCGCCCTGTCGGTCTTCGGCGATCTGCTGCCGCAGGAGACGCTTCAATGGCTGAAGACGGAAGCGAAGTGGACGCTGAACGCTCTGGGCGCGGCCCGCGACTGGGACGTCTTCCAGGCGGATCTCCTGGCGCCCTTGGAAGCGCATTACCCAGGCGACCCCGGCATGGCGGCGCTGCGCGCGGCGGCGCAGGACCGGCGGGCAGAGGCCTACCGGCAGGCCTGCGAGGCTCTCTCGGCCCCACGCTACACCCGCTTCCTGCTGCGGCTCGGCGCCTGGCTGGAAGATCGCGGCTGGCACTGCGCCGAGCTCGCCCCCGAACAGGCCAAGGCTCTGAAACGGCCGCTTCCGGACCTGGCCGCGGCGCTGCAGACCCGGCGGCACCGCAAGACCTTGAAACTCGGCAAGGGGTTCAAGACCCTGTCCGCCGCCGAGCGCCACCGGCTGCGCATCGCCGTGAAGCAGTTGCGCTATACCACCGAGTTTCTCCGCGGCCTCTACCCGGCCAAACGAGCCCGACGCTATCTGGCGGCGCTGCACGACCTGCAGGACAGCCTGGGGCATCTGAACGACGTGACGATAGCGGAACATCTGCTGGCCGAGCTGACGCGGAACGCCGGCCGGGGCAAGGCCGCCGGCCAGCTGCATCAGGCCGCCGGACGAATGGTCGGCTGGTACGGCCGCGCCCTGCTGGACTTCGAGCCGGACATGCGCCGCACCTGGAAGTCCTTCGCCGCCAGCGACCCGTTCTGGAAGAAGCCGCGGAAACCCGGAAGGAAGCAGAAGGCCTGAAACGACCGCCGCCGCGCCTCAGGCCCCAGCCCGCGCCTTTGCGACCGCGTCGCGGAAGGGCGCGACGCGCGGGGCCACCTCCGCCGGACCGTCGCCGGGCTTGTAGAGGCTGCCGCCCAGGCCGAAACCCCGCACCCCCGCCTGCCAATAGGGCAGGATCTTCTCCGGCGTGATGGAGCCGACCGCGAGGACCGGCAGCACCGGCGGCAGCACCGCCATCATCGCCATGACCACCGCCGGCGGGATTCCCTCGGCCGGAAAGAGCTTCAGGGCGTCGGCCCCGGCGCGGGCGGCGCGCAGCCCTTCGGTCGGCGTGGCGAAGCCCGGCACCACGATCAGCTCGTCGGCCGCGCAGGCGGCGATCACGGCGGGGTCGCTGTTGGGGGCGACCACCAGACGGCCTCCGACCTCGACCACACGGCTGACGTCCGCCGTATCGAGCACGGTGCCGGCGCCGACAAGAACCTCCTCGCCGAAGGCCTGCGCCAAGGCCGCGATACTCTTGAAGGGCTGCGGCGAGTTCAACGGCACCTCGATCATGGTGATCCCGGCCGCGACCAGCGCTTCACCGATGGCCACCACTTCCTCGGGCTTCACGCCACGCAGAATAGCCACCAGCGGCAGGCCTTCGAGCCAGGGTTTCAACCCCTCCATGATCAGCCCTCCGACCTTCTCAGATGCTGTGCCAGGGCGTAGAGGCCGGCCGCCACGGCATCCGTCTCCAGGGTGACGGCCGTTCTGCCGAGCTTGCCCAGCGCCGCCTCGTAGAGCGCGGTCAGAGCCGGCGCGCCGAGCAGGAAAACCTCCGCCTCCTCCTCGCCCAACGCCGAGAACAGCTCGTCGCCGATCAGTAGGCCGGAGAGATAGCTGCGCACCTCCGTTTCGGGCAAGCTGCCGGCCAGCACGCGGCTGCGCGCCGTGAAGAGGCGGTTCAACAGACCGCCTTCCCGCGCCAGCGCCACGCCGTCCAGGAACCAGCGGTCGGCGTTCACGGCACCCTTGGTCATCAGGCGGCCGAGAATGGAATGCCCCTGCAGCAGGTCGTAGACCTCTCCGGTCATGTAGGTGGCGAAGCCCTGGACAACGCCGTCCACCACCCGCACCCATTTGCTGTGCGTGCCGGGCAGGCAGACCACACCTCCGCCCGGCGGCATCTGCGCCAGGGCACCCAGGACCTGGGCCTCCTCGCCGCGCATGACGTCCGGGCGTCCGGGGCGCGATTCGTCCAGCAAGCCGGGCACAATCCAGGCTTCGCCCTCGCCCCAATCGACACGCTCCAGTCCACCGGCAACCTCCGCCGGGCCCGCCGGACAATCCACATAGGGGATTTCGCGCCAGCCCTGGCGGCTGCCTATCATGCCGCTCATGACGACGAGCGAGTCCGGTGCCTGCTTCAGCCAGTCGCCGACCTCGGCCAGCAAGGCGGCGGCGAAATCGCCGCCGCGTACCCTGAGAACGCCGCCCGCCGCCTCACGCCGCTCCAGGATCTCTCCGTCAGGACCCAGAAGATAGGCGCGGAAGGACGAACTGCCCCAATCGACACCAATGATACAATCCTTCACAGCCAGTCCCCGCTGTTGCTCCCAACGAGGCCGCCAGGGTTCGCGTCTTTCCGCAAGACCGGCATCATTTGTTGACCAATGAAGCAGGCTCTTCCGGCAACGACGACCTTCACGGCCGGCCTCCGCAGTTCCTCGGCGCCACCGGTCTGGAAAGTTCTCCGCTTGCGGATCGCTCCACCTGCCAGCTTGGCGCTCGGGCACTTGTTTGCTATTGATGGATAGCGCTATCCGAAGAAACTTCATAGCGCCGAAATCGACAAGCACCCGCGGCCGCTCGGTGGCAACCAAGGCGGCTGGCGTGTGACTTCTGCCCGGGCGCTCAAGCAACTGGAGAACAGCGTGAAGCCGGAACTGGTAATGGTCGGCCCGATGATGCCGCATGTCATGGAGGCACTCGACCGCGACTTCACGGTCCACCGCTTGTGGGAAGCCGAAGACAGGAAGGCGCTGCTCGCCGAGGTTGCCGGCCGGGTGCGCGCCATCGCGACCAGCGGCAATCTGGGCGCCGACGCCGCCACCATCGACGCCCTGCCGAAGCTGGAAATCATCGCCTGCTATGGCGTCGGGGTGGACGCCATCGACCTGGCCCACGCCGCCAAGCGCAAGGTGATCGTCACCAACACGCCCGACGTGCTGAACGACGACGTCGCCAACATGGCCATCGCCCTGCTGCTCGCCACCTCGCGCGAGATCGTCAACGGCGACCGCTACGTGCGCGCCGGCAAGTGGCTGAAGGGCGCCATGCACCTGACCCGTGCCCTCCGCGGGCGCAAGCTCGGCGTCCTGGGCCTGGGACGCATCGGCAAGGACATCGCCCGCAAGGCCGAAGTCTTCGGCTTGGAAATCGCCTACCACGGGCGCCGGCGGCAGGACGGTATCAGCTACCGATACTACGGCGACCTGGTGGAGATGGCGCGCGACTGCGATATCCTGGTCGCCATCTGCCCGGGCGGACCGGCAACCGACAAGATCGTCGACCGTGCGGTGCTCGACGCGCTGGGACCCGAGGGAACCTTCATCAACGTGGCCCGCGGCTCAGTCGTCGACGAACCGGCGCTGGTCGCGGCCCTGCAGGAAGGCACGCTGGGCGCCGCCGGCCTGGACGTCTTCGCCGAGGAGCCGAAGGTGCCCGAAGCCCTCCTCGACATGGACCAAGTCGTGCTGCAACCCCATGCCGCGAGCGCCACCACGGAGACCCGCCGCGCCATGGGCGACCTGGTGGTCGACAATCTGCGCGCGCACTTTACCGGAAAACCGGTGCTGACGCCGGTCTAGGCCGGCCAGCCCCTTCCCCGACCCGCTACCCCCGAGAGGAAAGAGCCATGAAGCTGCTGCGCTATGGAGCCATGGGCCAGGAAAAACCCGGAGCACTCGACCGCAAAGGCACGCTGCGCGACCTGTCCGGCCATATCGACGACCTGACCGGCGCGGCGTTGCTGCCGGAGGCCCTGGAGAAGCTGAAAGCCCTGGACCTGGAGAGCCTGCCCGCCGTCGACGGCTCGCCGCGCCTCGGCCCTTGCGTCGGCGGCGTCGGCAAGTTCGTCGCCATCGGCCTCAACTACGCAGACCACGCCGCCGAGGCCGGCGTCGACGTGCCCAAGGAGCCGGTGATCTTCATGAAGGCGACCAGCTCGATCTGCGGGCCCAACGACAACGTCGTCATTCCGCGCGGCTCCCAGAAGTGCGACTGGGAGGTGGAGTTGGCCTGCGTCATCGGCAAACCGGGCAGGTACATCGACGAGGCCGATGCCCTCGGGCACGTCGCCGGCTACTGCGTGGTCAACGACGTCTCCGAGCGCGCCTTCCAGTTGGAAGGCACCGGACAGTGGGTAAAAGGCAAGAGCGCCGACACCTTCGGCCCGGTCGGTCCCTGGCTGGTCACCCGCGACGAGATTGCCGACCCGCAGAACCTGCGTCTCTGGCTGGAAGTCAACGGCCACCGCTACCAGGACGGCAGCACCCGCACCATGGTCTTCAAGATGGCTCACCTGATCAGCTACGTCAGCAGGTTCATGAGCCTGCAGAGCGGCGACATCATCACCACCGGCACACCGCCGGGGGTCGGCATGGGTCAGACCCCGCCGACCTATCTGAAGCCGGGCGACAGCATCACCCTCAGCGTGGAAGGCCTGGGCGAGCAGCGCCAGCACGTCGTCGCCGCCGACTGAGGGCACGGCGGCGGCGCGGGGTTGTCGGACCGGAAGCTTCGCCGGGGCCGGAAGCTTCGCCGGGGCCGGGAGTTTCGCCGGACTCTGCAAGGCAGTCCGGCGGCGCCCTGCGGACTCAGCCGCCGAACTGCCCGGCCGGCAGGCCCTTCACCCCGGGATCGATCTCGAATAGGGCGCCGGCGAGCGGCTGCTCTTCCAATTCCTTCTCGGACAGCCCGGTCGCAGCCGAGGTCACGAACAGCCGGTCCATCCCTGCGCCGCCGAAGGCGAGGCTGGTCACCTGGGAGACCGGCATCTCGATGACCCTGTCGACCCGGCCCGAAGCTGCGAAGCGGGTGATGCGCCAACCGCCCCAATGAGCGACCCAGAGACATCCCTCGGCATCGCAGGTCATGCCGTCGGGATAGCCGTCGCCTTCGGGGATCGTCACGAAGACTCTCTTGTTCGTCAGCTTGCCGCCCTTGGCCACGTCGAAGGCGTAGATTTTTCCTTCGAAAGTATCGGTGTGGTACAGCGTCGCCCCGTCGGGACTGAATGCCGGACCGTTGGCCACGACGTAGCCCTTGTCGACGCGATGCCAGTCGAGGTCAGGGTCCAGGCGGTAGAGACTGCCGTGGGCTTCGCGCTCGTTCTCGTCCATGGTGCCGGCCCAGATGCGCCCTTGGGCATCGGCCTTGGCGTCGTTGAAGCGGTTATTCGGATAGTCCGGCTCGGGCTGGCCGATGACCTCGGGCATCATGGTGCCCGGTGTCAGAAAAGCGAAACCGCGCTCCTTGAAACCCGCCACCAAGCCCTCGCCGTTGGCGCGCTCGATCACCCAGCCGATCGGCTCCGGCATCATCCAGGAGGTCTTGTCCCCGTCTTCCGGACGATAGCGGTGCAGCGCGGGCGCCTTGATGTCGACCCAATAGAGTGCTGCCTCGCGTGGCGACCACAGCGGCCCTTCTCCCAGGGCCGCCCCCGCCTGCCAAAGGCATTGCGCGTCCGGCATCCGCGTTCTCCCTGCGCCGTTCTTCTTGGAGGCGCAGATTAAGGGTTTTGGCCGGACATCAAAACAACCAAATGCCGGACCGCATAGCGCCAGAAGCCTGCTATCGCCCAGCTATTGCAGGTAGCGCAACTTGTAGTACCGGTCGAAGCGCGCCGCATCGCCGCCGTCGACCTTCAGATACTGCAACACGTCTGCCGCCGCGCGCAGGCCGCTGATGTAGGCGCCGTGAACCGCCAGGGGTTGATACCTCGGGTCATAGGCCGAGGCCACGGCCTCTCCCGCCCAGAACAGCGGCAGCGTCTCGCGCGGGTCCTTCAGGGCCTCGCGGGCCTCCTTGGCCAGCATTCTGCCGGGACGCCGGGGCCTGTGGGCGAGATAGGAATTGCCGCCCTTGGCGAAAGCATCCTTCGACCAATCCTGGCGCAGGAAGTTCGGCCTGAACCTGCCGCCGCGGTCGGTGAAGCCGGCCAGCAGATTTTTCTGGGTCCAGCGCCGCCCGCGTCCGTAGATCTTGCCCAGTTCCGCAAAGACGTGAGCCACGGCCTCGTCATCGCTCATCTCCGCGATCTGGTCGTGATCCTCGTTCATCAACAGCCCCGTCAGCACGTGCGGGCCCAGGTGCTCCTTGGGAAAGGAAGAGAAGAACGTCCGCGCCTTGCCGCGGGGATTGCTCAGCACCGTCATGTGGCCGGCGGACTCGCCGCCGTCGTCGACCCAGACCCGTTCCTTGAATTCCAGGCTGAACTTGGTGATCGCCCCCATGCGCACCAGGCCCAAGGCCTCGCGCTTGCGGTCGGTCAGCAGCGGCCCGAGAATGCTGTCTCCCTCGCCGCTCACGGGATTGAGCATCCCGGCGGAGAAGGTGCAGACGGCGCTGCGCCCGGTATAGGTCTGACCGCCCTGCGTGGTCACCACGATCCGGTCGGCCGCTGGCCGCGCGATCTTCACCACCTTCCTGGCGGTCGAGCCGGCCCGGCTCTTCTCCAGCCGGCCACCCGCCTTCTTGAACTCCTCGGCGATCTTCGCCGGCAGGCTGTCGAAACCGCAGAGGCCGAAGGGCTTCACGGCATCGTGCTCCATGCGCAGTTCCTTGCGCTCCATGAGCTGGTCGACGATGGCGTCTGTCTTCAGCCCGGCGATGGAGATCTCGTTCAAGGGACCCGGCGTGTGGGCCGAAAGCGTGTAGCGCAGCAAGGCCAGGCCGCGCGCCGAGAGATCGTTCTTACCGGCATAGCGCTGGATGAAGGTTTCCGCCGTAATGTCGGCGCTGGCTTCAGCGTCGAACTCCTGGATCTGCTGGAGCGCATCGGGCAAGTCCCAGAACTCCGGCTGGACGATCACCTCCGCCAACATCTTCGTGCGCTTCCAGGGGCTGAAGTACATGCGGTTGCGGGGAATCTTGAGGATTCCCATGCCGCATTTGTGCAGCGGCGAAGCGGAAAAGCCGTGCTTGCGCACTTCGCGCCAGAATTCCAGATAGCGGTCCTGCTCTGCGACATGGATGTACTCCGCCCCGCCTTCCACGGGCACCGGCTTGCCGTTCTTCTTCACGAAGTTCCGGATCGACTTCATGCGTCCGCCGATGCGATCCGAACCTTCCAGCAGCAGCACCTTGAGTCCGGCCTGCTGCAGGTCGCGCGCGGCGGTAACGCCGCTGATTCCCGCACCGAGCACAATGCAATCGAAAAGCGTATCCGGTCCTGGTGTCGGCATCTCGCAGTCCCCTTCCCAGGGGCCCGTGACGCGCCAAGAGGCCGGCCCCCGACAGTCTCGGGTTGGATCGGACCTACCTGAGGACAAAGCCCTGCCCTGACCTGGCGGGGGGAGGAAGCACCGCGACAGCACCCCTGCATGTCGCAGAATGAGCCTAGGCCGGGCACGGACGGATTGCCATGCCCAGGCTGTGACCATTGCGGAACCAGTCATAACAGGCTTTGCCGCCAATGGCCCCGGCAACCCGGCGCTACCTCTAAAGGGGGTGAGCTCTGCAAGACCGTCACGCGCAATGGTCGGTGGCATTCATGGCGGCGAACCTCCTAAGATGAAACGGGAAGAATCGGCCGGCAGGCCGCCGCGGAAAGGGACGAGCCGCGACATGCCCAACGGCATGGAAAACCGCCTGGCGCTGCCGGCGAGGCTTTCGCCGAGTCTCAGCGCTTCATCACACGATTGGATTCTGTCCGGTGACGACGAGAAACGAAAAGGCGACGGCGACGCCCAGCACCGGCCTGGGCCGCCATACAAGCCAGCCCAGCGTTCTGCTCGGCCCCTGGCTGGTCGCGCTCATGGGCTGCGAACTGCTGACGCTTTTCAGCGACAGCCTGGTGGCCGGACGCATCACCGAGATACTGCTGCTGGGCGTGCCGCTGATCGGCTGGCGCCGCCTGCGCCTGCGCGAGGCCTATCTGTTGGGTCTTTGCGGCGTACTGCTGCTGCTCGCCCTGATCTATCATGCGCAGCCCTGGGAGTTGGCCTTGCGCGGCTTGGACCGCGCGGGATTTCTCGCAGCCTTCATCCTGCTCATGGGACTGCTGCGCGAAGGCGGCATCACGTCGCCCGCCGTCCTTCAATGCGGCACCTACGTGACCCAGCAGCCGCCGCAATGGCGCTTCCTCGCCGTCTTCCTCGGCAGCCATTTCTTTTCGGTCCTGATCAATCTGGGTGCGCTCAGCCTCCTGGCGCCGATCATCCAGCGCGGCGTGCGCGGCGACGACAAGCGGCGCGAGGATCTGGACGAGATATCTCTGGTGCGCGAACGCCGTCAGCTCTCGGCCCTGCTGCGCGGCTTCGCCTGGTTCCTGCTGTGGGCCCCGACAGCGGTGACGCAGGCGATCCTGCCGACCCTCATTCCCGGCGTCGATCCAGGCAGGGTCCTGCTTCTCGGCGGGCTGCTTTCCCTTGTCATGCTTGCCGTCAGTTGGGGCGAGGATGCTCTGCGCTGGTATCCACTGCGCCGCCGGCTGCGCGCCAGCGGCAAGCTGCCGCAGCGTCAGGATCTGCCGCTGCCGCGCGGCGCCCTGCTGCGTCTCGGCGCGGTCAGCGCTCTGCTGTTCGGTCTGACGCTGCTGTTCACGCGCTGGGGTGACGTACTTCTGGTCGGCGGCGTCATGCTGGCGGCGCCGGTCGTCCTTCTGGTCTGGGTTTTCCTGCAGCGGGCGGAACGCGGCCTGCGGCTACGCCTCGCCGGAACGCTCCAGCGCCTGGGCGATGTGACCGGTACCGGCCTGCCGTCGTTCCTGCGCGAGGCCGTCTCGCTTGCCTGCGCGGGTTTCATCGGGACGGTGGCCGCGGCGCTGGTCCCCTCGGAACAGGTGGCCGGCGCCCTTTCGGTCCAAGACCTGCCGGGCTGGGTCTTCCTCTCGCTGCTGTCGCTCTTCGTCTGGCTCTGCGGCCAGATCGCCCTCAGCCCGATCACCACCGCCGTGTTCCTGGGCAGCCTGGTGACAGAGCTCGGCGCAGTGCCGGCCGATCCCACCATGATCGTACTGGCCATCGCCGCCGGTTGCGCCATTTGCACCTTGGGCGCCCCCTTCGCGTCGGGAACGCTGATGCTGGCACGTGCTTCCGGCTACAGCGGCGTCGAGCTGTCGTGGAAGTGGAATTCGGCCTATACGCTGGGCTCCATGGCCGTCCTGGCCGTCTTCTACGCCCTCTTCACCTGAGACATTTTCATCTACTGAGAATTTTCATATAGAATGCGGGAGGGGAGCGGCGCGACGCGGCTTCCGGAAGGCGCAATCATCCGTGCCACATCCTTCCTCAAGGGGCGCTATGCAAGGGAACCACATTCCGCTTCGCGTGACGGCAAGGGGCTGCGGCGGCCCCGGCGGGCTTCCCGTGTCGAGGATCCGCCGCCGTGGTTCGAGATACCCGGGCTAGACCGCGTCCATGATGGCCCCGGACCTCATCGCGCCCTTCCAAATGGGCGTTCTCTTCCTGCTGATCGTCGCAGCCCTGACGATCTATGCGACCGAGTCCCTGTCCATCGAACTGACCTCGCTGGCCGTGATCGCGGTGCTGCTGGTCTTCTTCCACTTCTTCCCGGTCATCGGGCCGGGCGGCGAGGACAGGCTGGACTTGCGCCACCTGCTGTCGGGCTTCGCCAATCCGGCCCTGATCGCCGTCCTGGCCCTTCTGGTCCTGGGCGAAGGGCTGACGCGGACCGGCGTCCTGGACGAAGCGGCCAATATCGTCATGCAGTTCACCAAGCAGAACCGCGCGGCCGCCGTCGCCCTGATGCTGGTGGTCGTCATGGTCTTCAGCGCGGTCTTGAACAACATCCCGGTGGTGGTGCTCTTCGTCCCCATCATGCAGGTTCTGACGCGACGCTTCCGGCAGTCGCCCAGCCGCTACATGATGCTGCTCAGCTACGCCTCGGTGCTGGGCGGCATGACCACCCTGATCGGGTCTTCCACCAACCTGCTGGTGTCGCTGGAACTGGACAATCTCGGCGAGCGGCCTTTCGGCTTCTTCGATTTCACCGTCCCGGGGCTGGTGTTGGCCGGCTGCGGCTTAATCTACCTGTTCTTCGTCGCGCCGCGCCTGCTGCCCGACCGGGCGCCGTTGGGGGCCGCGATCGAGGAGCACAGCCGGCACTTCATGGCGCAGATCTCGATCACCCAGGGATCCCGCCTGGTCGGCCTGACGCCGGTCGGCGGCATCTTCCCGGACCTGAAGGACGTGACCGTGCTGATGATCCAGCGCGGCGAACGCGCCATGGTCCCGCCCTTCGAGGATCTGACGTTGGAGGTCGGGGACCTGGTCATCCTGGCCGCGACCCGCCAGGCGCTCAGCGCCCTGGCCAAGGGCGAACCGCAACTGCTGCACCCGGAACTCATGGCCGACGCCTTCCGCGGGCCGGAGGAAAGCCAGGATGACGAAGCGCAGCCGCACCGCCCGCCTTGGACCATCAGCGGTCAGGTCCAGGCCGAAGTCATGGTGCGTCCGGAATCGGAATTGGTCGGCCGGACCCTGGAAGAGGTCGGCTTCCGCTACAAACATCACTGCGTGGTGCTGGGCATCGAACGCCGCAGCCGAATGCTGCGCGACCGCATCACGCGGATTCCCCTGAAGGACGGCGACGTCCTGCTGATTCAGGGCCGGCCCGAAGATGTCGACCATCTGCGCGGAGAACGCAGCGTGGTATTGATGGAATGGTCGCGCCAGCCCCTAGTGACGCCGCAGTACCAGCGGATCGCCGCGGTCATTTTCCTGGCGGTCATCGCCGCCTCGGCAACCGGCGTGGTGCCCATCGCCCTCGCGGCCTTCTGCGGCGCCGCCGCCATGATCGCCTCGGGGATCCTTTCCGTCGACGACGCGATCCGGGTGCTGGACCGCAAGATCGTCCTGACCATCGCCATGGCCCTGGCGCTGGGCTCGGCCATGCAGGAAACCGGAGGAGCGACCTTCCTGGCCGAAATGCTAATAAGCCTGCTGGCCGGCGCTTCGCCCGGCCAAGTGCTCTCCGCCTTTTTCCTCTTGCTGGCGCTGCTGTCGAACGTGCTCAGCACCAAGGCGACGGCGGTGCTCTTCACGCCGATCGCCGTCGACCTGGCCCGGGTGATGGGCTTGCCGGTCGAGCCCTTCGCGGTGGCGGTGATCTTCGCCTCCAACTGCTCCTTCGCCTCACCCATCGGCTACCAGACCAACTTGGTGGTGATGACTCCCGGCAACTACCGCTTCATGGATTTCGTGCGGGTCGGCCTGCCGCTGATCCTGCTGGTGTGGATCGCCTTCAGCCTGTTTGCGCCCTGGTACTACGGCCTGCCGCTGTAGTCACGGCGCCGGTCAGAGCGCCGGCCTATCGGCACGCGGGTTCCGGGACGGCGCAGCGAGGTCAAAGGCGCCGCGCGCAGCGGTATCCTCAGCCCAAGGGCGCCGACGGAGGCGTGCAGTCGCTCCCGCCACGGAACACACAGAGACGATAACGGATCAGCACGGCGTAGGCCTCGAGGTAGCGGTTGACCTCGGCCCAGCTCTTGAAGGAGGTGCCGTCGAAACTCTTCTGACCGAAGTGGCGGTCGACAGTGGCGCCCAGGACCTCGCCGGTCACGGCATCCGTCCATTCGGCCTCGACCAACAGATCGGCGCCGGGCGAGACGGGGCTGGCCAGGGCATCGACGACCACCTGCTTTTCCGGATCGTCACGGGCCACCAGCGCGACGGTGTCCATGGCCACCGGTTCCTGGGTGACGGGCAACACGGCGAACTGCACCCGCACGGCCCCCCGCTGCGGCTCCACCGCCAACAGGAAGTCCTTGCCCAATTCCCGGCCCATGAGGATGTGGAAGTTGTTCGCCAAGGTCTGGCGGTCGCCGGGCGAAACCGAGCGCATCGCCTCAAGCGGCGCGAAGTACATGACCGGGTCGAGCATGATCTTGTCGTATCCGCCATCGCGGGCGCGCTCGCTGACGTAGACCAAGTCCGGTGCGAAGTCGCCCTCGCCGGGCTTCAGTTCGGCCTGGATTTCTGCCGGCAGGATGGCTGAGCTATTGCGCTGAGGTCCGCCTTCCGGCGCGGCGCAGGCAGCCAGCAGACCCATCAGTCCGATCGACAACACGAAGCGCGGCATTCAATCCTCCTCGGTTCAGCAGCACCGCAAGATGCGATGCCGGGCCCGCGCCTGGCAACGAAAAAGCGCCGGGAAGCCCGGCCCGCAGGCCGGTTCCGCCAAGCGCAGGTCAACCCTCTCTAAAGAAAACCTTGGTATCCTGGGCAAGCTGGCCTATTTCGTTAGCCAGCATTCCGGGCCCGCCCCGGACGCCAGAAGTCGATCGAGGCCGCAAGTCAGCATGACCAGCCGCAGCGCCACTGAGGACACCCGCGACATCAACGCCCGCCGTCGCCTCGCCTGGGCGTGGACGGCCGCCGGCTACGCCTTTTTCGGCATCGGTCTGGTGGGAACCCTGCTGCCGGTGCTGCCGACCACGATCTTCTGGATCGCCGCCGCCGGCTGTTTTGCCAAGGGCTGCCCGGCCATGGCCCGCAGGATCTTCGCCTGGCCCGGCATCGGACCCGCCGTCGAGGCTTTTCTCAGCCACGGCGTCATCGCCCGCAAAGCGAAGGTCAGTGCGCTGCTCGGCATGACCGGGGGCAGCGGGATCGTGCTGCTGACGTCGTTGTCGCTGCCCGCCAAGCTGGTGACCATCGCCGTCATCGCCCTGGCGGCGCTCTATGTCGTGAGCCGGCCCGAGCGCCTGCCCGAGGGTGCCGTCTCCGAAGCCGACTGAATCGCTTCAGACCGTGAAGGCGGTGAAGTCGCCCCAGTCGACGGTTTCGTAACCCAGGTCCGACAGCGAGGCGACGGTCACGCTCGACATCTCGTTGGAACCGTCGATGTAGCCGGTCATGATCTCGTTGTCGAAGGTCTCCTCGTCCCAATGCGATTCCACCGTGCCGGGCCCGCCGTCCTGCTCCAAGGGCACGGCAACCGGATCGGACGATGACAGGAGATCGGCGTAGGCAAGCGACGCCTGCGCCCCCGAGAAGGTCGGGCTGTCGCTTCCCGAACCGTCGACCAGCCCGAGAAAGTCCCAGATGGTTCCGAAGCCGATGGTGTGCAGCATTTCGTGCACTACGATGTCGTCCCACAGCCCGGCGTCGTAGTAACTCTGCGCATCGGCGCTGTCGAATTCCATGACGCCGACCGCCGGAAGGTAGCCACTGGTCCGCACCGCCGTCGGCCCCGCCTGACCGAGGATGAAGCCCTCGCCGTCGATGTAGGTCAGCGTGGCGGAGATCAATATGTCGTCGATGATGTCGCCGCGATAGAAGACGTCCGGAATATCGCCGAGGATCGTGTCGCTGATCCAATCAGCCGCCCAAATGAAGGCGCCCTGCAAGTCGGCGGTCCAGGTGCCGTCGAACTCGATCAGGATATTGTAGCCGCCCGGATCGCCGCTGAGATATTGGGAAACGACATCCGGGTCGGGGACGACCGGATCTTCGCCGCCCTTGCCGCCGCCCTTGCCGCCACCGTTGCCACCGCCACCGCCGCCGCCGCCCGGGTTGTCCGGCTTGGCGAGGGACGTGAAATCGAGAAAGGTCAGTTGCCCCGCCGCCGCGCTCTCTCCCGGCGCGGGCTCGCTTCGCGCAAGCAAGGAGAGGAAACCATCGTCGCGAGCCTCTTCCGGCAGTGCGAAAGGCGCCAGTGTTTCGATAGCCCCCAGGGCTTCGCTGCCGCTCAGCAACTCGATCACCGCACCCGGCTCGCTCAGTGGCGGCGGCGCTGCGTGGCTATGCGCCTCGGCCGCGGCATTGGCCGCCACCTCGGGCGCGTCATCCCAGACCCCGATCATCGGAAACGGAGGCTCCGCGATCAGCACCACCGCGTCGTCGAGGGTGAGTTCCGAAGGAAGCTCGCCATCGGGTTCGATCACCACGGCCGTGTCTGCATCGAGGATTCGCTGCAACTGCCCCTCGGCAAGCACGGCAGAGAACAAATGATCTTGCAGAACCACGGACGCAAGGGTGGAAGCGCCCTCTCCGGAAAACTCCGTGCCATCCGCAGCAACGGCGCCTTCCAAAGTTCCGATTGTCGTTTCGTTATCGGGAGTCGGGGTCGGTCGGATCGCCATGGTCGCGCCCTCGGCTGAGCGTTGGAGGGGAGCGGCGCTCCCCCGGTTTCCATTGACCCCAACTGAATAATATCAGCAATTCGTCTTACATTGTAGTTAATGAGTCGCGTCATCAGAAGAGGACGCCAGCAAGACAATAAGAAATCAGAAATAAAGCAACCGCCGGGCGCAACAAGACCATCGGCTCGCCGCATCCTAAGCGCAAAACCCGCGGGCCGCGCCTCGCGGCGCCCGGTCGCCGCACACCGCTATGCCTGCAGCCCAGTGGTATGACGAACGATCCACTCATGCTTTTTGTTGAACACTTTCCCTCTACCTGAGGCTGCGCAAAGCCGCTACGCTCAAGCGATAACGACAAGACAACGGGAGGATAGTTCAGATGCGTATGGTCCTACCTGCTGTATCGCTCGCCGCCCTGGTACTGACGACGCCGGCCCTGGCGCAAAGCAACCTGGAAAAACTCGGCCAGTTCAAGACCACGGGCGTCACCGAGTTCGAAGTCATCGAACAGAGCGGCCCCTATGCCCAGGGCATCCGCGAAACCCTGAAGCGGATCAAGCTGCCCAGCGGCTTCAAGATCGAACTCTACGCCGTGGTGCCCGACGCCCGTCACATGGCGGTCGGCCCGCAAGGTATCGTGACCTTCGTCGGCACCCGCAAGACCCAGGCCTGGGCGGTCACCGACCGCAACAAGGACCGCGTCGCGGACGAGGTGAAGAGCTTCGCGCCCTCGATCGGATTCAAGATTCCGAACGGCCCCTGCTTCTCCGAAGACGGTTTCCTCTACATCGCGGAGCAGAACCGGGTCCTGGTCTACCCGGCGGCGGAATTCTTCTATGAGAGTCCCGACGTCGCGGCTTTCGAAGTGGTGCCGCAAGGCAAGTTGGTCCCGACGGATGAGGAAAGCTACAACCACACCGCACGCGTCTGCGCCATCGGTCCGGACGACAAGCTCTATATCGCGCTGGGTCAGCCCTTCAACGTGCCGCCCCCCGAGAAGCTGGACCTCTACACCCGAACCGGTATCGGCGGGATCATCCGCATGAACCGCGACGGATCCGACCGCGAAGTCTACACCTACGGCGTCCGCAACTCGGTCGGCCTCGACTTCAACCCCGCCAACGGCGAGTTGTGGTTCACCGACAATCAGGTCGACGGCATGGGTGACGACATCCCGCCGGGCGAATTGAACCGCCAGACCGCCAAGGGCCAGCACTTCGGCTTCCCCTGGTACGGCGGCGGCGATACCCGCACCAACGAGTATGCCGATTCCGAGCCGCCGGCCGACACGGTCTTCCCGGCGGTCAATATGGTGGCCCACGCCGCCGACCTGGGCATGCATTTCTACCGGGGCAGCCAGTTCCCGGCGAAATACAGGAACGGCATCTTCTCGGCCCAGCACGGCTCGTGGAACCGCACCACGCCGGTCGGCGCGCGGGTGATGTTCACCGCGGTCAACGAGGACGGCACGGCCGGCGAGACGGAGGTCTTCGCCGATGGCTGGATCGATGAAAACGGCGAGTATCTGGGACGGCCGGTCGACGTCGTCGAACTGCGTGACGGGTCGATCCTGGTCTCCGACGATCTGGCCGGCGCCGTCTATCGTATCTCCTACGGAGAGTAAGCCGGAAACTTGCTTTCGCGGCGGCCGGTCCGGTCCCGGCCGCCGTTCCGGCCTTTACGGGAAGAGTTCCGAACGTATGACTGCGAAGAACACACCCCTGTTGCTGCTCGTAACCGCGGCCCTGGCCGCTGCCCTCTGCGCGCCGGCCCTGGCCGCCGATCCCGCCGCCGGCCGCAAGAAAGCACGGCAGTGCCAGACCTGCCACGGCATCGACGGCGTCGCCCGGATCCCCATCGCCCCGCATATCGCCGGCGAGAGCCAGATTTATCTGGAGAACCAGCTCAAGGCCTTCCGCTCCGGCAAGCGGGAACACGAGATCATGTCGGTGGTGGCCAAGGGCCTGAGCGACGAGGACATCTCCGATCTCGCGGCGTGGTACGCCTCGATCAAATTCACCGTAACCCTGCCGAAGTAAGGACCCAAGCGGCCCGAACCGGAGGCCGGAAAGGAAAACGGCATGCGATGCCGGAGGAACATCGCATGCCGTGGAGCGGCCGAAATCCCGGGGGCGTAGGCCGGCCGCAAGTTACCCTGGAACCAGACGCTTGGGGTGCTACTGGGCGCCCAGGGTGACACCCGCCGGCGGGGAAGCCTCCAGGCGGGAATCGGCGACGTGACGGATCAGCGGCCAGTTGTTCTCGGCGCCCCTCAGGAAGCCGGGAACGTTCTCCTTCCACTTGGCCTGAACGTCCTTGTTGAGGTTCAGGTAGAGCTTGTCGTCGACGACGGCCCAGGCCTGGGGATCGCCGTCGAACTTGCGGCCCATGGCCGTGCCGAAGGCGCAGAAACCGCCGTACTGCGGGGCGTACTTGCCGGGATTGGCGGCGAAGAGGTCACGGTGCTCGGCGCTGGCGAAGCGGTAGGTCGCCCCGTCGTGCTCGGCCGAGTAGCGGCTGTCGCCGGCGACCGGCTTGCCCTCGGTGAAGTAGGCGACCACGTCATAGCCATGGACGGCGTAGCCATCGACGATGTTGATTTCCTCCGCCGCGGACACGACCTGTGTCATGCTCGGCACGGTCGCCCCGGCCATGACCAGCGTCAGCAGGGCGCCACGGAGGGCTTTGTTGATGTTCGGCATAACTGTTCACTCCGAATTGGTTTTTCAGCACTCACTTTCGGGGCCATCGCCCCTTGACCAGAAGCTAGTCATAC
Source organism: Pelagibius sp. CAU 1746 (assembly GCF_039839785.1). Lineage (NCBI taxonomy): Bacteria > Pseudomonadati > Pseudomonadota > Alphaproteobacteria > Rhodospirillales > Rhodovibrionaceae > Pelagibius > Pelagibius sp. CAU 1746. Next base: position 152,567 of record NZ_JBDOQT010000002.1, read on the forward strand.
GGATTTGATCTTTTGTCCGAAGAAACACGCCAATCGTCCGAAGTCCCCACGCCCGAAGCCACCGCGCCCGAAATCACCGCGTCCGGAGCCAGCGAGGCCTTCCCCTGGCTGACCCGGCGCAGTCTCAGCGCCAGCGTCTTCTTTTCCGGTCCGCTGTGCGGCGCCGCCGACTATCCCGACGACGGCCCTCAGGGCCATCTCCACCTGGTCCAGCGCGGGCCGGTAACCCTGCATGCCGCCGGCAGCGCGCCGCAGCGCATCGAGAGTCCGAGCCTCATCCTCTTTGCCCGCCCCTGCCGCCACCGCCTGGAGACCGAAGAACAGGCCGGAGCCGATCTGGTCTGCGCCCGCCTGACCTTCGAGGGCCCGGAGGCCGACCTGCTGCTGCTCGGCTTTCCCGAGCGCCTGGTCATCGCGCTGGACGACCTGGAAGGTTTGGAGCCGGTGCTGAACCGGCTCTTCGACGAGGCCTTCAACCGGACCTTCGGCCAGGAGGCGGCAGTGGATCTACTGATCGAACTGCTTATGGTCATGCTGCTGCGCCACTGCGTCACCCGCGGCCTGACGCAGAGCGGCCTGCTGGCCGGGCTGGCGGACCCCAAGCTGGCGCGCGCACTGGCCGCCATGCATCAGGCGCCGGAAGACGACCTGCCCCTGGAGCGCCTGGCCGCGATCGCCGGCATGTCGCGCTCCACCTTCGCCGCCGCCTTCAAGGCGCGGGTCGGGCTCTCGCCGGGTGACTATCTGACCACCCTGCGGATGACCGTGGCCCGCCAGGAACTGCTCGCCGGCCGCCCACTGAAAGCCGTGGCGGCGGAGGCCGGCTACAGGAGCCCCACTGCCCTGGCACGCGCCTTCCAGCGCCAGTTCGGCTGCGGCCCGCGCGAATGGCTGGCGCAGCAGCGCTGAGACCGGCCGGGACCCGAAAATACGGCTGTTTTCCGCGGTTCCCCGGCTCCCTCGTAAGAGTTTCGATTCCTCATCCCGTGGCGGTAAAATACCGCCCATGTCCTGGTCCTGGCGATATCACCTGACCGCCGCCCTGGGGACGGCGGCCTTTCTGGCCGCCGGCGCCGCCGCGGCACTGGAGCCGCCGGCGCTGGAGGAGTTGGAGACCCTGCTGCGCGACCTCGGCTTCGACCCGGGCGAGGTGGACGGCGTGGTCGACGAAGACACCGTCGCCGCGATCCGCCGCTACCAGGAGTTCGCCCTTCTGCCCGGCGATCCGGAACCCAGCGAAAAACTGCTGAACGAACTGCGCGGCGTCACCGCCGCCTTTGCCGCCCTGAACGCGGGCAAGGAGAAGCCGCCGGCCACCGCCCCGGCGCCCGAGGTCCCCGACCTGGGGGCAGGCGCGCCGAGGAACGGCGGGGCGCAGAACCTGCCCACCCCGGTGGCCGAGAAAGTCATCGTGCCGCCGCCCCCGCCGCCACCCAAGCTGAAGCCCCTCGAAGCAGCCCGGACCGAGGCGAGCGGGGCGGCAACGGAAGAGCAGGAGCAACTGGCCGAATTGCCCCCGGAGGAGATCCGGCAAGCGACGCCGCCGCAGGAGAGCTTGGCGCCGGAAGCCGCCTTGGCGGCACCGGCGGCGGAAGCACCGGCAGCCGAAGCCGCGGCGGAGGAAGCTCTCGATCCCGCCGCCGCGCTGGCCGCCCGCGTCGAGGCCGAGTTGGCGCCCTATCGCGCGGACCTGGCGGCCGGCCGGGTGACCCCTCAAGCCCTCGCCCAGCGCTTCAACGATTTCGGCCGCCAGGCGTTGCAGGCGTCCCAGTACGACGAAGCGATCTTGAAGTTTTCGGTAGCCATCCATCTCTTTCCCGAATTCGCCGGCGCCTATTCCAACCGCGGCACCGCCTACCAGCGCCGCGAGCAGCCCGAGCTCGCGGCAAAAGACTTCGAGAGCGCCGGCCGCCTAGGGTTTGGCGGCGTCCGTCTCAAGAACCAGAAAATGCCTATGAACTAGGTCCCCGCGGGACCAAGGACGCGCACTGGCCGGAAACCACGAAGCGGCACCTTTGGCCCCGCGCGGAGCGCCCTCCATTCACCGGTCTGTCCCACAGCGACGACCGGCCTTCCGGCGGTACGGCGGAGGCAGTGTCAGCGAAAGCGTGGCGAAAAATCGCTGCGGTTGATTTTTCCTGGCTACACGATCAACCATATTGGGATCGCCTTCTCCGGCCCTGGCGGCGGCGCATCAATCACTTTCCCGCGAGAGCGCCAATTCGAGCGAAATTTCAGGCTCGCAGGCCCTCGCATTAACCAAGGCTGAAGCATCTGCCACTAAAAGGGGAAAAAGTCGAACCGATCACAGGCACACGGAATGATCTTCGGCCTTTCCTCTCTGCCTCAAGCCCGGGAACTGCTGAACTGCCGCTTGTGCCGGCGGATCGCCCTGCTCGTCTGCCTGGCCATCCTGGCGGTGGAGCTGGCCTTCCTGCCGCCCACCTATGTGAAGCGCAGGGATGAGCTGCGCAGCCATCAGGAAATGGAAGTGCTTCTAACCTCCAGAGCCTCGCTCGGCTGGTATGAAGAGCATTCACCGGCGGAGATCCTGAAGCTCACCTGGCCTACCTTCGAGTTCATCTCGGTCATAGGCCTCGCCCTCTACGACGAGGAAGGCGCCCTTCTGGGCAGCCGCGGAAGGATGCCGGATCTGCGGCCCGTTGGAGGTGCGCGCGCCGCCGCGCCGGCCCAGGGCGAAGGCCCGGTCTTACGGCGGTTCCCCGACGAAGGCGCGGCCTATGAAGTCCTTTGGACGCCGCAGGCCAGTGGCCTGCCCTTCACCGTGGTGGCGCGCCTCGGCACATCGAGGATCGACGCCGAGCTCGACGGCTACATGTTCCGCGTCGGGGTGCTGATCCTGATCCTGTCCCTGGCCGTCTCCGTCGCCACTGTCGCGGTTCTCGGCCGCAGCGTGCTCACGCCCCTTCTGGCAATTCACAAGAACCTGAGGGCGGCGCACGGCGACCCGATCAATGCCGAGCGATACCGGCTCGACATCAAGGCCGACAACGAGATCGGCGAAACCGTGACCGCGCTGAACGCACTGCTGACCCGCTTGTCCGCCATCCGCCGCAGCCATATCTACGAACGGGAAAAGCGCTTTCAGGACTTCGCCGCCTCCAGTTCCGACTGGTTCTGGGAAATGGACGAGCACTTGCGGTTCAGCTTCTTCTCCGGTCGCTATACCGGCGTCACCGGCGTGCCCGAAACGGTGCTGCTGGGCAAGACCCGCGAGGAAACCGGCATTCCCGGCGTCGATCCGCAATCCTGGCGGCAGCATCTCGACGACCTGAAGAACCGCCGCCCCTTCCGCAACTTCGTGCATCCGCGCCAGCGGCCGAACGGCGATACCGTATGGCTGTCGATCAACGGTACGCCCTGGCACGACGCCGACGGCAACTTCCGCGGCTACCGCGGCACCGGGCGCGACATCACCGAGCAGATTGCGACCCAGGAAGCCCTGCGCACGGCCAAGGAAGAAGCCGAGGCCGCCAACCGCACCAAGTCGGAGTTCCTGGCCAATATCAGCCACGAACTGCGCACACCGCTGAACGCCATCATCGGCTTCTCCGAGATCATGCTGGCCGGCGAACTGCCATCCGGCACTACCCCGCGCCACCGCGGCTATCTGGAGGATATCCACAACTCCGGCCTTCACCTGCTGTCGCTGATCAACGACATCCTGGATCTATCCAAGATCGAGGCGGGGGCCGACGAGCTGGACGAGGAACCGGTCGACGCCGACGGGCTGACGCGCGCGGTGCTGCGCGTGGTGGGCCAGCGCGCGGAAACCTCCGGCGTCGCCATCGAGTGGCGCGGCGCCGCTCACCTGCCGCTGCTCTTCGCCGACGAACGCAAGCTGAAGCAGGCGCTGCTGAACCTCATGACCAACGCCATCAAGTTCACCCCGTCAGGCGGCCGGGTGTGGCTGAGCATCCGCTGCAGTCCCGGAGAGGGGTTCGTCTTCGAGGTCGCCGACAACGGCATCGGCATGGCACCGGAGGACATCCCCACCGCCCTGCGCCAGTTCGGCCAGATCGACGGCGCCTTGAACCGTAGGTACGAAGGCACCGGACTGGGCCTGCCGCTGACCAGCGCGCTGGTCGAACTGCACGGCGGGCGGCTGGAGGTCGAAAGCCGACTCGGCGAGGGCACCAAGGTCTCCATCCACCTTCCGACCAGCCGCATCCTCGAAGGCGACGGCCGGCGCCGGAAAGGCGCGTCCGGCCGATGAATCCCGCCGCGGTTTGAGAGAGGCGGGCTAGGGAAACACGCCGATGAAGCGGCCCCAGAGGTAGTGCAGCGGCGAAACGACCGCCAGCCCCAGCACCGCGAAACACAGCATGACCTTCATAGCCTTGCGCAAGGGCACGCCGAGAAAGGTCAGCCCCACCAGCACCGGCGGCGCCTGATAGGGAAAGGCGAAGATCACGAAGGCGGGAACCTGCGCCAGAATAACCGCGTCCAGCGGCCAGCCCAGGCTCTCAGCCATGGACCCGGCCAGCGGCGTGAAGACCGCCGGAATGGCCGGCAAAGTGGTCACCGTCGCCAGCGCCATGGCGCTCAGTTGCAGGACCGCGTACTTGGCGGCGTCGGGCAGGCCGGCGAAGGGAACAGCCGCGGCGGCCTGACTCCACAGGAGATCGCCCAGCCCACTGTGACTGACCACGCCACCGAGCCCGATCGTGCCGGCGGCAAAGAACCAGGGCCCGAAGTTCAGCTTGCCGATGGCCTGGGGAGGCAACAGGCCGACGCCGGGCAGCAGGCTGGCGACGGCCGCCGCGAGGCCGATCCAGGCCGAGGAGATGCCGTGCAGGCTGTCGGTGGTCCAGAACGCCAAGGTGACGGCCAGCAGGAAAGCGATCTTCACCTGGTCACGGGTCCAGGGCTCCGGCACGGCAGGCGGCAGGGCGATCCGCCGCTCGCCCGGAAAGAGGCGCAGCACCAGCAGCGGGATCAGAATGAAGGCGCCGAGGCCCAGCACCGGAAAATTCACCAGCAGGTACTCGCCGTAGGTCAGCGTGCGCCCGTAGATCGCTTCGGCCGCGCCCATCAGCACCAGGTTGGGCACGTTTGAGGTGAGGATGGTGAAGGCCGGGATCACCGCGCCGAGCACCGCAGCGATGAAGAGACCGTGGCGGCGCGGATCGTCTTCGGCGAGCCCCAGGCGGTCGGTCAGGGCGCGCACCAGCGGCGCAAAGATCAGAACCCGGCCCATGGCCGAAGGGATGAAGAAGGCGAGCAGCAGGCCGGTCGCGGAAATCAACCAGACCAGCGCCGGGTAGGACTTGAGACGCCCCAGCAGGCGATCGAACAGCGCATGGCCCATGTCGTGGCGGCCGATGACCTCGCTCAATACCATGCCGGCGAAGACCAGCCACACCGCCTTGGACTCGAAGCCGGCCAGCGCCACGTGGTCCGGGGCCAGCCCGGTCAACAACAGGGCGGCGAAGAAGATCAGCGCGGTCAGCTCCGCCGGAATTGCGAGGGTCGCCCAGAGGAAGGCCGTCAGCACCGCCAGCGCGCCAAGCGATACCAGCGACGATGCCCCCGCCATCAGGGTGCCGACGAAAACGGCGGCAAGGCCCAACGCAACGATCCTGCTGACTGTCTTCTCCACCGCCGCCCCCGGCCTCTGACCTTTCACGCCAATAACCTCACGCCGCGCGGCACGGGCCCGCCTCCTTCCGGAGGAGACTGTCGTGGACGAAAACTGTCGCGGGATGGCACCACTGACACGCGGCCGGCAGCATAGCCAATCCGCCACAGCGCGCCTAGCCGTGTGAATCCGATCTATTTCCAAGACACAGAGCAGATTCACAGGGACGGAGGATCGCCTTCGGCGATTCCAGCCAGCCCTGATCTGTTCTCGCGGCGAGACGGGCCCGGCAGCGCCTGGATTGCGGCCGCCCGCCGGGCTATGATGGCGCAAAATCCACGTGGCCAAAGCCACCTCAAATCTCCGTGGCCAACGCCACCTCAAATCTCCGTGGCCAACGCCACCTCAAATCTCCGTGGCCAACGCCACCTCAAATCTCCGTGGCCAACGCCACCTCGGAGGCTCAGCTTAAAGATTGAGGGGACGGACATGATCAAGGGACTTCACCACAACGCATACCGTTGTCGGGACTCCGAAGAGACCCGCGCCTTCTACGAGGATTTCCTCGGGCTGCCGCTGGCCAAGACGCTGGAGATCGGCACCACCAAGACCGGACGCGAGACTCAGGCGCTGCACACCTTCTACGGCCTGGACGACGGTTCCTACCTGGCTTTCTTCGAGGTGCCGGGCCAAGCCTTCGAATTCAAGCCGCAGCACGACTACGACCTGCACATCGCGCTGGAGGTGGCGCCCGAGGCGCTGGACGAGATGCTGGCGCGCGGCAAGGCCGCCGGCATCGAGACCCGCGGGCCGGCGGACCACACCTTCATCGACTCCATCTATTTTCGCGACCCCAACGGCTACGTCATCGAACTGACCGCCAAACGCCCCGAGCACGCGGCCATGATGGACCCGACAACCAACGGCGCCCGCGAGAAGCTCGACGCCTGGCAGAAGGCGAAGGCCAAAGCGGCCGAATAGGCCGCGGCGGCGAGGTTAGGCCCTTTCAATACACCAATAGTGCGATTATCATCCTCATAATTGACACTAATGATTGAGGATGTCGTCATGCTGCCTTTCGCACGCCGCAGACAGCCGCTTTCTGTGGTTCCGAGCCTGCTGTCCGCCGCTGCCTTACTCGGACTTTCGGCCTGCGCATCCTCGGATGTGGCCAGTATCAAGGCCGCCAGCAAAGACCAGATTCACGATATCCGGGTCTCGGAGGTCACCGTCTCCGTCGAAACCCCTAAGCCTCATCCCGATCTGCAGGCAGCGCTGAAGAAAGAGCTGGAAGCGGCCATGCCGGTCTGCGCCAAAGGCAATGCCGACCACAGCCTCAACGTGGTCATCACTGATTTCGAGGACCAGGATGTCGGCAAAGCGATTTTCCTGGGCGACGAGATCGAACTGAAGGGGCGCGCCGAGTTCAACTCCGTGGCCAGCGGCGAGCAGACAGGCGCCTACTTCTTGGAAAACAGCTTTGCCTGGGGCGGCTTCCTCGGAGCGGCCATGATGTCCGATGCCGAAATCTCCCTCAGCAAGGGTTTCGCCGAGAACCTCTGCAAGGAAGTCTTCGACGTCGACCTGGCACAGATCCGGAAGAACCAGAACTGAGTGGACCACCAATCCCCCCGCCGTCTTCTGTGCTGGGAGGGATTTGCGCTGTATGTGCGTTTGGCCACGATCCACCCCGGCCTCTCACGCTAGACTGGCGCTTCTCCCGAAACTCAGGCATGGAGGATGGAGCCATGGCGGACGACGGCGGCAAGAGTTACGTTCTGGGACGCCTCATCCTCGACTACATCAAGGCCTTCATGTGGCCGCTGGTGGCGGTCATCGTGGTACTGATCTATCAGGACGACGTGCGCCAAATCCTGTCCGAACGCCAAGTCGACATCTTCGGCCTGCGCATCGGCGAGAAAGTCGAGCAGATCGAATCCCAGGCCATGGCGGAAATCGAGGACATCCGCTTGCTGCTGGAAGCCCAGCAAGCCGCCCAGCAGGCCGGCGCCGAGGCGGCGCCGCAGCTCAACGAGGACATCAACGCCAAGTTGAGGAGCCTGGAGACCAACCTGTCGCGTGAGATTTCCCGGGTCCAGGTGGAACAGCAAAGTCTGCGCAGCGCGCCGCCCGCGGAGCGCCAGGCGACGGTCGAGGCGGACAGCAGCCGTGCCGGTAAGGCCGCCGCCGCCGAGCGGCGCGGCTTCGAGGCTCTGATCGACCGCGACGTCGAGGCCGCCATTGCCGCCTTCGACGAGGCGCGCCGCATCTGGCCGGAGTACCACAACGTAGCGGAGATCGGCCGCGCGCTGCGCCGCCTGGAAGACGCCCTCGCGACCGCGGAAAGCGACGTCTGGCCGCGCCTCTACCGCGAGATCCTCACCCGCTATTCCTGGGGCATTCCCGACGACCTGCGCAAGGAAATCCGCGCCGGTGCGGCGGCCGCCTATTGAGACCGCACGGATGCGGGGCGCTCGTCGATGGAGTCCCCCTTCCGCACCGCCGGCGCAGGCCACGGCGCCGTCCCCACCGGGGCCAAGCCGCAGAATTGTCATTTGCGGCCGTTCCCAATTCAATGTTCACTCACCGGCAGGGGACCTAGCGAACGCAGCTTTGCAAACCATAGGGGGTAGCTGCTCTATACCGTTGTGCCGCGACCGCTATGCCATAGAGGCAGGCGGACCTCCTGACTCGCAACGGCTGGCGTGTTAGTCTTTGACGCTGTACGTGCTGCGCAACTCGGGTTTGGAGGATGTGGTATGGCTGAAGTCAAACATCGTACAACCAATAGCGTCCGCGTATCCATTCCGATGTCCGTTGCATCGGACATCGGGCAGTTCAAGAAATCGCTGGGCAGTATCCTCGAAAGGCTCGGTTGCCCGGCCTGTTGTTCGGCGCATGACATCTATTTCGAGATGCAGCGCGACTTCCGCTTCGACGGAGATCTGGACATCGCTCAAGCGGCCTTCGCACCCAAGCGCTTGGCTGCGGCCTCTGCCCCGGTCGTGTCGGCCAGCCTTTCGCCGAAGCTGTCCGGCAACATCAAGGAAGTCTTCAAAGCGCTCGACCGCATCGTCGATCTCAGCGCGCATCCGGCCTGCACCTCGGGGGACGACCTCTTCTTGAGGATCGAGTCCAACTTTCTGATCAACGCGGCCGGACAACTCGACGAGCAGGCTCTCGTCATTGGCCGGTGAAGCCGGGTTCCGGCCCCCGCGATTGGGGGCCGGAATGGTATACACCCCCGCGCTTCGCTCGTTTTTGCAGGGGCATATCGACCGGTTGGGCGTGCTCGAGATCGAGCCGCAGACGATGTGGCTGGCGGATGACGCGATCGAAGGACCGTTTCGCGAAAACCCCAGCTTCATCGAGGCGATCTCAGCTCTGCCGGTCGCCAAGCTGATCCACAGCGTCGGCATGCCGCTCGGCGGCACGCGGCGGCCGCACCCGGACCAGATCGCCCTCACCCGCGCCACCGCGGAGCGGCTGGACAGTCCCTGGGTGAGCGAGCACCTCAGTGTTGCCGGCACACCGCACCGCTCCGCGGGGTTCCTGCTGCCGCCGCTGCAAACCGCGGAAGGCGTCGAGACGGCGGCGGCCAACATCAGGGCCTTCGCGGCAGGTATCGGTCGTCCCGTCGCGATCGAGACCGGCGTTTCCTATATCGGCCGGAAGCCGTTCGAGATGCCGGATGGCGAATTCGTTGCCGCGGTAGCGGAGGCCGCCGACTGCGGCATCCTGCTGGACCTGCACAACGTCTACTGCAACGAGCGAAACGGCCGCACGACCCTCGATACCTTCATCGCCGCGCTCCCTCTAGAACGGGTCTGGGAAGTTCATCTGGCCGGGGGAGATGAGGCGGACGGGGTCTGGCTCGACGCCCATTGCGGGCGGATGCCGCCGGATCTCGCCGCCCGCGCCCGCGACATCGTCCGGGCTCTGCCCAACCTGGGCGCCATCAACTACGAGATCTACGAGACCTTTCTCGAGAACATGGCGGAGAGCACTCTGGAAGCGATGCTCGACGAACTGGAAGCCCTTTGGAGCGAGGCCGGGCGCGCGAGCCCGACGGCGCCATGCAGCCGCGCCGCTCAGCGCTGCGGGCCGCCCGAGACGGAAGCGCGCCCTTCCCCCCGTGCATGGGAGGACGGCATGACCCGGGCCGTCTGGCAGGCGGCGACCGGCCACCACCCCTTCCCCGACGACAGCGGGGCGATGCGGCTCTACGCACGCTTGGCGCGCAGCTTCCGCGGCTCGATGATGCTGCGGGTGCTTGGCCGCTCCTTGAGGTATCTGATCCTCCGCGAAGCCGATCGCGGCGATAGCATACTGGAGCGCTACTTCAAGGCGGTGCCGCCGCAGCTCTACGCACACCTCGAGGCAAAGGCATTTCGCGGCTGGTCAGTCCAGGCCGGCATCTCCGACCCGCTGCTCGAAGCGCTTATGGACTACGACATCGTGATGGTCGACATGCTGGCGGATCCTCGCCCCCGCGAGGTCACCTTCCCCGGCGACCCCCGCCCGGTCTTCGAAGCGCTTGCGAGGTCCCAACTGCCCGACATGCCCGAGCCGCCCCTATGGGAAATTGAGATCCTGCCCGATCCGGGACAGTCATCCGCCTTCAGGGGGATCGAGGCAGGGAGCTGAGGCAGCCGTGGTGCTGCCCGTCAGTCGTGCAGGCTGCGCCATGGGGGAAAGTCCAAGAGGGCCGTCGTTCCGACGTCGGGCGTGCTTCTCAAAGAGAGTTCGGCGCCATGGAGTGCCGCCAACTTCTGCACCAGCGGCAGGCCCAGCCCAGTGCCGTCATCGGCCTGATTGCCTTCCTTGTGCACCTGGCCGAAGAGCTCCATCGCGGTCTCCAGTTCCTTATCGGTCATGCCGATTCCAGTGTCGGACACCGCGAACCTTATGCCGCCGTCGTCCCGCCTGCTGGCGGCCAACCGAACCTCCCCCCCGGGCGGGGTAAACTTCACCGCGTTGTTCGATAGATTGGTCAGCATCTGGACGACCATCCGGCGGTCGCCGCGGAAGGCCAGCCCCATTGCGGGAATATCGCCGCGCAAGGTAACGCCGCGCCGTTGAGCCAGGCCGGCGACGAAGGATAGAGCCTGGCCGCCAACCACCTCCGCGAGGACCGGGTCGTCGGCGATCTCCCAGTCTTCCGATTCCGCTTTGGAGATATCGAGAACGTCCTCGATAAGGTCGAGCAGGTGTTTTCCCGACCTGCGGATATCCGCGATGTAGCCCCTCTGCCTGTCGCCGAGCGGTCCGATATAGCCGCGCTCCAGCGCTTCGGCGAAGCCGATCACAGCATTGAGCGGCGTCCGGAGCTCATGGCTGACATTGGCGAGGAACCGCGACTTGGCGTGATTGGCACTCTCCGCCTCCTCCTTGGCCTTACGCAGCTCCACCTCGATGCGGCGGCGCGTATGCACCTCTTCCTCAAGATGGCGCCGCTCGATCATGGTTTCCCTGAAGGCCAGGATGGCCTGGGTCATAATGCCGATCTCGTCCCGGTGCGCCGACGCCGGAATCTCGATGTCTCCGTCTCCGGCGGCAAGGCGGTCGAAGGCCAGGGTCACTCTCTCAATCGGGCGGACGACGCGATAGGTAACGAACATCAGACCAGCCGCGCCGAGAAGGGTCGCGGCGATCAGCATTAGGAACTCCATCTGCGCGCCGACAAGCGATTGAGCTGAGAGTCGGCTGGCCTGTTTCTGGCTGACCAGGGAAGCGACGCGCTGGAGTTCGACCGCCTCGGCGATAACCGCCGTCGTGGCGTCGAACCACGGCCTCGCAGCGGCCGGGCGAACGCTTCTATCGACAAGCAGTGACTGGAGTTCCCTTCTCTGCCGTGCCAGTTCGTCGCGATAGGCTTTCTGCACCCGCCGCAAGGCATCCACGAACTCCGGATCGAGGCCCTGTGCCTCACCGATCCTGTCGACAACGAGCAGCACGCTCTCGATCCTGCCGCGGTAGTGCCCGATTTGCTCGAGTTCCTCGGCAGTAGCGGGCCGTCCCGCGGCGATGATGCCGCTGATCAATCCGCGCTCTCGCCCGGCAAATTCGCTCAGGTCCCAAGCGGCCGCGCGGGCTCGCATGGCGCGGACCAGATCGCTGTCTCGGTCGACCTTGTCGCGCAAGGCGAAGCTCAACTGACGCGCAGCCATGATAAGCTCCGTCATCGACGCGAACCAAACCTCGGCCTTCGCCGCCGCCTTGTCGGGGGAACGGTCGATATGCCCTGCGGCCTCGCGGCGCAACTCCTCGACCGCGGCATAGGCCGACAGCATTCGGTCGACAAACCCGGCGGCATCGCTTCGCAGCAGGTCCGAACCTGCGTGCTCGCGAAAATGAGCGATGACCTGGCTTCCCTCGCGCCGCCGTATGCCGATCTGTCTTTCCTCTTCTGAAGTCGGCGCCCGACCGGATTGCAGCGCCGTAAAGACGAGCCCGCGCTCGAAGGCCCAGTTCACCGACGCCTTCATCAGAAGATCGGTACAGTCCGTGATGGTCGCCGCCGTGCTCGCGTCCTTGAACCGGCCCAAGGCGTCGCTGAAGCGCTGAACGGTGGCGATAACCAGCAAGGAGGCAAGCAGACCGATGCCCGCGAAGAGCGCCAGGCGGATGGTGATGCACCTCTTGCTTCCATCGAGCGGTGGCAATGCGATCGTCATCGGCGGACCCCGTCTGAAGAGGGAACAGGCGGCTCATCAAACCCCCGGGAGAGAGCGGGAGATGGAACAGCCCGCCGATAATGTCCCCAGCGGTTGCCCCATCTTTCCTCTCCGGCCCTAGGCCGATGGCCTACCTCCCGTTAGGCCGAACGCACCTCCGTCAGGAAATCGTCGACCTTGCCGCGCAGCGCATCGGCTTGGCTCGACAGGTTCCGCACCGCCGACAGCATCTGCTCCGAGGCCGCACCAGTCTGCTGAGCCCCCTGGCTGACGCCGGAGATGTTCTGCGTGACCTCCTGCGTACCATTGGCCGCTTCCTGGACGTTGCGCGAAATCTCGCTGGTGGCGGCGATCTGCTCCTCAACCGCGGAGGCGATGGATGCCGCGACCTCGTCGATCCTGCGGATCGTCGAGCCGATAATGTCGATGGCGCCGACGGCCTCCTTGGTTTCCGACTGGACCCGGGCGATATGCTCGCCGATCTCGCCCGTCGCCTTGGCGGTCTGATTGGCCAAGGACTTGACTTCCTGGGCGACCACGGCGAAACCCTTCCCGGCCTCACCCGCACGCGCCGCCTCGATCGTGGCATTGAGCGCGAGCAGGTTGGTCTGCTCGGCGATATCCTGGATCAGATCGATTACCGTGCCGATCTTCTCCGCAGCCTCGGCGAGCCCCTGAACCTGCTGGTTGGCGCGCGCCACTTCGTCGACGGCAGAGCGCGCCATCTTGGTGGACTCCGAAACCTGGGAACCGATCTCCTGGCTGGAACTGCTCAGTTCTTCGGTCGCCGAGGAAACGGTCTGGACGTTGGCCGCCGACTGCTGCGCCGCAGACGCGACGGCACCCGACTGCTGACTGGTTTCTTCGGCCACCGCGCTCATGGACTGGGCGGTGCTCTCCAGTTCCGTGCTGGCGGAGGTCACCGCCTCCACCACCGCACCAACATCCGCACTGAACTTGTCGGCCAGTTCGTTCATGGTGCGGCGCTTGTCTTCCTCGGCACGCTTTTCGGCTTCCTGCTGCTCCTCGCGCAGGCGCTCCGTCTCCAAGGCGTTGTCCTTAAAGACCTGCACCGATTGCGCCATCTCGCCGATCTCGTCCTTGCGCGAGGTCCCGGGGATCTCCGCCCTCAGGTCGCCGCCGGCAAGCTGAGTCATAGCCGACGTCATCGCCTGGATCGGCTTTGCCACGCGCCAGACCGCCACCCAGATGGCCGAAGCTCCGATAGCCAGGCAGGCGAGCAGCAGAGCGATGTCGAACAGGAAGGATTGTTGACCGTCACTGGCGGAACGGGCGGCGAAATCCGCAGCGACATCGCTGGCGGTCTTGCCGAGGGCGCTCAACTGGTCGATCGCCGCCGTCGCTTCGGCGATCCAGGCGGCGCCGTCCACGGGGTAGTCGCTGCCGGCGAGCCCGGCTTGATAGACCCCCTGCCGCACGGCCTCGTAGGATTGAAAGAACTTACGGTCGACCTGCGCGGCATCCCCCTTGATGAGGGGCGAAGCATGCTCCGAAGCCAGGTAAGTCTGAACCTGGCTCCAGGCCTGCTCGAGGCGTCCGCGGAAGTTGGCCAGACGCTCCAAGGATTCCAGCGTGATCGTCGAGTTGGAGTCGATGATACCGCCGATCACAGCACGCTCACGCCCGGCGTACTCGCTCATGACCCACAACGCCTGTTTCAGGTCGCGCAGCATCTGGATCTGTGAGGCGATTGTCTGCGGACGGAACTGACTGACCTGGCGCAGGTGCTGCGAGGACATGATCAGGCTCGTGATCGTCGGCACCCAGTTCCCGCTCACTGCTTCGTCGCGCGCCGTCCTCGGCTGGCGCAAGGCCTCATCCACATCCTTGCGGAAGCGGACGACCTGCTGGTAGGCGCTGTTCACCTGACCGATCAAGTCAGCCTTGCCCGGAAAGTCCGGTTCGGCCTGCAGTTCTTCCAGGGCAGCGGTAAAGGCCTGTTCGGCCGCCCGGCGGCGCTGGTCGATGGCGGTGCGGCGCTCGGAGGTGAGCGGCTGCGGCGAAGCCAGGGCGGCGTTGGTGATACCGCGCTCGACGGCCCAATTGCTGGCGCTTTCCAGGAACAGATCCGCGGTGCGGTTGTTCGACTCGACCAGTTGAGACTCGCTCATCTGACGCCAGGCGTCCAAAGCGCTGCCACTCGTCAGAGCGACCACGATGCATACCAGCAACGCACTGACGGCAATCAGGCTGCCGCGAATTGTGAAACGAAACTTGGGCATAACTCACTCTCCATCCCGAAAACCAGAGTGCTGCGGCGTTTCACCGGAACACGTCCATAGGTCGTGGCAATGGAGACGATTAAGCCTTAACAAAAGTTGTAGAAATCTCGAATACTGCATTGTTTGCAATGCCTTAGGTGTTTTCACCTAGTGAGAAAATAGCCGTTCCGATCACGACTGTAGTCAAAGGCGCGCGGAAAGCCTCTGCCGCGCAACACGGCCCCGCTCGCCCGCGGTCATTCCACCAGGCGAAAGGGCCTTGCGCCCTGCCGGGATGCGGCGGAACTAAAGCTGCGTGTGCTCGACGATCGACATGGCCAGAACCTCGGCCAGCAACTTCGTCGTCGTTCCGACCTCCAGCTTCTTCAACAGGTTGGCGCGATGAATGTCCACGGTGCGGTGACTCAAGCCCAGACGAGAGGCGATCTCCTTCACCGAAAAGCCGTCGATGGTCAGTTGCAGAACGTCGTACTCGCGCGGCGACAGCCGGCGCAGATGCTTGCCGAAGCGGCGAGTCGCCGGGGCGCTGAGATCGGTTACCAGCGAAACGGCGACCTGGGCGCCGCCGAGATCTCTCACCGGAGTGACGAGATGCTCACTGGCGAAGCGGGAACCGTCCTTGCGCTGCAGCCAGAAGCGGTGACGAAACACCTTATCGTGCGTAACGAAGGGGCGGGCCCGCTTGCCGAACTCCTCATAGCTCCGCTGGTCGACGTGCAAAATTCGCGTCGAGCGTCCGAGAAGCTCCCCCACTTCATATCCGAAGAGCTGGCAAGCGGTGGGATTGGCCCAAAGGATGGTCCGATGTTGCAGGGTAACGACAAAGGCGGGCCGATCCACCGAGTTGAGGAGCGTGCACAGGAGATCGAAGCTGCAGGGAGGAATACCGCCGCCGGCCCCGGCAGCGGCCCTTCCGCCCACCTCTGGAGCGGCGTGCGAAAGTCCACCGGCCTTGGCCCGCCCTGGGTCGCCGTCTTGGATGATCTTGCGCAGCCATGACGAAACGGTGCCGATCAGCTCCGCGAGGTCATCGTCGCGGCTGCACGGCTTTGCCATCATGAAGACCAGAACCGCTATGGTTCTTCCTGCATGTGTAATCGGCTGGGCGAAGGTCGCCCTCAGCCCGGCCTCTTCGGCCGCAGCGGCGCGCGCGTATTCAGTGAGCGGCATCACGGAAGCATCGCTGAACCAACACGCCGACTGCGTGCTCGCCACTCTTTCGATGAGCGGCGGAGTGCCGGCCTCGGCCGCCGCGAAGGTGCGCGACCTGAAGCCTTGGTAGGCTTGGCGGTTCCCGAACCAGAACGGATGTGGCCGCCAGGCGCGGGAAGGTCCGCCGGGTATCCAGATTTCGGCGTAGTCCCAACCCGAAAACTGACAGATCTCGGCGATAGCCGCCTGAAGCGCCAGTTCCTGGGGGCCGGCCCGCAAGATGGCCTGGATCGCTTGAAGCAGGTTGCCGCCGAACCAACGCGGGTGCTGCTTGCCGGGACAGCCGCAGGCGAAGCGGTCTGCCTTCGACATATGGGTACAACGTCGGCACGCAGCCTCGTCAGGCCCGCAGCCCGCAGCGCCTCTCTCGCCAAGGAGCCGTTCAGGCGATCGACCGGCCGTCGCTTCGCCCCTCGAATAGCTGCCTCTTTCAGGTCGGCTGAGGCGTATGCCCAGCCACGAGCGGTCCTGCCCGTCGAGCCGAAAGAACTCGCTCTGCCAAGAAGTCGCCCCCCCTTTGCCGTCCTCAATTCTGAAGAGAGGAACGGGCAACTCCGGCGACCGCAGGAACTGTTCGATGAAGTCGCGATCCCGCTCTTCGGTATCGATGAAATCCGACAGCTTCATCTGTTGGGCCGCCTGACGGGAGATTCCTGTCAGTTCCACGCCCTCATCGTTGATGGCTTCCAGACGTCCCGATGTGGAAAAGGCAAACACCGGGCCAGGCAGGCGCGCAACGACCTCCTCGATGAAGCCTGCGGTCATCTGACAACCTTCATGGCGACGGATGGCGGAACGGCTGTGACATGATACCGCAATCGGCACGGTATCCCGGTTCATGTGCCAACTTGCATTTCAGCCGCATCGGGAGAACCTGCAAGAGACCTGAATCGATGACGCTACCGCAGGAACAGCCGCCAAGCGGAGCCTGGCGGATCGTTTGGCACTGAACCTCGGCGAAGCGCCGGGGTCCGAACGCAACTCCGCATCAAGTTGTCACAAATCGATCACGGAAATCCACAGCGAATTCACCAGCATGCAATGCGCCGGGGTTTTCCTCTCAATGCGAGCATGCCGTTCGGCGGGGACTGCGCACTGCGGCAGCCGCCGTCAATTCTCTAGACGCCATCATCCCGTCGAGGCGGCAAAACAAAAGGCCCCGGCGCAGCTGCGCCGGGGCCTCGGCCTCGGATATGGAAGGGCTTCAGGCCGGGTTCTGCGGACGCATGTCCTTGGGGTCGATGCCGGCCACGGCGACAGGCTTCTTCATGGCGTCGCGGCGGAAGGGTTCGCCCAGTTCCTGGTTCAAGATCACCTCGATGAAGGTGGTAACGCCGTCGTCCTGGGCCTTGCAGGCCGTCGCCAGGGCTTCGGTCAGCTCCGCCTGGGTCTTCACGGTGACGCCCTTCAGGCCGCAGCCCTCGGCAACGCGCGCGTAGCTGAGGTGCGGATCCAGCTCGGTGCCGACGAAGTTGTCGTCGTACCAAAGCGTCGTGTTGCGCTTCTCCGCGCCCCACTGATAGTTGCGGAACACCACCATGGTGATGGCCGGCCATTCCTCGCGGCCGACGGAAGACATCTCGTTCATGGAGATGCCGAAGGCGCCGTCGCCGGCGAAGCCCACCACCGGCACGTCGGGGCAGCCGATCTTGGCGCCGATGATCGAGGGAAAGCCGTAGCCGCAGGGGCCGAAGAGGCCCGGAGCCAGGTACTTGCGGCCTTCCTCGAAGGTCGGATAGGCGTTGCCGATGGCGCAGTTGTTGCCGATGTCGGAGGAGATGATGGCGTTCTTCGGCAGGCCCGCCTGGATCGCCCGCCAGGCCTGGCGCGGCGACATGCGGTCGGCGTCGCGGCTGCGCGCGCGCTCGTTCCAGGTGGTGCCGGGATCGTCGTCCTCGTGGTCCATGGAGGACAGCGCCTGCAGCCAGGCCGACTTGGTCTGATGGATGAGGGCCTTGCGCTCCTCGCGGCCGGCGTTGCCGGCCTCGGGGGAAAGCTGCTCCAGGATCTGCTCGGCGACCAGCCTGGCGTCGCCCTGAATGCCGACGGAGACCTTCTTGGTCAGGCCGATGCGGTCGGCGTTGATGTCGACCTGGATGATGGCGGCATCCTTGGGCCAGTAGTCGATGCCGTAGCCGGGCAGCGTCGAGAAGGGATTGAGCCGCGTGCCGAGGGCCAGCACCACGTCGGCCTTGGCGATCAATTCCATAGCCGCCTTGGAGCCGTTGTACCCCAGCGGGCCGGCGAAGAGCGGGTGCGAGCCCGGGAAGGCGTCGTTGTGCTGATAGCCGCAGCAGACCGGCGCGTCGAGCCGTTCGGCCAGCGCCTGGGAAGCCGGGATGGCGCCGCCGATGACCACGCCGGCGCCGTTCAGGATGACCGGGAATTTGGCCCCGGAAAGCAGCTTGGCGGCCTCGGCGATGGCGCGCTTGCCGCCGGCCGGGCGCTCGATGCGCACGATCTGCGGCAGCTCGATGTCGATGACCTGGGTCCAGTAGTCGCGCGGCACGTTGATCTGCGCCGGCGCCGAACCGCGCCAGGCCTTCTCGATCACCCGGTTCAGCACCTCGGCGATGCGCGAGGCGTCGCGCACCTCTTCCTGATAGCAGACCATCTCGCGGAACATCGGCATCTGGTCGACTTCCTGGAAGCCGCCCTGGCCGATGGTCTTGTTGGCGGCCTGCGGGGTGACCAGCAGCATCGGCGTGTGGTTCCAGTAGGCGGTCTTGACGGCGGTGACGAAGCCGGTGACGCCGGGCCCGTTCTGGGCGATGGCCATGGCCATCTTGCCGGTCGAGCGGGTGTAGCCGTCGCAGATCAGGCCGCCATTGGTCTCGTGGGCCACGTCCCAGAAGGTGATCCCGGCCTTGGGGAAGAGGTCGGAGATCGGCATGAAGGCGGAGCCGATGATCCCGAAGCCATGTTCGATGCCGTGCATCTGCAGGACCTTCACAAAGGCTTCCTCGGTCGTCATTTTCATTGGTTGAGATTCCTCATTCCTTGGGATTGGGGCGCGCGGGGCCCCGCCAAGCCCCGCGGCAATCGCTGCCCCTGATATAGGGCAAGGGCTGGCCCCATCCCAAGAGCCAGATGGGCCGGCCCTATGGAGCCAAGGCCGCACCGCCAAGAATACCGGGAATGCGGAACGCGCCGCGGGCCGGACCGGGGTTCCGGCGCAGGCCGGCGCTACCAGGAGCGGCAGGCCGCGCGGGTACGGCGGTAGCTCTCGGGCGTGTCCAGCGCCGCGTTGCGCCGGTCCCGCTCCCGCTCGGCCTCGGTGAGGGCCTTCCTGTAGGGCACCTCGAAATACCTCCGGAGCCTGGCCGCGACCAGCTCGCCGTCCTGCCCCGTGTAGGGGAAGAAGCCCTTCTCCAAGGCTTGCTGCAGCGCCGCCCGCAGGCGCCGCCGGTAGTCTTCAAGCGTTTCGCGGAGCACCTCGACGTGCTTCATTTCATGAGCCAGCACCGCTTTGTACTGGCAGCTTCCGGGGCGGTATTCGCGGGCCACGTAGACCTTGATCGGTTCGTCGTAAGCCAGCTCCGCGACCAAGCGCGACGGCCAGACGCAACGCTGTCCGCTCCGGCGCGTCTCGGTCAGGGTATGCACGAAGAGTTGGGACCTGATGCGCCCCGCCGTCAGGCCGAAGACGGACCTGCCTTCAGCGTGCTCATAACCGTATTCCTCGGCGGCGTGCCATTGCAGTTCCTTGCGCGAATAGCCGTGATCGACTTCGACTTGCGGCGCCGTGGCCCCGACCTCCACCGCGGCAGCCTGCGGAGGCTCCGTACAAAAACTCGCGGCCCCCGCCTCCCCGGCGAGGAGAAACGCCAGGAGGGCCGCGGCGGTAGCCTGTCCCACGGCCGCCAGACGGCTTTGCCAAGGCATGACGCGCCCTTTTCCTCACGGGCACCGGGGAGGCGCGAAGTCCTCCGCCCGGCGCCGCCGATCCGACCCCGGTAAGATCGTAAGCACGCCGGAAAGCGAATTCAAACGCCTCTGCGCGCTGCCGGTGTTCGGGAGCGCCGGCGGAAAGAAGCGCCGCGGCAGCCGCCGCGGCGCCCCGTCCTGTCAGTGATGCGCCGAGACTGCCTCGGCCAGCTCGCCGGTCAACTCCCGGCCGGCGGCGTGGCTGAGGTCGCCCAGACTCAGCATCCCGGTCATCCGCTTCTTGTCGTTGATCACCGGCATGCGGCGGATCTGCTTGTTCTCCATAAGGTGGATGGCGTCTTCCAGCGACGCTTCTTCCATGCAGTAGACGATGCCCTCGGTCATCACGTCGCGCGCGGTGAGCGAGTTCGGGTCGCGCCCGTTGGCAAAGCCGCGGCAGACGATGTCGCGGTCCGTCACCATGCCGATGAGACGGTCGTTCTCGCCGATGGGAACGGCGCCGATGTCGTCGTCGCGCATGATCCTGGCGATCTCTGAGAGGGGTGTATCGGGTGCGCACCAGTCCACGCCGGCATGCATGGCTTGCCTGACCTTCATGACCTGTTCCTCCTGTGTCCGAAAAACAGGAGGGGGCGCCGCTGCGGGAGCGCCCGCAGGGCCACCCCCTTCTTGGCGGGGAGTGTAGCACTCCGGCGGCGCCGAGGCGATGCCCGGCTGCGGCGTCCGCCCCGCCGGTTGAGTATCGCTTGGTTCCTGCAGCCTGCTCGGGCAAAATCACCCCAAGCCGGCGCGGCGGCCAGCGCCGCGGGCCACAACGGAGAGCGAAATGGGAACATCATTCAGCGAACGCCCCCTCGGCGGGCTTTGCCTGGTGCTGGCCGGTTGCCTCTGGGCAGTCACCGCACAGGCCCAGGAGATGGCCGGCAAGCCAGCCGCGAACGACGGCACCAATGCCACCTACTGGATGCAGAACTCGGTCGAATACAAGGCCAACACCGAGGCGCTCTACGCCCTGGCCAGGATCCGCCTGAACCAGGCCATCGCCGACCAGAGCTGGACCGCGGCCATGGAGCAGGGTCCGGGCTACGAGAAGAAGCCGGTGGCTGTGATCCTGGATGTCGACGAGACGGTGCTGGACAACTCCCTCTACCAGGCCTGGATCGTGGAGAACGGCCAGCACTACAGCTCCAAGACCTGGGCGCCCTTCGTCCACACCGAAACCTCGCGGGCCATTCCCGGCAGCCTGGACTTCATCAACTACGCCCATGCCCGCGGCGTCGCGGTGTTCTACGTCTCCAACCGCAAGGCGCCGGAAGAGGCGCCGACGCGCAACAACCTGACCAAGCTCGGCTACCCCATCGGCGACCAGGACGACCGGGTGCTGCTGCGCGGGGAGAAGGAGGACTGGGGCTCCGACAAGGGCACGCGCCGCGCCGTGGTGGCCGAGAACTACCGCATCGCGCTTTTGATCGGCGACAACCTCGGCGACTTCCTCGACGGCGTCGACGTCTCCCCGGCCGAGCGCCAGAAGCTGTTCCAGGACAACGCCGCCCACTGGGGCCGCGACTGGATCATGCTGCCCAACCCCAGCTACGGCTCCTGGGAGGGCGCCTCCTTCGGCTTCAACTGGGGCGCCCCGGGCGAAGAAAAGCGCCAGATGAAGTTCGACAAGATGGACGACTGGAAACCGGCGAACTGAGGGCGGGGACGGCTGGATCACGATTTCCTAGGTGCTACACTGACCCGGCCCGGCGGCCTGACCTGCCTGGTGTTGCGGCTGGATCACGATTTCCTAGGTGCTACACTTAAAATCGACAAGATCAATGCCGGCATCAAGTTGCGGCTGGATCACGATTTCCTAGGTGCTACACTATGCGGCCCCGGCTCATGAGGCGATCCTGTGTTGCGGCTGGATCACGATTTCCTAGGTGCTACACTTCTTCGTCATGAGGGGTCCTCCTCGAAGTAGTTGCGGCTGGATCACGATTTCCTAGGTGCTACACTGCTACGCTGTGTTTGCACAACAATTCGGACGTTGCGGCTGGATCACGATTTCCTAGGTGCTACACTGTGGGGCGCAAAACCCCAAGGTTCACCAAAGTTGCGGCTGGATCACGATTTCCTAGGTGCTACACTCCAGCAGGCCGCGCCCCAGCCGCGATAGATGTTGCGGCTGGATCACGATTTCCTAGGTGCTACACTTGTGTGTCGGTCATTTGCTCTTGGCCTTTAGTTGCGGCTGGATCACGATTTCCTAGGTGCTACACTCGGACGGCTGGCCGCCCCTCGTATCGCTGCGTTGCGGCTGGATCACGATTTCCTAGGTGCTACACTCCTTACCGGTGTCTCCAACGTCGTCAACACGTTGCGGCTGGATCACGATTTCCTAGGTGCTACACTCGAGTCGCCGAGCCCCAGTTCCGCCGTCAGTTGCGGCTGGATCACGATTTCCTAGGTGCTACACTAGTGGATCTCAACGCGGGCACGAAGGGGTAGTTGCGGCTGGATCACGATTTCCTAGGTGCTACACTCCGCAACCGCTCAATTCCTTGAAAATAAAGGGAATTGAGCGGTTGCTGTTCATGCCTAAATGCGCCGTGATGACTAGAAAAGAGCAAGTTGGCCAGGATTTTTCCGGTTTTCCGCACGAGCTTTGCCGGTAAATCGAATAATATTCTCGTATTGCTTGTCCGTGAAGGCAAGGATGTGAACCTTGCCGAACTCAGGCAGGTTTTGCTCAATTCGGCGCGAGAATGTTTCCATCTGTTCCCTCCCGCTGCAGAATCGCAGGTATATCGAGAACTGGCTCATCTCGAATCCCTGATCGAGAAGGAACTCCCGGAATTTGGCGGCGGCCTTGCCCCGTTCCTTAGTATCCACCGGCAGGTCGAACATCACCATTGTCCACATGAGTCGGTACCCGCACAAATATCCGCCGTCCAACGTTCTAGCCGTCATTCGCAATGCCTGCGGTCCGGCAGGGCGCCAAGATCGAGCCATCTAGGCGGCAACGGGAGATCCAGCAAGACCTTCCCATTCTCGAAGGACTGCCCGAGTGTGGTCGCAAGGCTCTGGATGCAAACAGCAAGGGGGCTCATCCCTTTTTGCGTTGGAACATCCAACGCGATTAAAGAAACCAACGCCTCCTTGACTTCGGGCGTGACCTCGATGTCCCCCTGCGCCTGCAAGCGCTTCACACAGATGTCTACGAAGGGCCGGAAAGGTTCCATCAGATCGTCGGCCAGGGCCATATCATTGCCTCTGTTGTGATGGTGCAAGCCTATGGTCGGATGCAGACCTGCTGCGATGACCGCGCGAGCCATAACAGCCCGCATGACTGTATAGCCGTAGTTCAACATGGCGTTCGGTGCCGCGCCCGCCCGGTCGCGGCGGAACCCCTCTCCAAAGAGCAACGGCCAATACCGTCTGGCCGCTTGGGCTTCCACGTTCTCCGGGTCGCCGGAACGGACTTTTGCAGCCAAGGCGGCCACACCTCCCGACCGCGCGCCCACGGCATCCAGAATTGCCGCTTGGTTCTCGATCTTCGCTGTCACTATGCGGCGCCAAAGCTGCTTTTGCAGCGGCTTTCCAGCACGCCATTGCGCGCGCATACGGGCACCCTGCCGGTGATGGCCGCTCAAGGCCCAAACGATGGATACTGGCGCATGATTGCGTCCGCACACGACGAGACAGCAGTTTCTCTCCGCAAGAGCCACCAAGAGGTTATTCGAGTAGGTGATGCCATGGGCATGGACCACAACTGCGGCGATGTCGTCCAGTGGGATGCGGCCAACTTCCTGACCGCGTTCCTCCACCTTCAAAAACCCACGATAGGCCGAAAGATGGCGGCCATCGGTAGCGATATCGACAACTCGGTCCATGACCTCCACGCCCGGTGCGTATCAGCTCTGGCGACGCGGACCGGGATCGAATACTCGGCCGGATTCGTCGACGCGCACCTGCCGCGCGCACAACTTCTTCAAGCCTGACGCGGAAGTGTTGATATATTTGAAGTAGTCTTCGGCAAGCGGCTTGGCATCACGCGCCTTGAGCTTTCCGGCCTCGTTGTGCGCCGCCAACTGGATGGAGCCGTTAGCCGAGAACTTGACCACCCGGTGAATTACCCGATTTGCTCCCGTTTCCGTCGCCAGCAGATCGCCTTTGTGCAACCGTAGAACCTTGCGGGCCGTCGGGGACTGTTCTTTCACTTTCGAACGCCAGTCCGGCTGGTGCGCCTCGAACATGGAGACCGCTTCACCCGCCCATCGTCCGCCTGGAAGTTCCCACACGTCGAAGCGATAGTTGGCATCGCCCTTATAGGCCTTGTAGGGCCGGCCGGACTTGTCACGAACAGGGATGACTTTGAGCCGCTCCAACACACGCACCCGGCGCACCCCCTTATAGATGCCGTCGCGCAACGGGAAGGCCGCCAGGGCGGCGGCAAAACCCTTGCCTGACAGACCCTCGGTCGCGTCCAGCAAGGCTTGCCGCAAACGGGCATCGCGAATCCGACCCAAGCCGGCACTGTCCTTGAGGCTATCCAGAGGCACCCGGTGAACGACAAGATGAGCACCGCGCGCGTCCGGCGTACCGGCCAGGCCATAAGCTGTGTCATTATGCAAGCGGCCGGCCGAGCTGCCGCGCGGATTGACGGACCCCGGCCTCGCGGGGGTGCCGCGGTCAGGCCGGTGCGAGACGACCACGCGCTCCAGGATCTCGCGCAAAGAGTCGCGAAAACCCTGGAAAGGAACGGGCATGCCATCGACGAGACGCGTCAGGTCCTGCTCCTCTGCGCGCGCCGCGGCGCGTGAAATCGCGTTCAGCAAGGCTCGGTCGGTCACGCCGACAACGGCCGCATCGATTGCGTGATGCCGATGGTCGAGGCGGTTCTTCTGATCCTGGCGCTCGACGATATTGTGATCGGGCAAGAGGTCGTTGAGGCCCCAGGTACGCCGCAGGAGTTCCGTCAGGCGGCCCGGCGTGACCCAGACCTTCCGGGGATCGCACACCGCCGTCAGGTATTCCCGCGCAATTCTCGAGAGATACTGCGTGTCGGTCAATTGCCGGTCCAGAAAATCGCGTTCCTCTGTCTCAAAACGCTGCATCGCATCCGGCCCGAAACGCCATCGCTTGTTGCGCGGAAGCGCAACGAGTCGTTCCAAGTTCTCATCCCAGCCGGGGCGGTGACCAAAGGCCTCGAATGGGGTCCGGTTGCGTTTTTCCCTATTGGCTCTGCGCAAGCCCACCGTCCTGTTAGCCGCTGAATTGTCCAGCGTGCGGGAGAACGGCAGGATATGGTCGATCTCCACTTCGCTAGAAAACAGCCGCTCCGGCGAGATCGGTTCGCCCGTGTAGGGGCAGCATCGGTCAAGGGGGTCGGCGGGATTGAGCTCCTCCCAAAGACGCAGTCGCATCCGGCTTTCACCCTTGTCGGGCAGATTCAAGTCGGCCAGAATCTGGCGATGACGATCCGCGCGCGCCGTATTGTCCTTGATTGCTTTTTCAGCATCTTCGAGTTGACGTTTATTCAGTTTCAACGCGCGAGCGAGTTCGACGACGATCTCTGCCGGGTGGCCATGTCGCGCGATCACGGCGTTCATCAGACGCCGCAGTTGATTGAGCGCGATGTGAACAGTCGGATTGGCGATGCGACCATAGTGGAGTTCCTCAGGATCGTCCGGGTCTCCCGATCCGAAGGCCACGTAACGTTCCAGCACCCGCCCGTAATAGGGTAAGGCATCGTGGATCACACCGTCGCGAAAGTCCGAGTGGTGGTATCCGGCCAACCTCGCAGCCTCGCTGTAAGCCACGACGCCGCGCTCCAGTTCGGCCAAAATTCCCCTTGTGGCAGTTAAACCGAGGTCGCCATGACCATCGGGCAATGTCGCACGAACCACCATGTCAGCCCGGACAGCCGGCAAGCCGTGCTGAGCCCCCAACCAGGCAAGCAGCAGTTCCTCCTCTTCTTCCTCCAGAAGTTTTTCCACGATGCCGATCTGCGTTTCGAGTGGCAGAGCGTACCACCCGGCGCCGAAACGGTCGTCTTTGCCCAGTGCCGCCGCCGTCTCGTCGCCTTTCAATTCATTACGGGTTTCAGACTCGAGATTGAAACGACTGCTCGGTGGCAGCTTCAACAGGCGGCGGAGTTGGCCGAAAGTCTGCTTCCGCGTCGTCAAAAGGGCCAGCGCGACCTTGTCTCTCTCGTCCTGGGTCAGGCCGCGCGACGTCTGGTCCAGGCCGATGATCGTCAGGGTGTTGGCATCTTGGAAAATCCGGCGGCGTTGAAACAGGGGGTGCGCCCGCGGCAGGCGCTCCTCCTCCGGATTGAAAGTGCATTTGCCGGGGCGCACAGGCTTCAGCCTACGCTGAAAGAAGATGATGTCCCGCAGCTTCTTCCGCGCTTGCTCGGTGAAGATGTCCGGGTGATGCGGCGCCTGTGCGGCCCAAAGCGCCTCGAACTCCTCCAAGACCATCGCCCGGTCGGGATAGAGTTCATAGGCCATCACCGTCTTTCCGCTCTCCGTGGATTCGGGCTTGAGGCGAGCGCGGACACTTGCTCCATCCTGTTGCAGCCGGTGCAGGAATTCGCCCAGCGTGCGCGCGCCTTGCGCCGCCATGGCATCGCGCAGTTTGTTGACGCCCTGCCTGATCTTGCCGCGCTCGTCATCGTCGGCTCTATCGGTCCGACGGTTGGACTTAAAGCCCCGGCGTTGGTTCAGGTGAAACAAAGCGCGGCCCAAATGGTGCGGTGAAACCGCCGCGTCCAGGGCACTGGCGCGTATTTCATAAGGGTTCAGGCCGGCCAGAGCCTTACGACCAGCCGGATCCTCCGGCATCAATCCAAATCCGACAAGCGCACTGAGCAGCTTTTTTTGGCGACGTAGGTAGCGGTCCCTTCGGCGTCGCATAGAACGAGCCGTCCGGCGGGCCACGGCCAGCGAAGTCTTGTCCTTCGGATTGCGGCCGTCGGAAAAAATCCTCACCCCGGCATCCCGGATAGCGACTGGGCACCCGTCCCCACCCAGATCGAGTATGCACCAGCCGATTGAGTTGGTTCCGAGATCAAGGCCGAGACGATATTCCATCTATCTCAATCCCTGCAGTTTCCCCGTAGTTATTCAATCGGATGTTGCAGATCGCCATGATCCGTGTCAACGTTGCGAGGTAGCATCTAGGAAATCGTGGTCCGGTCGTTAACAAGCCTTTCGCTTCGGCGATTGGATCGCACAAAATCGAAGGGCAGGCTCCGGCCTGCCCTTTCATTCTTTGGAATGGTGTAGCGATCCGGCGGGCTCACTACCGGGAGCCTTACGGCTCGGGCCCATACCTTCTCCTGTTAACAAGTATCTTGTTTCCCACGCTTTTGCTCTCGCGACGCGAACCGCGGCAAAGCGCCAGATGAAGTTCGACAAGATGGACGACTGGAAACCGGCGAACTGAGGGCGGTTTAACACCCCCTGTTCGAAAAGGCGGGACCGGCCCCAAACGCAAACAAGGCCCTGGCGCGCTGACGCCAAGGCCTTGTTTTCATTGGTAGCGGGAGAGGGACTTGAACCCCCGACACGCGGATTATGATTCCGCGGAATCAATAACTTACGTGAAAAATCCTCATGCAACATTCTTGCTCTTATCTGCTGAATTGTTGCGATTTGGCTCTGTCGTCAAGAAGGAGTGGATCAGTCTTAGATCAGGGCTTGGTGAACGGCTATCAATGAGATCATACTGACGGCATGACAGGTACAATTGTCCAAACTGAAACAACATACACCGATGGTACCACCGATCTGGCTCGCTACATTGTAGGGGAGTCAGACCACATCTCCGCCTGCAAGATCGTAATGGACCGCCTCGACGCAGGGTCTGATACGTCTGCGACAGCGATAGAGAATGCATCTGGGGAATTGCTGGCAAAGTGGGGCGTAGGGCCGGGTGAAGTCAGGCGACTACCCGATAACGAAGCCTAACCGCCCCTGAAACCTCTGCTCGCGCAGTAAGCCTCGGCGGTCTTCTTACCACCTCGGCTCAGGCTGGTATGCCATTTCCGAGACCACCTTTGTAGCATCACCTCTCCGCTGATACTTCCCGAGCAGATCGCCATCGTCTTCATCCGAGACCGTCTTTACCCGAAAGAGATGCCACATTTTATCTTGCGTAGGTGATAGGCGGTAGGTCCGACCGTTTTTTCGGCAATACCAGTGCTTAGATTTTCTTAGCTGAGTCCATTTGCAGTCCGCGCCCGAGAGTAGTCTTTGCTCTCCTGCAACCTGCTCCTGTTCACGCAATTGTCGAAGATACTCTTCCCGCTCGACCCGAATTCTCTCTTCTTCCCGCTCAATGTGGTCTCGGAGAAGCCCGATGATCGCCGGAAGTTCCGTACCCTGCGTCTTCTCTTGCTCGTAGAGAGCCAGACAGCCAGCCTGTAGTTCTTCGTTTGGAAGCTCAAAAAAGTGATCTTCTTCCTCGAACGCTCTCAGGCGCTGTTCAACATCTGTGGTTGTAAGCTGCGGCCCAGGCAAACGGTTGAGAAAATCTCGCAGGTCCTCGACAGGTATCCAGCATGGAACGGCAGCCTTTGCTACGACTTCACGTTGCCCATCCCACTTTGTCCAGATCGAGTTCCCGCGATCAATTGCCTTGACGATGTCCCTCGCCAATTTGTGGATGGAATGCGGGTCGCGAAGGTGCCGCAACGATGGGCTCTTGACGTACTCGAACAGGAGCCTCTTAACATCCCAAATCCGTTCGTCTTCCGCCATGACACGCTCTTCGCAAAAAACAAGACAGCAACTTCTAGTGCGATGCTCTTCGCCACAGAGCCTCGGGCCAATCCTGTCCGGTTAAGATTTTTTGCGTCTGTTTGCTACTTCTTGGCCGCCTACGCGACCGTACTCACTTTAACAAGTGATCCTTTGGTGGCCGTATCGGGAAGAGGCCTCCCAGTGTTCGGTTAGCCAGTAGAAGCCGATCGGCAGCATTCTTGTAGTCCGATCGGGTGGGGTTTGGATGCCGGCTAATGTCGTCTACTCGAAATGGATGACTATCTGCAAAAATCAGTATCCCCCTTATCCCGAATCTCTCTCCATCAGGAAAGCAAAACTCCAGCCGCCATGCGAAATGTCCTTCGTCATCAACATGTTCTTCTATAACGAGACGATCAAACCAAGCCGGCTCACCTTTTCCTGGGTTTCCAAACACTTCAATGGATTGATCCGTTATGCGCTGAAGAGCTTGCCTTGCCTTACCTTTGATCTCAGTTCTGCACTCCGAAAAACCAATTGGATTCTCCGCGACTTCTTCAAGGAGCAGGCCGCCAAATCGCAACCAGAGACTCCCTGTCTGGAGTATCTCATCTGAAACAGAGTACTTGTCGAAGATTCTGACTAGCTCCTGCCGGAGGTGACCAAGACCGAGCAATTCTGGCACCACCCATGCCATGAGTTGACCCTTCGCAAAGGCAGCATTTATTTGCTCAACAATGCTCAGGACAAATTGGTTGTTCAGCTCATTATGCATGAGCCAATCAGCGTAGAGACGAGCATACATCGGCGCCGGCGTTGGTTTATCTCGCTCAATAACTTTGCGGACCAGGCGCATTATCTGCAAACACTGGTCCCCGTTTAGTTGACCGAAGCCGCCTCGCCTTGAACGGTATTCTTCAATTCGATCCCTTAAAATAGTTCCGGGATGTCTACCAATGGGCATCTTCTTGATCCAACAGTCGAATGATCTGTTTCTGCAACAGTGAGATGTTTCCGATTAACACTGAACTGAAGAAGCTAAGATGAGCCCAGCAAACTCTTTCTGCAAAGAGGAATTACATCTCAAGCAGCCATCAGGTCCTTCTCGACCTTCTCCATAAGCGCCACATCGGCCTCTGCGTCGTGGAAAAGGTGCCCATAAACATCGAAGGTCATGTTGATCGATGAATGCCCAAGGATCGTCTGAATCTTCTTCGGTGACCAACCCTGCTCAATGAAGAGCGAGGCCGCCGCGTGTCTCAAGCCGTGGATGCTGAAGCGAGGCTTCCCCTCGCCGTCCACGATCTCGCACTTGACCATTAGCGGCTTGAAAACTCGGTTGTAGATGTTCGCATGGGTCTCCGGGTTCCCCTTCCCGTTCGGGAAGACCAGGTTCGCCGGCCCCGGGGGACAGACCTTCTTCCACTCGGTCAGCGTTTCTCGGACCATCGACCCGATCGGAATGTCGCGTCGTCCTGCGCGGCTCTTGGGCGGCCCCATTTCATTCCAGCGATCGGCGCGCTGGCGGATGTAGATGACTCCCTTTTTCAGATCAACGTTGTCCCAGGTCAGCCCACGCAGCTCCGAGGAGCGCATCCCTGTCAGGATTGCCGTCACGATGATCGGCTTGTGCTTCTCCGGGGCCTTCGTCAGCAGGAGCTTTATCTCGCCCTTGGTTGGGATGACCTTCTCCTCTTCGTGGCGGCGGCCTCGGGGCAGCTTCACGTCACGGGCGAAGTTATGCTCGATCCAGCCGCGGGACTGTGCATGCGTTAGTATGCTGCGGAGGCTGGCCAGTACCTTCTTGGTCATCGCCTTGGAGCTGGTGTCCAGCATGTCGTCGAGGAAGTCCTCGACATCGGCGCGGACCAGGTCTTTGAGCAGCAGACCCCCTATCTTCGGCTCAATGTGGTGCTTGAAATGCCCCGTATAGGAGCGGAGCGTGGCTCGCTCCAGCCCGTAGGCCTTGCAGCGCTTGAGCCAGAGCTTCGCGGCGTCAGAGATCGTGGCGTCAGAACTTGAGGACATTTTAACTTCCTGAATTAATTGATTTATTTTATTATAGCGCTACGAACTTGGGCCGTCGGGCGCTTTCCCGCAAGGCGCCGAGAAGTGCCAAAAGGTCAAAGGTTCCTCAAAGTAAGTCCAAGTGATTTTGGTTTTTCATAGATGATTGCGGCTCCAACGATGAAAACTCACCATTCTGCAACTCTTCTTGATTATTAATCAGAAATGTTGCACTCCATCATCGCACTATGACCACCGCAGCCAAGCCAGCGATCGCGCTTGTCGTGGTTCGGTCGAGGCGCACGCTCAAACGCGCCGGGGACTGGAAAACTCAGCCTGGTGTGATGGCTCAACTTGCCGTGCTGAAATTTTTCGCCTCTCGCTCGAGTTATGAAATCAAGGAGACGCTCATCGGTCGACGTGCAAGTGCGAAGTCGACACCCCTCTCCGAGCCCGAGCTTTCACGATCTGTTGATAAAGCTCGAAGCATTGGTGGAACGGTCCTCATCGCCGATGTATTCAGCCTAGTCGACGCGATGGCGATTGACTCAGCACTAAGAGCCCTCACAGCTCTCGACGAGATCGACGTGCCGATACTCAGCATCATCCACGGGATGAGGCTGAGTTCAATTCCGATAGCGATGCGTCAGATGAACTTGTTCTATCGTAGAGCAGGGAAAGATGAGAAAGCGCGACGTGTTCAACGCTCTATAGCCACTAGTCGAGACCGGTCTGACCTCAACTATTCCGCCCCTTCTCAAACTGCTCGCTCTCGCGGAAACATTGCGAGGTCAGCAAGGGCAGATCGGTTTGCCTCCCACATAGCACCAATGTTCGATCAAGTTCGCACCTCTCTGCCTGAGGCAAAGAGGAGCAGCTACAGGGCAATTTGCCGCGGCCTAAACGACCTTGGGGTTCCCTCGCCTACAGGTAGGAAATGGAGCGACATGCAAGTACGGCGCACCCTCGAACGCATTGAGCGGCTCAAGCCCGCAGAGTAGTCCCGGTCGCACCCAGAAGCTCGCAGGTGCGTTTCTCGACCCGGCCGCTACCAACCCATACCCTCGTTCGCGGGGCCAGCCTAGCAGCTTCTGGGCGCGTCCTGGCGCGTGTTGAAGCTCCCAGTTCAGACCGCTCCGCCCTTGCTTCGACGATCCCGCCCGTACATCGTTTGGACCTTATACTCCAAGTGAAATTTCTGTCGCCTAGCTGCCGAAAGCACCCGAATTCATCCCCGCGCAATGCTATAATGTACGTGCAGCGAAAGACTCCCATGAGCCGTTCCCTGCTGCGGGCCATGTGACCAACGGCTCTAAGCATAGCGGCAACACATGCAAACGGGACCCTGGGACCAAGACCGGGACTATGAGGCAGCCGCTGCCGAAGCAGACAACCACGTTCACCCTCAATGGAACAGGACGGGGTTGAAAGGAAGAAGGCACTGAGTGGACCTCAACCTTCTCCTCGTGCGGAATTGCCAAGATTGTTTCGCACGGGGGTGCAGTGAAAGCTGCGACCGTGCTTGACCCGAAAGGATCAGGATGTCGGAACCGCAAGTGGGAGAACGGAGCACCGCCCACTAAGGCGCTTGGTCACCGCCTTCAGGTTCTCATCTTTGGCGTCCGTATACCGGAGACATCCCCCGCCAGCCTCAGGGCAGACCCAAGTGGTCTGCTTCTTGGGAGGGCGCGCCTGCCGCGCTCTTTTTCCCTACTGAGTCTGGCGGGGGGATAAGTCCGTTCCCGGAGGTCTATAACAAGAGCGCTACAATCATTCAGCCTGCCGCTCGATGCACAGAGACTAGACTCCAGAGAACGGGCCGTAGACCGTCGTTTACTGTTGGACCAAGGCCGGACTTCACTGAAGAGTTACGCCTCAGAGGAGGTTGTAGCGCTCTCTCAAAGATTGGCGTACTCTGCTATTCTCGGTTGTAGGGCAATTCCCTCGAAGCCAGACTCTCTTGGCTAGGAGCTTCACCGATGGGAAATGAGCTGGAATCACAGCCTCTATCGTATGTGCCAACGCAGTCACCGTTAGTCCAAGGTCGTGCCTTATACGGAGCTACTGCGCTAGAGCAGGACCTTGATCCCACCAACAGCGGGCTTCCGGCGATTGCGCCCCTGCTTCTTGACACGCCCAGCCCCAAGCTTCTCACGCGGCTCTATGAAACCAACCCCGACTATGTTTCCCACATGTTGTGGCAGCTTGCCGCGCAGCTCAAGAACGGCGACGAGGTTCTCCGTGGGTACTTCTCCGAGTCAGACGGCATAATCCTCAACGCAGGCCTCATCGCCCAGTTCTGCCTGCTCTTTCAGGGCTTCATCGCGACTGGCGCAACCGTCACCCAAGAGATCGGGGTGCCGGTGTTTGACATAGAGATACCGGAAAATTGGGTCTTCGACCTAACTTCCAGCAGCACGCGAGGGGACAAAGCCTCTTTCGCGATCAAGATCATGGGCCTCTCGGGCGGCTACGGCGCGAACAAGACTGTTTCTGGCTCCGTCTCAGTGCCGAAGAACAAGCAGAGCTGCCAGGCCCAAGTCTGGGCGACGATCGAGTGGCGCAGGTACGAGCGGCAAACTTCAGGTGAAACCCTCTACGTCGGAAATGTTACCAATGTCGTCGATGGCATGGTGGTACGATACCGCGATGAACCCGAATACAGGACGATCTATGCTGATCGCTATGCCCAGCACCTAAAGAAAATCGGCGCATCCTCCGGCGAGAAGAATGGTAAGTTCGACTACGCCATCGAGAAGAGCGCATCTTCGGACTACAGCTTTGAGATGCCGGTTTCCCTTGGGGAGTTCGGGGTCAGCACTTTCACGGTAACAATGTCTTCAACCTGCCAGTCCAAGATCGCACTCGCCGCAGATTTCCCGATGGCGGTCTATGACATCAAGGGGCCAACGGACAACCCGGTCGTAATTAGCGTTCTAAGGAGCGCGTAGGCCTTCAGCGCTACGGCGCAGTCCGAGTAGACGGGACAAGGTGCTTCGGTGCGCTCGTGTCTTCTTTACGTGGCCGCGGCGATAGGCGCACCAGCGAGCCGCTATCCTCCGTGCGGGAGCTGAGCTTGGCATAGATGGTACGCATAGCGGGCATAGGAACCCGACTGTTTGACACTAAATTTGGCCGCAAATAGGTACTCGCCGACCGCCGTATAAGTCTCCCTGATAGAAAAAGAGCCTCGTCTCCGTCAAAACGTCTGGCGTCATGGACGCAGGCTTATAGCAGCGAACTGACTATTTCGGGGTGCCTACGAGAACACGCGGCGCTCAGAGGCAGGCAGCCGAGGCAGAGCCGCAACTTGATACAGGGTCTGGGCCGGGTCCAGGGAATACACGGCCGCCCGATCATCATCCATCAAGCTCCTTGACCCTTCGCCCGAATCCAGCACGGTCTGCTCCGCCCATGCGCGGCCCAACGAGGTTGGGCCGATTCTAGCGCGCAGGAAGGTTGCGCGGCTCCGGCCGCTAGGGAATAACTGCCCAAGCTGAAATCTCAATGCACGACGAGAAAAACGGCCTGAGCGAGGGCACTCAGATCGCGAGGCGGGTCCAGTCATGGTCTGGTGCGCGATCCCCTGCCCTTTCAGCGCCGGCGGTCAAGCAAGAGCCCATACAAAGGCCGGCCATTCTCCATCTAAGAGTTTGGCACGAGACTATATATAATCTTGCACACTCCGGCCCCGGCCAGCCCGCCCGCCGATCTGGACCCAAGGATCCGTCATCGGGCGTCTCGGCGATCAGCGCGCTGAATGCGTCAGAGCATTGCACGCCTGCCAGGACGCCCCAACGTAACCCCAAAGTAACTCCAACTGATTCGGCGATTTGTTTGGGGCATCTTGCCAGCCAGACCCTGGCCGGTCTTGATCAGCCTATTCATCAGCCCGAGCCGCTCAGAACGTCTGAGAACAGAGGCTCGTCGGCCAAGTAGGGGGTGCAGCCGGCGGAGCCCAAATCGCGATACCGCGCGATCTCAGTGGCTTTGGCGGGCATGTTTTCTTCAGGGGGAGCCATCGAAACCCTTCTAGCCACAATTCTTGCCAGGTCGGGACCAAATCAGGCGATCAGCCTGTAAGACGTGCCGAAGAAGGGGTCAAATTTATGGTTTGGCCGGCCAGTGAGTTCCAGGCCCCACTGTGGCGCTCCCTCCCCCCGACCTCCGCCGCCCACGACCTTACAGATCAGAGTTCGAGCGGGCTGCCCGATTGCTAAGTCAGGTCGCCCCTCCACGAGCACTTTTTCCACTGGCCCTATCTGTGAAGTTGTAGTTGATCGCGGCATCTTTCCGCTCTCGGAAGCTCTCCGCTTCCTCCTCACTCAGCACGCCGAGCAGGGCCTCGCGAGCACAGGGGTAGCCGCAAGAGAAGATTTCAGTGCAGTCGACATTGACACCGTCGCGCAGGTATGACCTTGGCGTTGCATACGCTGCCAGGAGTTCGTGAACCTCGAACTCGATGCGACCAGCATTCCTGCACTGTACTTCGCAAATCTTCGACCAGTCAGAGATGCCACCGTATCCACGCTGATTCAGCAGTGCTTCTCGTTCATCTGGGAACCGTGATGACCCAACCTTTATGAGTTCACTGCTACGGGAAGCGGAGATATAGACGAATCCAGGCTTCGCGTGCCGTCTCTTATACTCGATGGTTGCTGGATTACACTGGACGCAGTTCCCTGAAGGAGTACGCATCGAATGATTGTGGTCCCTGCATGGAGTGACACCGACCGCGATCAGCTTCTCTTCCTCATGCATCGCCTTCTTGTAGTCCTTGGGCCGCATCCCGGTCGCATCAAAAACCTGAGTGAGCGGAATCTTATGGCGCCGAAGAAAGTCTATCTGATCTTTTGTCAACGGGAGCATTTACCCCTCCATAGGAACATTGACGTTTCAGCCACGGCCTGATCCACGGTGCCTTTCGTCAGGCCCTTCAACAATGCTTGAAGGGCGCCCCTTTCAGTTGATTTATAGGTGAAATTAATCACTCATCACGCGATTGAACAAGCGCCAATCTTCATGCTCGTGAACCGCTCCTGAGAACCCTGCAAAGGGACTCAGCCTCACAATTCTTCAATCCGGCTGGTCCTGACCGCGAAGCAGCGCTGCTGGAAACTCAAGCATAGCGACCTGCCTCAGAGCGATTGACTGACTGACGAAGCCTTCCTCATCGTCGGCCAAACTCACGAGTCCTCCCGCTCCGCCCACTTCAAGATCAGCAACGGCACCCGCCATGCTCGCCGGAGACGCTGGAAACCATAGATTGCTCCCGTCCGACATCCAGGCCTTGACTGAGAGCAAGTGCCGGCGGAGGTGCTCATCAGACAAGTCTGCGCTGCGGTCATTTAGGAAGGTCTCCAGGAACTGTTTAAGCCGGCCCGACACGTCGTCGGGCCACTCATCGTTGCGGACGTACTCCGTGAGGGTTTCGTAAGCCACAAGGGGCAGAACCTGGCTCGGATGAGCCTCCAGGTCCGGCTCGCGCCGGCCAGGCGCCACCTCGACATCGGCGCAGGGCTCCGGCCACTCTTCGCCCTCGTCGCAAAGGCTGACACACTTCACAGCCTCCAGACTTACCCATAGCAGTCGGCCGTTGAGTGTCTTGGCCACCATCGAGAGTGGTTCGTCTTCGAGCGCTCTTGCCCCGCTGATCTCAGCGTTGATGGAGTCCGCGGAGCAACCGGTGAGCGGATGCCAACGATAGATGGATGTACCTGGCAGCATAACGCCGAAGTGGCCCCAGAAGCCATCGATGCCATCGCCATCAACGAGATGCCAGGTTCTAACGGGCCGCTCTTTGAGACTTTCCTCTCCGACAAGATCGTCGACGCTGGTGCCGTAAACCATGGCCAGGTCGCGCAGCTCACTCGGCGTCGGAGCGCGCTCGCCGGACTCCCAGCCCTTTATCCGCAAAGCGTCCAGGCCCAACTCAGTCGCCAGACGGCCGTTGGAGTATCCAAAAGCGGTTCTGATTTCACGAAGTCTTTTCATGTGTTGCTCGGTTCTTGGACAATTACCAGGATGGAACGCCTATGGGCGCAGCCCGTTCAGAGAAAGGCTGTGGACGGGCCTACCTCGGCCTAGCGATACCGCTTTGTACGATCTTACCGATGTCAGTGAGACGCTCGGGATCGATCCGCGGGTCTGTGTCTCCCGTCGCTGTCCGCACCACCTCGACCAGTTCGCGCTCGTTCCGAGTGACGACAAAGCCGAGCGCGTCCCGAAGCACCCGCCAGTTCTCTGGGTAGTACTCCCTCATGACGATGCGAAGGAAGTGGGCCGGATCGACCCCAAGCGCCTTGGCGAAGGAAGGCACCTTCTCGATGGGCACCTTGGTCTGGCCCCGCTTCATCATGGTGATGACGTTCGGGCTGGGGTAGCCGATCTCGTCGGCGACCTGCTTCTGCGTCTTACCGCAGGCTCGGAGCTGATTCGCCAGGTACTCGGCAACTGTCAAGGAGGGCATGGTCAGTGGTTCCGTTCGTCACAGCGTCTGTCGAAACACGCTTCATCGTGTGTTTCTTTATGATAGCTGCGACGACTTGGGCTCATTCAGTGGGAGCGCCCAAGTGAGATCGGGTGGACCCGACCGGAAAGTGGAAGTCTTAGAAGGAACCGCGCTCCGCGAGGGGGATGCCTCGGGTCAGCCGGGTTATCGAGGTGCTACCCTTATACTTTGAATGGGAACAGCCCAAAGGAAACGCTCTGCCGGTTAGAATCGCTCTTGCGGAAGCAGTGGTTCGTTCACTGGCGTGAGCAAAAAAAGAATCTCTAATTCTCATGGCTCTTTCCTTTCGGCGTATCCTCAACAATTGGTCGACTTCCCTGCTTGATCAGCCCCCCCGCAACGGGCGGGTAAGGTCAAGCAGTCCTCAACCAGATCGGAAAGGCATTGGCGAGTGTGCATCGATCCCGGTAGTCTCTCCGAGCTGGGATGCGGCTTAGCTGTCAGAGGTAGCCGCCCTGGTTGGACTAGCTTCAGGAAGGGTGCACCCGAATGAAGCTCTCCGGCAATTTTGAACCTTC
The DNA here is from genome assembly GCF_039839785.1 of Pelagibius sp. CAU 1746. Taxonomy (NCBI): domain Bacteria; kingdom Pseudomonadati; phylum Pseudomonadota; class Alphaproteobacteria; order Rhodospirillales; family Rhodovibrionaceae; genus Pelagibius; species Pelagibius sp. CAU 1746. The sequence goes on from NZ_JBDOQT010000002.1 coordinate 189,963, forward strand.
ACTAGCTTTGGCGGCACTAGCGTTGTAGTGAAATGGATGCTCCACTCGCCCAGCAAACCCAGATCAAAACAAGCCCTCGGTTCGTCACTGAGTTCGATGGGGTCCCCGGTTTCTGGAACTTTCTGCTTGCTCTCGATCGCGACGATCTGGTCGCTGAGCTGGTCCAGAATGACCTCGACCAGGATGCGACGCGCACCATCATCTCCTTCGAGCGGGACTGGCTGATTTGCGAAGGCAACGGGCGACCTGTGGAGCCGGACGGTTGGCGGCGGCTCGCCAAGATACAGGGTGCTGGCGACACCGTGCCTGCAAAGCGCGGTAAGATCGGGGTCAAGAATCACGGACTAAAGACCGCGTTCACCATAGGCGACGAGGTGCGAATCCTCTCGGCCGGGCAGACGATCACGCAGACGCTTTACGCTCGCGGTCGGGACAAGCCGCCCTATCCGGGCGCTTCGGCGACGCCAGAGCCCGACTCGCAGGCGCCGGCAACCGGCTGTCGTATTCTGATTCACTATCGCGATCGCGACATCAGGCCGCCGGTAGGCGAAGCGATCGAATACCGCGCCGTCGCTGCTGCGGAGATCGATGCGCTTTTCATTGCAGCCTGCGCCAGCACACCCGAGCAGTTTGCTGGAATAGTCTCCCCAGAGATCGCACCGCGCTACGAGATCATCCTGCGCCACTGGCACCTCGGGGAAGCTTGTTTCAAGTTTTCCTGTACCCGACCCCAGAAGATCGCGCGCCGCATGGAAACCTTCCACCGCCGATGCGTCGTAAGCGGAACAGCTACTTCATTGCCACCCGATTTGCGTGAAGTGACCGTGCGGCGGCTGGTACCGGTCGCAGGGGCTCTAAGAAAGCGTGCGGCCGGTTTTTACCGGCGGGGTAGCCGCGTAATTGTGGAGGTCTCCTGGCCTGTGGATGGGCGAGGCAAGCCTGTGGCGGGCACAGGTCGCTTTCGCTATCCAATCGGCTATCCCGCTGGCTCTCACGTCGCGCGCACTGGACATGGAGCTTACTTCAGTGCGCCGATCACCTCTGATGCCCAGCGCCATGGCCCGTCGCACAACGATGCGGCATACTCCAGTCTGCGTTCCGCCTGCGAGGCTTTGCTTGTCGATGCGTTGTCCTACCACGCGATTCCTCGGTGGGGAGCCGACGCTCTCAATGTGTTGGTGCCAAGCCCTGGCTCGGACAACCAGGATGAAGCAATCCGCCCCTTGTTGGCGGCTATTGCGCGAGGGGGCGCGATGCCAACTTTGTCCTGGCGCGAGCGGGCGAAGCTTCTTCGCAAAGGGAAATCGCGGAAACAAGGTACCCAGCAAAACGACGGTCTACCGAAGCGGACCGCAGAGCCGCGCAAATACCGTTTTATACTGCCTGTATTGACGTGGGAGCGCGCCGCAATCTCCCCACCGTTGGCTCTGGTCTCGCCTCGCGATGAACGTCAGCTTGATCCTCGCATACACCCGGCCGTCATTGAGCTGCTTTCGGATGGCCACACCGAAGGCTTCCAGGATGAGTTCGTCACCTTCGATGAGAACGACGTTCTGGACCGTGTGCAAGGGGAAGGCAACGAGTTCTTTGCTGCGTGTCCTGCCCCCGACCGAGAGTTTGCGCAGCCGGTGCTCGCGCGTGCCTATCTCGACGTCATAGCTGCCGCGATCAACCAGGGTAAGTGCGATTCAGACACCGAGACGGCGCTGCTTCAATCCCTGCTCCTACCGGACATACATGGCAAGGCGATGCCATTCCAAAAGCTGCATTCGAGCGCAGCGCTTCCCGCTGACGTGCCGGGCTTGAGTCTGCCCCCCTTACTGCATCAGGACCTTGCTACTCACCCGCTACTGAGTCGGAGCAAGTGGCGCAGAAAGCGGTATACGATGATGCGATTTCTGGAGAGCGGCAACCTCGACGATGCAGATGAGGCCACCCGCTGGCTGTTCTGGAGGTGGCTGCGGCAGAATCCGCGCGCCGTCGGCCGGCAGGAGCGCGCGAGGCTGGCCGACAGTGCGATCTGGCCTGACAGCGCAGGTGCCCTTTGCACCCTCTCCGAGCTTTGCAAACCGCGCTCCGCGCGCATTGGCGCCGCACTTGGAGAGGCAATTCGCCGACCGCACGAGCAAGTAAGTCACTCGAAGATCACTGCAACCGGCACAAAGGGACGAGCGACGATCCGTCGCGTACCGACACAAGAGGAGATCAGCACCTGGCTGCGCATGCGGATGGAACCTTTCGTTCTGGGTACCGCACCGGACCCCGCCACTAGTGACGCCTTACAGCGCTTTGAAGCCGATCTGGTGACACTCCTGCGAGATGCCTGTATCGCCCGTATGCTCAAGGCCGCGCAGGTTCATCTGCCAGCCCGCGCCCGCAATGGCTTGATCAGGCACCGCGGCGAACTTGTTATGCCCAGCCGCGCGGTCGACCGGCTTGCGCTGCCAGACAGGTTCTTGCTCAGCGACAAGTCCCGCGCCGCTTGGTTGGACAGGCTCTCGCCCGCCCTTTCTGCACCTAGCGCGGCGATGCTTCTTGCAGCATTTGCCGAGGACCCCGGAAACTTCGACGCTCTGCAAGCCCGGCTGCATCACTTTCTCGCTCTGACTGAACCTGGCGATCCCGACCGGCTTGAGCTTGCTGGTATGCCGATTATCCCAGTTCACGGCCAGCCCCGAGCACCTTGTACGCTGGCCTTCGTCGGCCCCCGCGGGGACTACTGGGGTGCGTGGAAAGCTCGTCTCCAGGGCACGGGACTCTCCCAGGACGACCAGAGCCGTTACCGCGCAATCGGAGTCACATCTGCCCTGCCGTCCGGCGAAACCAGCCGAGCCTTCTTCAAATGGCTTGCAACCGCGGACAATCGGGCTCTTGAGCAGCATGTTGGCATTGTGCTGCGCCACATACTGAATCGTCATGCCGGGCCGGAAAGCTGGGCCATAACCTTCACAGACACCCCGTTCATTCCAGTTCGTAACCGAGACGGCCTGCGGCTGGTTTCTTTGAAAACAGCCCGCCGCCGGCCAGTCTTCCTGCCCGACGTGCGTGAGATTACCGATGCTGTGATCGAAAGCGACTCAGGCGTCCTACTGGTAGTCGACCGGGTGCAAGAAGTGACCGAGCCGATTACTGAGCCGCTGCGGCGCCTGGGAATCAGATCACTGCGCGAGGAGCTTGGCGAGCCTGAACAGGTCGCCGGACACGGTGCTTGCGAACAGGCAGGCGAACGGTTTCTTAGAACCTTTGCTGCACTGCGCTCCCGCCAGCTTCGGCGCACGCTTCTAAAGCGGCTAGACGAACTTGGCGTAGAACGAGACCTCGTGCGGCGCGACTGGCACGACCGGCTGTCCCGGATCAGGGGCATTCGTTTCGCTGACGGCGTCGAGGCGCGCTACCGACTTCGCGGAAAGCCGTACTCGATCAGTGCGGCTGCCGGATTCGATGTTACTTCAGGCACGTTCTGGATTAAGAAGGGACGAGAAGCGGGCATCGGGACTTTTTGCGAAGCCATAGCGGCGCAGCTTATCTTCAAGACAACCGCGCGACCGGTACACCTTCTCGCCCTGGAGAAAGCACTGGCCCTCGAAGTCCACGATCCCACCTTCGGCCGTCCCGCCACCGCAGAGGCCTTCGCCCAGGATGATGAGTCGGAGGAGGACCATGATGAAACGGCCGGTGAAGACCAGGAATCGCAGGTGGCTGATGAAAATGATGACGATAGTGCCGATACCGGCGAGGCCGTGTTTGGACATTCGCCCTTTGATCCAGATGCCTCTCGCAACATTCCGAAGCCACGGCCTCTCTCAGCACGATCAGGGCCGCCCAACCAGAACCACGGACAGCGCAAGTATCGCGGCGATGTCGATAAGAATCGCAATGATGCCAAGCCCGTGCCGGAAATCGAGAAAGAACATGTCGAGGCTCTCAAGCGAGATCACTACGCAAGTCATTGTCAGATGTGCCTGTGCGAGCGGCCCCCTGAAGCCCTTGCGCCCGCTGGCAGCTATATTGAATGGGAGGAAGTGCGCCGCCGCGTGATCGAGGCGCACCATGTCGATCTCAAGTCAGCCGGTGGCGCTCGTCATGCAGGGAATCTCATCCTGCTGTGCAAACTGCATCACGATAACTTTGGCCGGCGACTGACCCGCGAGGCCGTGACTACAGCTCTCCAAGGCACAAGGACATCGAAGAGACTCCGCTTCGGGGTCGGCGGCGAGTCGCCTTCGGAGATTGATGGGCAGGTCGTAGAGCTTGTTATCCCCGACACCGGAGAAGTGGTCGAGATTTTCTTCACACAAGAGCACGCGGCATACTGGCTTGCGAATGCTGGGCCGGTACCTGGTTCAGCTGGTGACGAATAAGAGCACGTTCTATATCCGTCAAAAGAAATTGAGGAAGGGCGCTCCCGGACTGGGTAGTAGAATACTCAGAAGAAGTTGCTATCGGAGCGGGGATGGCGAGTACCAGCCCACATCGGGAGCCTTCAATCTTGTAGTCTGGTGCACAGCACTTGCTTTGGCTTCCATACCCGCGCTCCATAGCATCACTTATCAGATGATGATGGTAGGGTATCAAAGCTGCCGGTTGCTTTGAGGCAGGCGGCTGCTCGGGAAGCTCGCTTGGAGAATGGTCGTGACGCTCGTAATTGGGGTGGTCGGACGAGACTCGATCTGGATGGTCGCCGATCGTCGCCTTTCTTATCCGAAGACGGCAAAGCGCCTACCCAAGGAAGATGGGCGAAAGATGATGATTCTCGAAACGACTGACGGAGTAGCGTTCCTCGGTTATGCAGGTCTCGGCTCGACAAGTCTCGGCACTGAGCCAGCGGACTGGATGTGCAAGGTGCTGCTAGGTCGCAATTTCCCCCTCGAATACTCCATCGGTATAATCGCGAGGGCGATGCAGGAACAGCTTCCCCGACATCTGGTGCGGATTGCGGGACAGGGAAGGGCAGCGCATTTTGTGATCATCCCAGCTTTGGTTGGCACAGAACCTCGGTTCTATTCAATTGATCTTGTGTTTGCCCCTGATCGGAAGACCTATAAGTTCCGATACAGGCGGCTCCGACACACCAATGCCCCCATGTCGGCACCACATCCGCCGCGGGTAGGTGTCGGTGGGACGGGAGCTTTCTACCTGCCCACGAATAGGGACTGGGTGCGCGAACTGCTGCGGCTGGTCAAGGCCCACGATCACCGGAAGGTCTCAGCACGCGTAGTAGCAGATCACCTTGCGCGTCTTAGCTACGAGATTCATCAAACGGTCTGCGCGAAGAACGACGAGTCCGTTGGGCCGGACTCGATTGTCGCTTGGCGCTTTTCAAAAGATGGTGTTCACGGGGGAGGTGGTGGGCACCAGTTCTATTCAGGTCCAGAGAGAGCGGCGAGTTCTGGCTTCATGCCTTCGATCACCCGCGGGGCAGACATCAATGCGCTCGTGCAAGCGATGATGCCTTTCACTGAGAAGTCGCTAAAGGCTCTCATGGCCGGAGAGCCAGCACCAGAAGAAAACCCAGACGAAATTAATGCCGCCTTAGCGCGGTTGCCGAGGACTCCCGACGAAAAACTGTCCTGAGACCTCCAATGAACAACTGCCTTCGGTCAGGATAAGCAGGCCGACTTGTTGGTGGGAGGCTAACAGGTTCCAGCGCAGATGCGAGAGTCTTCAAAAGTCGACCTCTCGCTTGACAGTCAAGCCGCCCACCTCGCTGCCAGCTTCTCGGCCTGCTCAAGCACCGTCCGCACCGCCGCATCCTGGAGGTCAGGTGGATAGCCGTAGCGTCGCAGGATGCGCTTCACCAGCACCCGCATGCGGGCGCGGGCCGCTTCCCGATGCTGCCAGTCGACCGAGGCATTGGACTTCAGGTTGGTCAGCAGCTCATGTGCGATGACCCGGAGCCGCTCGTCGCCCATCACCTCGACCGCGCTCTCGTTCTCGGCGAGGGCGTCGTAGAAGGCGATCTCTTCCTCGCTGAGGCCCTGTTCCTCGCCCCTCTGCCGAGCGGCGCGGATGTCTTTGGCCAGCCGAATGAGTTCCTGGAGCACCTCGGCGGTTGTGATGGCGTTGGAGTGGTAGCGGGCGATGGCCTCCTCCAGGCGCTCCGAAAAGGCGCGGCTCTGGGCGACGTTCACCTGGCCGCGGGAGCGAATCTCGCCGTTGAGGAGCTTGCGCAGCGCCTCCAGGGCCAGGTTCTTCTTCTCCATGCCGGCGACCTCGGCCAGAAACTCGTCGGAGAGGATGGAGATGTCCGGGGTCTCAATGCCGGCGGCCTGTAGGATGTCCACGATCTCGGTCGAGATCACCGCCCGGCTGACGATCTGCTGGACGGCCAGGTCCCGCTCGGCCGAGGACTTGCCCCCGCCGGGCACGCTCTTGGCCAGCGCCGCGCGCACGGTCTGAAAGAAGCCGACCTCGTCGCGGATGCCCCGCGCCTCGTCGCTGGCAGCCGCGAGGGCGAAGGCCTTGGAAAGCGCCAGGACGGCGTCGTTGAAGCGGCGGTGGGCCGCCTTCTTGCCTTCCTCGGTCGTCTCCCTGGCTGCGTCGCGCTGCTGCATGTCCAGCACCCACTCCATCGCGCCGGCGAGGGCGGTAAGCCGCTCTTGGGGCGATCCCCTGAGGCCGGCCCGGTAGTCGAAGCCGCCCTTGCTGTTCGGGGCGAACATGTCGCTGACGATCTCATACTTCTCCAGCATGACGGCGACGGCCTCCGCCTCGTCGATGCCGGTCTGCCTCTGGTCGTCGCGGGAATACTGGCCGAGGGCCGACTTCAGGTTCTGGGCGATGCCGATGTAGTCGACGATCAGGCCGGCCGGCTTGTCGCGGAACACCCGGTTCACGCGGGCGATGGCCTGCATCAGCCCGTGGCCGCGCATGGGCTTGTCGACGTACATGGTGTGCAGGCAGGGCACATCGAACCCCGTGAGCCACATGTCGCGCACGATCACCAGCCTCAGCGGGTCCTCCGGGTCCTTGGCGCGCTTGGCCAGCAGGTCCCGGCGCGCCTTGCCGCCGAGGTGGGGCTGCCACTCCGGGGGATCGGAGGCCGCGCCGGTCATGACGATCTTGATAGCCCCGCTCTCGTCGTCGTCGCTGTGCCACGCCGGGCGCAGCTTCACGATCTCATCGTAGAGCGCGACGCAGATACGGCGGCTCATGCAGACGATCATGCCCTTGCCGTCCAGCCCAGCGATGCGGTTCTCGAAATGCTCCACCAGGTCGCGGGCGATCAGCGCCAGGCGCTTCTCGGCCCCGACCACGGCCTCGACGTTTGCCCACTTGCGCTTCAGCCGCTCCTGCTCGGTCTGCGCCTCGTCTTCGGTGAGTTCGGCCACCTCGTCATCGAGCAGGGGCTTAACGTCCTCGTCCAACTCGATCCGGGCGAGACGGCTCTCGTAGTAGATCGGCACGGTCGCGCCGTCCTCCACGGCGCGGCTGATGTCGTAGATGTCAATGTAGTGTCCGAAGACCACGGGCGTGTTCACGTCCTCCTTCTCGATCGGCGTGCCGGTAAAGCCGATGAAGGAGGCGTTGGGCAGGGCGTCGCGCAGGTACTTGGCGAAGCCGTAGGCGATCTCGCCAGTCTTCTGGGCGACGCGGGCCTTGAAGCCGTACTGGCTGCGGTGGGCCTCGTCTGCGATGACCACCACGTTGCGCCGCTCGGACAGCAGGGGGTAGACCGTGCCGCCCTCGGCCGGGGAGAATTTCTGGATCGTCGTGAAGATAACGCCGCCCGCGGCCCGGTTCAGAACCTCTTGGAGGTCGTCCCGGCTCTCTGCCTGGACGGGTGTCTGCCGGATCAGGTCGCGGCACATGGAGAAGGTGCCGAAAAGCTGGTCGTCCAGGTCGTTGCGGTCGGTGATGACCACGATGGTTGGGTTCTCCAGCTCCGGCCGCCGCACGAGCTGGCCGGCATAGAACGCCATCAGCAGGCTCTTGCCCGAGCCCTGGGTGTGCCAGATGACGCCGACCCGCTTGTCGCCGGCCGGATGGTCCCTGGCCGAAGGCAGCCCGTAAGCCACCGGGTCCTCGCGCATGCCCGAGGGGATTCCCCCAGCCCCCCGCGGCATGGCCCGGATCGTCGCCTGGACTGCCTTCCTGACGGCGTGGAACTGGTGGTAGCCGGCCACGATCTTCACCGTCCGGGACTGGCCCTCCTTGTCGGCTGTCTCGCCGAAGACGATGAAGTCGCGGAGCAGCTCCAGGAAGCGCTGTTTCTCGAACACCCCTTCGATGAGGGTGCCCAGCTCGGGCCTGCCCTTGGGGGCGATCTCGCGGCCGTCCGCCGTGCGCCAGGGCATGAAGCGCTCCAGGTCGGCCGTCAGCGATCCTAGCCGCGCTTGCAGGCCGTCCGAGGTGACCAGCACGGCGTTGGTGCGGAAGAGAGACGGAATCTGGCTCTTATAGGTCTGGAGCTGATTGAAGGCGCCTTGCAGCGTGGCGTTCTCGTCGCCGGGGTTCTTCAGCTCGATGACGGCCAACGGCAGGCCGTTGACGAAGATCACCACGTCCGGGCGGCGGTTGCTGCGGTTCTCGATGACCGTGAACTGGTTCACCGCCAGCCAGTCGTTGGCCTCCAGATCGTTGAAGTCGACCAGCCGGGCGACATCGCCAGCGATGCTGCCGTCCTCGCGGGAAACCTCGACAGGCACCCCTTCCAACAGATAGCCATGCAGGCGCCGGTTCTCCTCGACCAGCGAGGGGGTCTCAGCCTGCTGTACCTTGCGCAGCACCTCGTCCAGGGTCTCGGCAGGCAGATGAGGGTTCAAGGCTTCCAGGGCCGCGCGGAGTCGCTCCGTCAGCAGCACCTGGTCGTAGCTGACCCGCTCCGGCGACGGACCCTCCGGCGAGATGTCGGGGCCGTGCAAAACGGCATAACCGAGCCCGGACAGCCATTCGAGAGCGGCATCCTCGACGTGGTTCTCGGAAAAGCCGGTCATACATCGACGCCCTGATCGACGTTGCCATCACCCTTCCGCAGAAGCGAGTCGATCAGGTCTGGGATTTCACTTAGTCCGCCGGTCAACGCCGCCGCACCTAGCTTGATCGATTTCTTGCCTGCTTCCTTGCCGGCAGACTTGACGAATTCGCGCAAGAACGTCTTTAGCAACCCCTCTTTGTCTTTAGCTGCTCCAAGTTCCTTGCGGTGCTTCTTCAACTCTTTCTCAAACTCCTTCTTAGCTTCATCGCCCATGACCTCGGCAACCAGCAGAAGGAATTTGTCGCCTGATAAAGTGACGATGGAACGGTCGAAGGAGGTGTCGACGATGCCGAAATCCGCCTGGACGAGGCTCTTCGCGTACTCCCGAAGGTATCCGTCTTCGATCTGAACTCTGACCCTGTTTCCCTCGATGTCTTTCTCGCCATTTTTCAGCAGATGATGCAGCCGCGCCTTAGCCCGCTCCTCGTCGGCGGCGTTCCTGAAAGAAAGTTCATCAAGCATTGAACGAAGCCGCCCACGCTTTGCCCGAAGCGTGCGAGCCAACTCAAACGCGCTCGGCGGATCATCCCACGACCATCCTTCCGTGTGCTCCACCAACAAGCGCAACACGAGCAGGTCGATTTCGCGCTTGGGCATGTTGGCAAAGCCATCTTCCAGGTACGCTTTCAGAAACTCCCTGGCGAACGGATCGTAGTCCATCTTTCCCAGCTTGCTCATGCAGCTACCTTGGCTATCTTCTCTTGCAGAACCAGCAACTTTCTGACGGTGACACAAACTTTGCGTGCTTCGTCCGGCGAGGGCGCGTAATCATTCGCGTGGGCAACGTTGTTACGTAGTTGTTCTATCCGCCCAAGCTGGCTTTCAAGTGTGCTTTTGCTCAACCCAGCATCGATACCCATTTTGATAATGGTCTTCTTGTCTGCGAACTGTGTGAACAGCAACGGGTCCACGAAGAAGTCGTTTCCCTTGCTTGACGCAATCTCTTCTTGAATTTTGACCCGCCGCTCTTCCTTGAGAAAGGGGAGCCAGTCCTCGTCGCTGGGGTATCGTTGCCTGATGGCTTCTGCCATGGTGATCTCAAGGCCGGTGATAAGAGCGAAGAGGCATGCCCGAACGGGAAGCCGGTGTAGATCGGAAAGGCTGACTAGGCCGCTAATGCCGGCGCCGGAGAGCACCAGACGGCAAGGGTTGCTATCTGCACTGGTTAGGAAGTCGAGAATGCTCGCGTCGGCTCCGATCAGATGTTCTTCTGCCAGAGGCAGAAGGTGATCGCGGACAGAGCCATTAGGAACAGGACCATCAAAGAACCGCGCCGCATGAAAGAGCCCCTTGATACGGTCTCCTTTATGTGCTGCGTCCAGAACAGGTATGAAGTCGTAACGTGCAGTATTCCGTGACATGATACCTGCGACATCGTCATCGGCCCGGCACATCATGAGCTGGTCGCGAGTTGTCATGATGAGTTGAACGGTCAAGCGAGTGTGCATGGCTTCAAAGATGTCGCTTGACCCAATGACATCATAATTGGCCCAGGGGACGGTCACGCGACGGCCTCCACCACCTTCTCGGCTTCTTGAAGCCCGATTTTACCAGACATGAGCTTCGGGAGGAGCAAGTCGCGAGTCGCCGAAAGCGTGCGGCACTCACGTACATTCGCAAGAATTCTATCAAAGAGCGGTTGGACCATTGCTTGGAACCCTGCGTGCGTGTCAGCATCAGGCACGATCATCTCAATCGCTTTGATCGACTGTGAATTTACGGCGGTTGCAATGGACGATGTGCTTCCAAGGGTCTCGTAGTCAAAGTTCTTCATAAAGCAGTAGGTAAAAACATTCGACACTGGCGTATGTTCGTGCGCCACGAGATGAGCAATAGCTTCGTTGGAGTGCATGTCTCTCGCTGCGATCGCAACCCGCCCAACGGTCAGCTTGAAACTCACCAAGACAGTGCCGGCGGGGATCAGGGGAACCCGAAACTGCTTAATCGCTTCAGGCGTCAGGTCTTCTTCCGATGCAACGGCGAACGTCTGAAGGTCGCCCATCGTCTTAATGGACAACCATGTTCTTCCTTCGCCGCCCGGAACGAAGTGCTCTCTCTCTTTTCTTGGAGGGGTGCGGCCAATTGAAACGCTAAAGAGCTTTCCGAGGCTTCTCTTTTCCCAGCCAGCCGGTTTGTCCTGGCCGTCAAGGCCATCTGGGAACAGCTCCCAGATTGCTGGGGCGAGGTAGGGTGCGCGGCCTTCAGCCTTGGCGCGGGTGGGGCCGAAGTCGACGAACCAGTCCTTGAAGATAGCTCGTGCCATCGCTTCGAGTGTCTCGTTCATCCGCCGATTCAACTCAATCTTGTCGTCAAGCGAGCCCAGTAGCTCTACGATGAGGTCTTGCTCTCGCCGATCTGGAAACGGCAAAGGAATCGGATGGATGTAGTTTCGGTTCAAGGAGGGCTGAGCGCTCCCTGAGTTGTAGTGCGCAAGATCAAGAGTGCGTAGAAGATAGTAGGCGAACCGTGGGTTATTGCCGTGAAAATCCTTCACGAACAGGCAGGTGTTCAACGGCCAGTAGTCGCGGTCAATGTAGGATACGACGCCAATTGAAGCCCCGCTTCGACCAACAGTCACGCCAGGGCCGTGCATCGCCGCCTTGTCGTGATAACCCGTAATCCCGAATGAGCCCATGATCGGGACCTTGCCCTCAATCCGCCTGGAAGCCGGCAGGTCTATTCCTCGTTGAAGTGTTACGAGATCGCCGAGGGTTTTAATTGGCCACTCACTCATGCGCACTGACTGCCTCCAGCTTCTTCTGGATCAGGGCGCTCAGCTCTTCGGCCTCGGCGAACTGATCCGCCAGGGTTTCCTTCAACTCTGAGAACCGCTCCTCGAAGGGCACATCGTCCGCCTCTGCCGCCGCCGCGCCGACATAGCGACCCGGCGTCAGGATGTGATTGTGCGCCCTAATTTCCTCAAGCGTTGCCGCCTTGCAGAATCCGGGCACGTCCTCGTAGGCACCGGCATCCGGCTCCCCTCGCCAGGCGTGATAGGTTTCTGGGATCCTGCTGATGTCCTCATCGGAGAGTTCCCTGCGGGTGCGGTCGACCATGTGCCCCAGCTTGCGGGCGTCGATGAACAAGACCTCGCCGCGCCGGTCGCGCCAGCCATGGCCGGGGTTCTTGTTGCGGGCCAGGAACCAGAGGCAGGCGGGAATCTGGGTCGAGTAGAAGAGTTGTCCCGGCAGGGCGATCATGCAGTCCACCACGTCGGCCTCGACCATGGCGCGGCGGATGTCGCCCTCGCCGGACTGCCCGGAGGACATGGAGCCGTTGGCGAGCACCACGCCGGCCGTGCCGTTCGGGGCCAGGTGATGATAGATGTGCTGGAGCCAGGCGTAGTTGGCGTTGCCGGCCGGCGGCACGCCGAACTTCCAGCGCGCGTCTTCGCGCAGGCGCTCGCCGCCCCAGTCCGAGATGTTGAAGGGCGGGTTGGCGAGGATAAAGTCGGCCTTGAGGTCCTTCAGCTCGTCCTTGTGGAAGCTGCCCTCATTGTTCCAGCGGATGTCGGCGTCGATGCCCCTCACCGCGAGGTTCATCTTAGCGAGGCGCCATGTCGTGTAGTTGCTCTCCTGCCCGTAGATGGCGATGTCACCGATGCGCCCGCCGTGCTCCTCCACGAACTTCTCGGACTGGACGAACATGCCGCCGGAGCCGCAGCAGGGGTCGTAGACCCGGCCCTTGTAGGGCTCCAACATCTCGACTAGCAGCCTGACGACGGAGCGTGGCGTATAGAATTCGCCGCCGCGCTTGCCCTCGGCGCCGGCGAAGCCGCTCAGGAAATACTCGTAGACGCGGCCCAGGATGTCGCGTGAGCGGTCGGCCTTCTCGGCCATGCCGATCCCGCTGACGAGGTCGATCAGCTCGCCGAGCATGACCTTGTTGAGGGCCGGGCGGGCATAGTCCTTGGGCAGGACGCCCTTCAGGCTCTCGTTCTTGGCCTCGATCTCCACCATGGCATCGTCGATGTCTTTGCCGATGGTCGGCTGCTTCGCCCTGGCCTGGAGATGGGACCAGCGCGCCTCCTTCGGCACCCAGAAGACGTTCTCGGCCAGGTACTCCTCCGGGTCCTCCGCGTCCGCCAGCTCGTTCTTCAGCAGCTCCGCCCGCTTCGCCTCGAAGGCGTCGGAGATGTACTTCAGGAAGATCAGGCCAAGGGCGACGTGCTTGTAGTCGGACGGCTCCATGTTGCCGCGCAGCTTGTCCGCCGTGGCCCAGAGCCGGGCCTCGAAGCCGAGGTTGGCACCGTTCCCGTTCGGCTGCTTCGTTGAGGGCTTTCTGGCCATAGGTATCTGCTCTGTCCTCCCTGGAAGGTCCTTCGGTGCAGCAACTGCCACAGGAGCTTCGGTTGTTTTTCAGTCACCGCACGCTCACCCAGCGGTTGCTGTCGATTCTTCGACGATTTTCGCATAGGCCGCAACTACTTCGCGAGGCCCGACCGGGATTGGCCATCCGTTTCGGTCAGACGGGCGCGAAAGCTGAAGCAATCCGCAACTGGCCCAGTACCGAGCCCAGACCAAAACAGGGGTCGAAGCAACAAGAGGACCCACGACAGCACTCTTTAGCCTAAAAGGTGTAAATTCCTGGACAGAAGACCACCTTTACGGGAATAATGCCGCTAAAGGGAGGAAGTTGGGGGAGACAGTGCCGGATACTGTTCATCGGACACTTACACTGCGCACGGCCTTGAGTATCGAGAACTTTGGCGCTCGCGATGGCGGCCCTGGCAGCCTCGGCAGTCTCTTGGATCAGCTCCATGCTCAATTTAGGAACATACCTGACCGGCGTGTTCTTTCTGAGGGCCGTGTCATTGAAGGCCGCCACATTCAAACGGACAGGCGGCACCAAATGACATTGCTGCACCTCGTCGCCTATACGCCTGACGACCAGATTTCGGTCGTACCGGATGCCGGCCGCGTCCGAGCGGCTGACCTTGCTCTTGCCGATCCGCCAGAGGGAACGGAGTTTCTCGACGGTGAGTTGATGCTGCTAATTAAGGATAACGACGTTGTCATCTGTCGAAGCGGGCTCGGCGAGAGTGCTCTGGTCGCTTACGTGACTGAACTGACCGCAAGACACGGATTAGATTCTGCCGCGATGGCCTTTCAGTTGATGAAGCGCGCTGACATAGACAAGCTGGCGATGATTCGGCGCGACGGCATCAAGAAGGTGTCTATGAACACGATTGCTCACGCAGCGGCTGTCGACTTTGTCGGGCGGGAAACTGTCCGACGCAAGCTCCTCGGTGATGTTTTGGAAGAGTTGAAAGCCGTTCTCGGAATGGAGGATGAGGTTCCTGATGAACCCGAGAACCTGAAAGTCGAAGTGCTTTTCTCGTTTGATAAGCGGAATGGGACCGAGCTAGACCAGCGACAACTTGCCCTCCTCGCCGAACGGGTGCTTGCAGAAGACGAAGATGAAGGCTTTATGATCGAAACGTTGTCCGGCCGCAAACTGCGCGCGCAGGACATTGTCCTGTCCAAGCCCGTGCGCATCCGTGCCTACGGCAAATCAATACATCATCATGATGCGTGGGGTGAGCTACGGGAGTTCTATGACGAACTGCGTCGTCGACCAGGCTAGAAATGAGCAACAGAGCAAAATGGGCCTACAGAATTTACGGGGCTTTCGCAGTCATTGCGGGCCTCTCGGTGGGGATTTTTGGCCATAGCCTAATCGCCAACAACAGCGATGCCACCAGTGTCATCGTCACAGTCTTCTCTATCCTCGCAGGCTTTCTCATCGCTGTGATGACGTTACTGGGGGACCAGTCGGTGTTGCCAGGGAGTTGGCGTATTGCCGAGACAAAACGCACAAACATCAAGGTGAAGCTGATTCGGCAAAAATGGCTCTTCTATCTCTATCTCCTAACGCTATTGATCATCTTTGTTGCCGCGCTCACTAGGTCGCACTGGCCGGAAACTACTGCTTGGCTTGAGCGCGGATACTTTGCGCTCGCGACCTGTGCGTTCCTGCTCTCTTTCCGGCTGCCATCAACGCTTATGGACGTTCAGATGGACCGAGTCGAAGCAGTAATTGGCGCCCGGCGACAATCCGCGTCTAAGCTCGATCGATCTTAGTCAACTTTGCTTTCCACGCGTTGAAGCCATTTCAGTTTGGTGCTCGGGTGCTAACCAAGGCTTTGCCAGCAATTCTCCCGGAGATACGCCTGATGCAGATTCCAGAAAGCGCAAAGCCGTTCCGCCTTGAGGACGTAGAAGTCGGACACCTTCTCGTTGGCCGCATAAGGCCAGAGGAGAAGAATTTCTTTGCTATCCGAGCTGAACCTCATCCAGCGATTCCTAGTGAAGGCCCATGCTTGGTTCTATTGAACTCATGGATTGCTGATCAAGCTCTACCCCTCTGGTTCACTGGCCAACGTCGGCAAAGCGTGCTTGACCTCGGTAAACACTGGTTCATCGATGTCCCAATCTCCGAAGATGAGCCCACCTTCAGAAGTGCTGGGAATACGCTGCTATTTAAAGTAGGGGCTGACTTCTTTCTAAAGCTTGAGGATGGTAATTATCTCAACCTCTCTCTGGGAACCCTGCAAAGCGAGCCTCCTCACCTCAACGAGGCTTTCGTCGCCTGGGCGGCATTCTCGATAAGGCTTCGAGAACCGGACGGAGACGATAAAGGCGCGGAAATCTTCCGCTGGCCTGCGCCCACTTGATACTCGCCGCAGCCCTAATAGCTTCGCCAGTCACTGTCAGGACAAAAAACCGAAATCGTCAGTGCTCACCACACAATCGCGCCTTCGAACAACAACCAATGGGTGACTCCCATGCCTGAGTATCGGGTGGTTTTCATCAAGTCCGTCGACCCTGGTGATGAGATGAGTGAAGACGTAAGCACGCTGATCGGGTTGAATGCGACCACGCGAGACGCGGCCGAGGCTGAGGCCTTTGCCCTACGACGCCCCGAGGACGCAGCCGGATTCAAGCTGCTGCGCGATAATCACTACGAAGGGCCGAAACTCTGGTTTGACTTGTAACGCTCGTCTCAGATTCAATTCTGCCAAGTCGTTCTGCGTTGCTCGCAGCATCATCTTCCTTCTCAATAGTCATCTTTTGGGTCGCGGCGGCACCTGCTGCTTCAGCTCGGCTATCTTTTTGTGGAGTACGTAGACAGTCTGGACCACACTCTCAGTCACGTCCATGAGCGTATTGAGCTGGTTCCGGTTTGGCTTCCATGCACGGTGCGTTGAGGCGTGCCCGGCTTCGAGCGTTTCAATCAAAAAATCAGCTTGAACAGAAGATAGGTATCCTGCCTCCTTGAACGCTTCTACATTCTTCGCAAAGCTTCCCTGGTCGCCGATCTTTTCGATCATGACATGCTCCAGCAATGATCGTGTTCCAATCGCCGCGAGGCGCCGAGAGCGATTGTGAAGCGCGGTGTAGACTTCCTTGAGCAGCTCTTCGACGGGGTTGTCACCGAAGTGGAAGGGGTCAGTGAGGTTTCCAATCCAGTCGGGCTCGGGACGCGCCATCGCCGGAGGGTAATAAGTCACCGTCGGCTCATCATTTTCGGAAAAGTAGCTGGTGTGCCGCAGTGTAATCGACTCGCACCCTCGGCATCGAAGCATCTCATAGCGATCCGAGCCGTAAATCGACTCGTATTCACTAATCTCCTCGTCCCAGGACGTAGTCTCCTCGTGGAGAACATCGTGGTTCTTGTCGCCCTGACAAGCGTTACAATGGGCTTTGGTCATCTCCGGTCCATTTACCTCACATTACTTCAGTGAGTGCCAACAGCATTGAGGCTGGGGTCTCACCACTCAGTCGGACTACAAACCACCTGTGATACGACCGTCAATGTCCATCCCCTCCTCGCTGAACTTCGCCGTGATGGGCGCCGTCATCCTGGTCGGCGTGCTGGCCGACCAGCAGTTCGCCCGCTACCGCCAGCGCAAGCGCCAGGCCCAGGCCCTGAAACTCGCCACGGCGGAAGGCGAGGACTGAACCCCCAGACGCAAACAAGGCCCTGGCGCGCTGACGCCAAGGCCTTGTTTTCATTGGTAGCTGGGGAGGGACTCGACCCCCCGAAACGCGGACTATGATTCCATAGGATGGTCGTCAGCCGATTCTCGGTCCCGGCAGTCAAGCAGTGCCATGCATCGGCAAAGAACCTCGCGCTGCACGCTTTCCGCAACTGGCTCGCCCCACTCGCCGCGCAAAGGTCTTTGCTGCACATTTACCGACTCCACCGCAGGGATCGCTATCCTGTGCGCTTTCAGCACTTCAATGGCTTTCTGCAGATACTTCCTGGGCTGATCAGTAGACGCGCCATACATGTCGATGAGGCCGATCTCGACGGTATCGTCGACAAGTCGAAAGAAACTGTCTTTCAGTTCTGCGGGAACCGCAGCCGGGACATCTTCAGGCATCGGGTCACCGCGCCCGTTGAGGCGCAGAATTGCGCCGGCCCCCTCCCAGTCAGGCAGATTCGCGGCACCCAAAAGTGATACCTGGTGGGTGACCAGTTCCTCTATCGCGCTGTGCATGATTGCGAAGTGCCCGCAAAACGCTGAGAGGCAGAGGGCGCCAAGCGCCTGCATTTCCCGAGTACTAAGTTCTTCGATGCTCACCGTCCCTCGATGCTCCTATCACAGCGATCCGGCCTCTCCACAGAGGTAGACGGCCCACATCGCTACAATCATGACCAAGAACGAGCCGCCCGTCATAAATGCTGCCGCGGCCATGGTCTTACGCATCCATCTGAGATAGAAGCCCGACTTCTCCGGATGCCGCTTTACGTCCCACATTTTGTATTGGTGCCGGCACCAAGCAGCCAAAACCGCAATGGCCGCCGCAGCCAAGACTCCGGTAAGCGCCACCAAGACAGAAGGCCGGCCCGCGATCTGTGACAATGCCTCGAACTGGCTGACAATGCCCAGCGCCGTAGCCAAAGATACAGCCTGCGTCGTGGCAATCGTGAACTGCTCATTTCCGAACAGCGTTGACCTGTCGGGATGCAGATTGGGATCGTCGTCGCTCATGCCTAATTATACGCGAATCAACCATCGCGCTATAGGGTAAGCAGCCCCAATCTCTCCGCTGCCTACCGTCAGAAGCAGCCATACCCACCAGCCCTGCTCCCCCGCCACCCAAACGCAAACAAGGCCCTGGCGCCGTCGCGCCAAGGCCTTGTTTTCATTGGTAGCGGGGGAGGGACTCGAACCCCCGACACGCGGATTATGATTCCGCTGCTCTAACCAGCTGAGCTACCCCGCCATAGGGTGTGGCGGGTCGTATATGGCCTCGGCCCCGGCCCTGTCAAGCCGAAGCTGGGCGGCGGCGGGCGGCGGGCCGCCTGGAACCCCGAGAAACCAAGGAAATTGGCTGAAACCGGAGGTTCACCCCCTCCCTGACCCTCCCCCATCCAAGGGGAGGCAATTCCGGAGGGGCCGGCCCCGCCTCTAGTGGCCCCGGCTAATCAATCGTGCTAGGGTTGCCGCCACAAACCGCGCGGATTCATCGGTGAAGGGGGGACCAAACCGATGTCAGGTGTTGCCGTTGACGGTGCCGCGACAGGCACCGAGAGCCCCGCAGGTAAGCGCAAATTCCAGGTTACCCTGATCAAGCCGTCGCACTACGACAAGGACGGCTACGTCATCCAGTGGTGGAAGGCCTGGATCCCCTCCAACTCGCTGGCCGCGCTCTACGGCCTGGTGCTGGACGCCGAGGCGCGCCGGGCGCTGGGGCCGGACGTCGAGATCGAGATCGACGCCTACGACGAGATGAACATCCTGCTTCCCTTCAATGACATCATCGCCCGCCACAAGGCGGCCGAGGTGGACGGGGAAGGCTCGGGCGGGCCAGGAAGTGGAGGTTTGGTCTGCCTGGTCGGCGTGCAGTCGAACCAGTACCCCCGCGCCCTGGCCATGGCGCGGCGCTTCCGCGCCGCCGGCCTGCAGGTCGCCATCGGCGGCTTCCACGTCAGCGGCTGCCTCTCCATGCTGCCGGGCGTCCACGAGAGCCTGCAGGAAGCCCTCGACCTGGGCTGCTCGCTCTTCGCCGGCGAGGCCGAGGAACACCTGGACCGGGTGCTGAACGACGCCCTCCACGGCAGGCTGGAGCCGATCTACAACACCATGGCCCAGCTACCGGACCTGCAGGGCGCGGTCACCCCCTTCCTGCCGCAGACGCTGGTGCGCCGCTACGACGGCCTGATCAGCAGCTTCGACGCCGGGCGCGGCTGCCCCTTCCAGTGCTCCTTCTGCACCATCATCAACGTGCAGGGGCGCAAGTCGCGCTACCGCAGCGCCGACGACGTGGAGAAGCTGATCCGCGCCAACCACGCCCAGGGCATCACCCACTACTTCATCACCGACGACAACTTCGCCCGCAACAAGAACTGGGAGGCGATCTTCGACCGCATGGCCGAGTTGCGCGCCGAAGGCATCGACATCCGTTTCCTCATCCAGGTCGACGTGCTGGTGCACAAGATCCCGAACTTCATCGAGAAGGCCAAGAAGGCCGGCTGCACCAGCGTCTTCGTCGGGCTGGAAAGCATCAACCCGGCGAACCTGAAGGAGATGAAGAAGAACCAGAACAAGATCACCGAGTACCGCAAGATGTTCCAGCAGTGGCGGGCGCAGCAGGTGATCACCTACGCCGGCTTCATCATGGGCCTGCCCAACGACACGCCGGAGTCGGTGAAGCGCGACCTGGAGATCATCCAGCGCGAGGTGCCGGTGGACATGATCGAGATCTCCATCCTCACCCCCCTGCCCGGCTCCGAGGATCATCAGACCCTCTACAAGCAGGGCACCTGGATGGACCCGGACCTCAACAAGTACGACCTGGAGTGCGTCACCTTCGAGCACCCGCTGATGTCGCGCGAGGAATTGCAGCAGGCCTACTGGGACGCCTGGGACCACTACTACTCGATGGAGCACGCCGAGACCCTGATGCGCCGCGCCATCGCCGACGGCATCAAGCCGGTGCGCATCTGGCAGCACCTGCTGCAGATCTACGGCGCCATGCGCTACGAGCGGGTCCATCCGCAGCAGTGCGGTTACTTCCGCCGCCGCGTGCGCTCCGAGCGCCGCCCCGAGCTGCCGCGCGAGAACGCGCTGGTCTTCTATCCCAAGAACATCGCGCGTGCACTGAGGAACTACGCCGGCATGGGGATCTACGCCTGGCGCCTGCACCGCCTGCGCCGGCGCCTGGAAGCCGACCCCGCCGCCAAGGACTACACCGACGAGGCGCTGGCCCCGGTCCTCGACCACGGCGAGGACGAAGAGCTGGAGATGTACCACGTCAACCAGGCCGCCAAGGCCGCCGTCGCCAAGGCCAAGGCGGAAGCCGAAGCCCGCGAACGCCACCAGGTCAGGCGCGCCACCAACGCGGCGGAGTGATCGCCGGCAAACGCCGGCCGCACGCTCCACCCCCCACCTAACCTCCCCCCATCAAGGGGGGAGGGACGTATTCTGAGCCGACCCGGCAATGAATCCCCTCCCCCTTGATGGGGGAGGGTTAGGGTGGGGATGCCCCCTTCTCCAATTCAAGACGTAGAGATTGGAACCAAAGAGACCGATTCAGTCGCCCAGCATGGCCGCCAGCTTCATGGCGACGCCTGTGGAGCCGCTGATCTTCAACTTGCCGGTCATGTAGGCCAGGGTCGGGTCCAGCGAGCCGGACAGCAACTGGTCGAAATTCTCCAACGACAGGCTCAGCACGGTGTCCGCCTCCGCCTCGGTGCCATCGGACGGGCCGATCTCGGGCGGCGTGACGGTGCCGTCCCAGACGAGAGAGCCATCCTCCCCGAGGTTGAACTGAACACGGTAGCCGAGCGGCGGATTCACCGCTGCCTGGGATTTGAGCTTTTCGGTGAGGGAGTCGAGGGACATGGTGCGGCTCTTCCGGGGGATGCCCGGCCAATCGCCCCTACCTGGATGCCGGCCGGATCGGTTGCGTCGCCCGCCGCTCAGGCGGCGAGACGGCTTTCGGCCGCGGCAATCCAGCCGCCGCCCAAAACCCGGCTGCCTTCATAGCACACCGCGGCCTGACCCGGCGAGACTCCGAACTGGGCGTCGTCCAAGACCACTTCAGCGCCGCCGTCCGGCAGCGGATAGAGCGTCGCCGCCGCCGGCGCGCTGACCGAACGCAGCTTCACCTCGCAGCGCCGGCCCTCCGCGGTCAGCGGCGCCCCACCCAGCCAGTTCACGTCGCGCAGGATGACGCGGTCGCGCGCCAGCGCCGCTTTCGGGCCGACGACGACGCGGCGCGTCTCCGGTTCCAGGCGCACGACGAACAGCGGTTCACGCTCGCCGCCCACGCCCAGGCCGCGGCGCTGGCCGATGGTGTAGTGGATGATGCCCTCGTGGCGGCCCATGACGCGGCCGTCGACGTGCACGATGTCGCCCGGGTCGGCGGCGCCGGGGCGCAGCTTCTGCACCACCTCGGCATAGGAGCCCTGCGGCACGAAGCAGATGTCCTGGCTGTCGGGCTTGTCGGCGACGACGAGGCCGAAACGCTCGGCCTCTTCACGCACCCTGTTCTTTTCCATGCCGCCGAGCGGAAAACGCAGGAAGTCGAGCTGTTCCTGGGTGGTGGCGAAGAGGAAATAGCTCTGGTCGCGCTTGGGATCGACGGCGCGGTGCAGTTCCGCGCCGTCCGGTCCCATCTTGCGCTGGACGTAGTGGCCGGTGGCCAGGCAGTCGGCGCCCAGGTCGCGGGCCGTGGCCAGCAGGTCGCGGAACTTGACCGTCTGGTTGCAGTTCACGCAGGGGATCGGCGTCTCGCCGCGCAGGTAGCTGTCGGCGAAGTCGTCGATGACCGACTCGCGAAAGCGGCTTTCGTAGTCCAGCACGTAGTGCGGGATGCCCAGGCGCTCGGAGACCTGGCGGGCGTCGTAGATGTCCTGTCCGGCGCAGCAGGCGCCCTTCTTGGCCAGCGCCATGCCGTGGTCGTAGAGCTGCAGGGTGATGCCCACCACGTCGAAGCCCTGGGCGTGCAGCAGCGCTGCGGTGACGGAGGAGTCCACCCCGCCCGACATGGCCACCACCACGCGGGTCCGTCCCGCCGGCTTGTCGATCCCAAGACTGTTCATAGAGCCGGAATATAGGGCCGAACCCGCCGGGTGCAAGGAATGAGGCCGCCGGGGCCTAGCCCGCCCCCAGGATTTCCCGCAGCCGGTCCAGGGGCTGCGGGCGGCGCGAGAGGTCGAAGGCCACGGTGAAGTGCCCCTGGCGGCGCAGGAATAAATTCGCCGGCGGCACGCCCCAGCGCCGCGCCAGGGCCAGGCCTCCGGCAAAGGGCGTCAGGTCGTCGGCTTCGCCCAGCGCCATGACGATCTTCTCCGGCGCCATGGCCGGGGCACCGCGCGGTTCCATCAGCGGCAGGTAGCGGTCGATGTCGGCGACGCTCCAGCCCTTGGCCTGCAGGCGGGCCGGCAGGCCGATGGCCGCGGCCAGGCTGCCCTGGAAAGCGACGTCGTGCAGGCTCTCGCTGCAGGCCACCAGGATCAGGGCGTCGGGGCGCAGCTCGACCGGCCAGTCCCTGGCCGCCACGGCGGCGAGCTGGCTGGTGAGCGCCCCCAGGCTGACCCCGCCCAGCGCCACCGGCCCGCTGTCCTGCCCCTTGTTTTGTTTGCGGGCCCAGTCGACGTAGACCGGCAGTTCGGCGCCCCAGGCGGCGAAGAGTTGCAGGAAGCCCAGCGGGCCGTGCGCCATGGCCGGCTCGCCGCCGAAGGTGCCGGGCCGGCGCCGGCGGCCGTGCCAGGGGCCCTCGGGGCGGATTACCCGGACGCCCTTCAGCGCCAGGGTCGGCACGATGTCGACGCTGTCCATGGCCTCGCTCCAATGCTCGCTCTCCACGCAGATGCCGTGAAGGGAGATGAGCGTCGGCGGGTTCTCGGCCCCCTCAGGCTCGAAGACCTGGGCCCAGGCGCAGTCTCCGGGCAGGCCCGGGGCGGGAAAGCGGATCCAGCACTGCCGCCCGAAGGGGCCGGGCACCCAGTGCGACTGCTCGACCGGCGGCAGACCGTCAATCTTGATGCAAGTGCCGCCGTCGCCCTGGAGCGCCTCGGGGGCCGGCATGTCCTCCGGATGCGGCAGTTCCCACCGCAGCCGGGGCACGCGCTTGCGCAGGCAGAGGAAATAGCGCCGCGCCGCCATGAGGTCGTGTGCGGCCTTGCGGCGCGCGCGCTCGGCCGCCACCAGGGCGGCGGCGGAGGGCGCCTCGGGCGCGAAGAAGAGATCGCGCCAACGGGCGTCGGCTCCCGCGTGGACCTGCTTCAGTTCCCGGGTCTTCGCCAGGGCGCGCCGGAGACGCCAGCCGCAAAAGCCGCCGGGGAAGGCCTGCAACTCCAGGGCGGCGGCGAAGGCCGCTTCGTCTGTGCCGTTTTCCAGGGCCGCCGCCCAGGCGCGCGACAGCGGGAAGTACCAATTGGGCACCAGCTTCACGGCCAGGCGGTCGTACCAGGGCCGCATCATCAGGCCGCCCAGCGCGTCCAACTTCATCGGGGAAGACAGCGGGCCCGGCAGGCGGGCGATTTCCGGTGCGACAGGGGAATCGTTCGACGTCATGGCGCGCGAGCATAGCCCCTGCCCGCGCCGCGTGCAGGTCTTTTGCATGCGGCCCCTAGTTGCCCTTTCTTGCCCCAGGATCACAGGGTCGACTCACGGGGAGTTGAGCCCCGGGAGATGGCGGGGCCTCTAGACTGATGCCCGACCTTTCCACGCAACACGGCCCGACGGAGACAGCCGATGATCCCCCGCCTGACGCTCTTGCCCCTGCTGAGCTTCTTCCTGCTGCTCACCGTCCCGGCCGCACCCGCGCAGGCGGACCTCATGGCGCAGCCCGGCTGGAAGGTCATGAAGACGCAGCACGGCTACACCGATCTGGTGGCGCGCCTGGAGAAAGCCATCGCCGACAACAAGATGGGCCTGGTGGCGCGGGCCAGCGCCACGCTGGGCGCCAAGAAGGTGCTGAAGAAGGATATCCCCGGCAACACGGTGATCGGCGTCTACCGACCGGATTTCGCCGTGCGCATGCTGGAGGCCAGCGTCGCCGCCGGCATCGAGGCGCCGATCCGCTTCTACGTGACCGAGAACGCCGACGGCACCGCCGATCTCAGCTACAAGACGCCGAGCCACGTCTTCGCGCCCTACGCGGACGGCGGCCAAGCGCTGAAGGACCTGGCGGCGGAGCTGGACGTCATCTTCGCCAAGATCGCGGCGGAGGCCGTGGGGAGCTAGTCGATACCGTTCAGTCTTCCGACTCGGCGGCCTGGCGCCGCCGAAGCTGCTGCAACGGCCGCTGTCCGGAGCTGAAGAAGCGGTTGTCGGCCTTCATGCCGAGATAGATCTCGCAGGTGGTGCAGGGAATGTCGTCACGCGCCGGCTTCTCGCCCAGGAGCATTTCGCGGGCATAGAGCATCTTTTCGCTGTTGACCGCCTTCTCCAGCCCGTCGGTGAAGGCGTTCGCGCCGAAGTCACCCCAGAAATTGCGGCAGCAGCCGAGCACCTTGCCGTCCCAATTGATCTGCGGCAGATGCCACAGCTGCTGGCAGATTCCCTGCATGTAGTTGTAGCCGTGCTTTTCCTTGAACTCCGCACGGGAGGCCACGCCGACGCCTGAAAGCCTCGCCACCGCCTCCTTGTCCTTCACGCTCGAAAAGCCGTCGTCCCAGCTCAGCTTGGCGCGGAAGGTCATGCCCAGGCTCTCGGCCAGCCGCTGCGCCGCTTCGATCTCGTGCTCGTTGTGGCCGAAGATGATGAACTGCCATTCGAGACGCGGCAGTTCCGAGCCGTATTGCCGCTTGAAGCCGTTGATCTTCTCGATATTGCCCAGGACCGTCTCCAGCGACCCGCGAACGCGATACTTGGCGTAGGTTTCCTGGGTGGCGCCGTCGATCGAGCAGACCATGCTGTGAAAGCCGTACTTGACCACCCCTTCCAGGACCTCGTCGCGCACGTTGTTAAGATTGACGCCGTTGTTGCCCGTCAAGGTGACACCATGTTCATGGGCGCAGGCCATGATCTCGAGGATCTCGGGATTGAGGAATATCTCGCCGTAGTTCGACAGCTCGATCAGCTTGAGCGAGGGATTTTCCTCGAGCAGCTTGCGGAAATTTTCCGCCTTCAGAAAACCCTTGCCCACCACCGGGTCGATCGCCTTGGTGGTCGTCGGGCAGGACGGGCAGCGCAGCTGGCAGAAAGACGAGCCTTCCAGACGAATGTTGCTTGGTATGATCCATTGAGCCATGGCATTTTCCCCTGCTTGCCCCGCATCGGCGGCGGCGTTCCAGTTTAGCAAAAATGCCGTCCCGGCAGCGGGAAATCGCAGCATGGCTAAGGCGGCGCCGGTCGGAGACCCTTGTGCCTGGAGATTCTCTGGAGGTCCATGATTAATCCCCGCGCCTTCGAAGGGGCCGCAGCGCTGTATGGCTGAGCTCGGCGCCTACGGCGGCCTGTTCCTGATCGCCTTTCTGGCCGCGACCATCTTCCCCGCGCAGTCGGAAGTGGGCCTCGCCGGGCTCCTGCTCTCTGGCGACTATTCGACCGTGCTGTTGATTGCGGTGGCGAGCCTGGGGAACACGCTGGGCGCCGTGGTCAACTGGGCGCTGGGGCGCGGCGTCGACCGCTTCAGCGACCGCCGCTGGTTCCCGGTGAAGCCGGCGCAGCTGGAGCGCGCCGCGCGCTGGTATCATCGCTATGGAAGATGGAGCCTGCTGCTGAGCTGGGCGCCCTTCATCGGCGACCCGCTGACCCTGGCCGCCGGCGTGCTGCGGGAGCCCTTCGGCCCCTTCCTGCTGCTGGTCGCGCTCGCCAAGACCGGCCGCTATCTCGTGGTCGCGGCCTTGGCATTGAGCTGAACCGAACTGACGTCTAGACCGGGCTCTCAGCCCAGCATGGAGTTCACTTCCTTGGGCAGCTCGACGACCAGGCCGTCCAGTTCCTCGGTCATGACGATCTGGCAGCCGAGGCGCGAGGTCGGCTTAAGGCCGAAGGCGAGGTCGAGCATGTCCTCTTCGTCCTCGGAAGGCTCGCCCAGCTTGTCGTACCAGCCCTCGTCGACGATGACGTGGCAGGTGGCGCAGGCCAGCGAGCCTTCGCAGGCCCCTTCGATATCCACGTCGAAACGGTGGGCGATCTCCATCACCGAGAGACCGACGGGGGCATCCACCTCCTTGCGGTTCCCGTCCTTCTCGATGAACGTCAACTTCGGCATTAAGTCCTGCTCCTAACTCGTCGTCTCGTCTGCCCGGCCACAGCTACTCGGCAGCCGCGCTGCCCTCGTCGCGCAGCCGCTTGACCGCCGCCGCCAGGTCCTCCACCGCCCGGTCGATCTCCGCCTCCGTATTGAAGCGGCCGATGCCGATGCGGATCGACCCGCGCGCCCGCTCATCAGGCATCCCCAGGGCCTGCAGCACGTAGGACGGCTCCACCGCCGTCGAGGTGCAGGCCGAGCCGGAGGAAACCGCCAGGCCCGTCAGCGCCTTGATCAGGGCCTCGGCGTCCACCCCCTCGAAGGCGAGGTTGAGATTGCCGGGGATCCGCTGCGTGGCGTGGCCATTCAGAGCCACCCCGGGAAGGCGGCCTGTAATGCCCTCCAGGAGGCGGGTCTTCAAGGCCGAAATGCGCGCCTCTTCCTCGGCCATCTCCCGAGCGGCGACCTCGGCGGCCTGGCCGAGGCCGACGCAGAGCGGCGTCGGTAGGGTACCGGAGCGCAGGCCCCGCTCCTGCCCGCCGCCGTCGAACAACGGCTCCAGGCGTACCCGCGGCCGGCGCCGCACGTAAAGCGCGCCGATGCCCTTGGGGCCGTAGAACTTGTGGCCCGACACGCTCAGCAGGTCGATGCCCAGCGCCGCCACGTCGAGCGGGATCTTGCCCACCGCCTGGGCGGCGTCGCAGTGAAAGTAGGCGCCCTTGGCGTGGCAGATCCCGGCAATCTCGGCCAGCGGCTGGATGACGCCGATCTCGTTGTTCACCGCCATAATGGAGACGACGGAGGTCTCCTCGCTCACCGTCGCGGCCAGCCGGTCCAGGTCGACCAGACCGTCCGGGCGCACCGGCAGGAAGTCGACCCTGTGGCCCTCCCGTTCCAGGTGGCGCACGCTCTCGATCACGCACTTGTGCTCGGTCGGCAGGGTGACCACGTGGGGACGCTTCTCGCGGTGGAAGCGCGCGGCACCCTTGATCGCCAGATTGTTGGCCTCCGTCGCCCCGGAGGTGAAGATCACCTCCCGCGGCGTGGCGCCGATCAGGGTGGCGAGCTGGCCGCGCGCCTTTTCCACCGCCTCCTCCGCGTCCCAGCCGAAGGCATGGTGCGTCGAGTGGGGGTTGCCGAAGCGCTCGGTGAAGAAGGGCAGCATGGCCTCGACCACCCGCGGGTCGGTCGGCGTGGTCGCCTGGTTGTCCAGGTAGATACCCGGCGGCCGCCTGTTCGCCTTCTTGGGGTTCGGCTTGCTCGTCTGCTTCTCGGTCATCCCCGCCCCCCTCACGCCGCCCGGCTGCGCCGGTAGAGCTCGCCCCAGGCGGACAGCAACCGCTCGACGTCCTGGGGAACGCTGGCCCAGCCCAGCGACACGCGGATCGCCGAGCCGGCCTCCTGCGGCGAGGCTCCCATGGCGGTCAGCACGTGGGAAGGCTGGACCTTGCCGGAGGAGCAGGCGGCGCCGGAACTGACCGCCACGCCGGCCAGGTCGAGGGCCATGATCTGGGTCTCGGCGGCCAGGCCGGCAAGAGCCACGCAGGAGGTGTTGGGCAGACGCGGCGCGCCACCGCCGAACACCTTAAGTTCGGACGCTAACATTTTGATTTCACGTTCAAAGTAGTCGCGCAGCTCACCCAATCTCTGAAGTCCGGGCAGATCTTCAAGTGCACTCTCAGCCGCCGCCCCGAAACCGGCGATTCCCGCCAGATTCTCGGTGCCGGCGCGGCGCCGGCGCTCCTGCCCGCCGCCGCGCTGCAAGGCGCGCAGCGGCTGCTCCGGGGAGACCAGCAAAGCGCCCACGCCCGGCGGCCCGCCCAGCTTGTGGGCCGAGAGGGTCAGGAGGTCGACGCCCAGCGCCGTCATGTCGAGGGGAATCTTGCCGGCGGCCTGCACGGCATCGCAGTGGACCCAGGCGCCGGCGGCGCGCGCCAGCGTCACCACCTGTTCGATCGGCTGGATCACCCCGGTCTCGTTGTTGGCCAGCATGACCGAGACCAGCGTGCCTTCCGGCGCATCCTCCAGTGCCGCGTCCAGGGCCTGCAGGTCGACGACGCCGTCGGCGGTCAGTCCCACGACCTGGGGTTCAAGCCCCGGCGCCTCCGGCACCGCCTGCAGTACCGAGTCATGCTCGCCGGCGGAGACGACGATGCGCTGGGCCGGCAGGCCGCGCAGGGCCAGGTTGTTGGCCTCCGTACCCCCGGAGGTGAAGATCACCCAGTTGGGATCGGCGCCCGCCAGCGCGGCGACCTTCGCCCGCCCCTCCTCCACCAGGCGCCGGGCGCGGCGGCCCGGCCCGTGCACCGAGGAGGCGTTGCCGGGCTCGGCCAGCGCCGCCGTCATGGCGTCGAGCGCTTGCGGCCGGATCGGCGCCGTGGCGTTGTAGTCGAGGTAGGCGGTCATGCTGGTTCGCGTGGCGGCTTACGGCCGGCCGCCTAGCCGGCGGCGCGGCAAGGGTTGTTGCCGTCGGTGGGGCCTTCGGCGGCCGAAAGGTCATCACCCGGCGCCTGCACCGCGCCGCGCGGCGCGCAGGGGCCGACACCGCTGGTCCCCAGGATGCGCCGCGAGATCACGTCGTCCACGGTGACCGAGCTGAGATAGAGGTAGATCTGGTTGCCGAGTTCTTCCCAGAGGTCGTGAGTCTGGCAGCGGCTCCGGTTGCCCCGGCAGCCCAGCGGCTGGCCGGGCATACAGCGCGTGGCGCGGATCGGCTCGTCCACGGCCAGGATGATATCGGAGATCCGGGTATCGCCCGGCGCATGAGCCAACAGGTAGCCGCCTCCGGGGCCGCGCACCGATCGCACCAGTCCGCCGCGACGCAGCTTGGCGAAGAGCTGCTCCAGGTAGGAAAGAGAGATCTCCTGCCGCTCGGCGATATCGGCCAGGGCCACGGGGCGGCCCTCGGCATGACTGGCGAGGTCGCAGAGCGCCATCACGGCGTAACGGCCCTTGGTGCTCAACTTCACCCTGCTTCTCCCTTCACTGGGCTCCGCGGCCTCAGCATTTGCCTTGCGGCTGTTTCACTTCGCCGAGATCGCGCTCGTCGCCCTCGACGGGCAAGCCGTTGCCCGAAGACGCCTCGCCGGAGCGGCCCTCGAGTTCGTTGACGCGGGCGCGCAGGCTCTGGACCTCGTCCAACAGGCCATCCAGCGCCCGGGCGACGGGGTCGGGAATGTTACCGGTCGGCGTACCGTAAGCGACGAAGGGGGCGGTTTCGGTGTCCGGGGTCCGGCTGGTCTGAACCGCGCGTCCCGGAATTCCGACGACGGTCGCGCCCTCCGGCACCTCCTTGGTGACCACCGCGTTGGCGCCGATGCGCGCGCAGCGGCCGACGGTGAAGGGCCCCAGAATCTGGGCGCCGGAGCCGACGATCACGTTGTCCCGCAAGGTCGGATGGCGTTTCACGTTGCGCTGGCTGTCGCTGTCGACGCTGGGCGAGGTTCCGCCCAGGGTGACGCCTTGGTAGAGAGTGACGTCGTCGCCGATCTCGGCGGTCTCGCCGATCACCACGCCCATGCCGTGATCGATGAAGAAGCGCTCGCCGATGGTCGCGCCGGGATGGATTTCAATGCCGGTCAGCACGCGCCCCATGGCGGAAATCCAGCGCCCCAGCAGGAACCAGCGCCGCCGCCAGCAGGCATTGGCCAGGCGATAAAGCATGATGGCCTGGAAACCGGGGTAACAAAGCACCACCTCTAGGCGGGAGCGCGCCGCGGGGTCGCGCTGCATGGTGGCATCGATTTCGGCCCGTAGAGACTTGAACATCGCTTCGCTCATCGTGCTATTATCGCCGCCTTTTGTCGCCCAGGGTGGCCTGAAACGCCGATGCTGCACCCCAAAATCACCTGGCGACAGTACCTGGAGATATAGTAAGCCTGAGTAGAATGGTCAAGTTTCCGGCCGGCCAAAAAAGGTCGGAATAATAACAAGATGCGATCATCGGACGAAACGTCCAAGCGAAACGCCTGAGAAATGCGCAAGGACACGCCGCCGCGCCGCCGGTTGCCTTGGATGTCCTTTCGGGGCCACTCACCTTCCGGGAGCCACCGGGGCGCCCGGACCGCCGCTTGATCGCACCGCCGAGAGAAGAATAGGAATAAAGGGTCTATGCCTGACGTGATCTTCAATGGCCCCGAGGGCCGTCTTGAAGGACGCTACCAGCACAGCAAGCGCCCCAACGCGCCCATCGCCCTCATGCTGCACCCCCACCCGCAATACGGGGGCACCATGAACAACAAGGTCGTCTATACGCTGTTCCACGCCTTCGTGCGCCAGGGCTTTTCGGTCCTTCGCTTCAACTTCCGGGGCGTCGGGCGCTCGCAGGGCGTCTTCGACCGCGGCGAGGGCGAGCTGTCGGATGCCGCCTCGGCGCTGGACTGGCTGCAGACCTATAACGAGAACGCCGAGGGCTGCTGGATCGCCGGTTTCTCCTTCGGGGCTTGGATCGGCATGCAACTGCTCATGCGCCGGCCGGAGATCAGCGGTTTCATCTCGGTGGCCCCGCCGGCCAACATGCACGACTTCACCTTCCTGGCGCCCTGCCCCTCCTCGGGCCTGATCCTTCAGGGCGACAAGGACGAGGTCGTGCCCGAGCCTTCGGTGAAGAAGCTGGTCGACAAACTGTCGTCCCAGCGCGGCATCGCCATCGACTACAGGGTGGTGGCCGGGGCCGGGCATTTCTTCCAGGACGAGATGGAAGAGCTCAGCGGCCACGTCGACGACTACCTGGCCAAGGCCCTGGCGGCCGAGAACAGCAAGACCGCCACGGGCTGACGCCCGCCCTGGGGCCGGCGCCCGCCGGCCTAGGCGTGAGCGCCTTCCGGCGCGGGATGCAGCAGGCCGCCGCTGGCCGGCCGGCTGACCCCCGTGGTGGTCGGCAACGTCAGCGGCAGGCCCGCCAGGGAGCGCAGGGCCAGATAGGCGAAGGCTTGGGCCTCCAGGACATCGCCCTGCCATCCCACCGCCTCGACCGGCTCTACCGGGACGCCCAGGCGCTCCGCCAACATGGCCATGAGGGTCGGGTTGTGGCGCCCGCCCCCGGTGATCAGCCAGCGCCGCACCGGCGCCGGGAAGTGCCCGGCCGCCCGCGCAATGGTGGCCGCGGTGAAGGCGGTCAGCGTGGTCGCCCCGTCCTCCAACGACAATCCAGCCGCCGGAAGCGCCGAGAAATCGTCCCGATCCAAGGACTTGGGGGGAACGCGCTCGAAATAGGAGTTGTCCAGAAGCCGCGCCAGCAGCCCCTCGTCCACCCGTCCGGCGGCCGCGAGGGCGCCGTTGCGGTCCAGCGGCTCGCCGCCGTGCTGTTCGACCCAGTCGTTGACCAGGGCATTGCCGGGGCCGGTATCGAAGGCGATGACCTCGTCTTCGCCCGCAAGGTCTCCGGGCCCAATCCAGGCGACGTTGGCGACGCCGCCGATATTGACCACCGCCAAGGGCCGTTCCAGTTCCGCGGCCAGGGCCGCCTGGTAGAGCGGCACCAGGGGGGCGCCCTCGCCGCCCAGGGCGACGTCGTTGCCGCGCAGGTCCGCCACCACGTCGATGCCCGTCTCCGCCGCCAGCAGGGCGCCGTCGCCGATCTGCCAGGTGCGGCCCTCCTGCGGCCGGTGCAGGATGGTGTGGCCGTGGAAGCCGATGACGCGAACCTCCTCCGGCGCCACCGCGGCCTCCGCCAGCAAGCGGCGCACCGCCTCGGCGTGGCGCAGCGTGAGTTGCCGCCCGACCTCCTCGACCGGCCCCCGGCCGCCCAGGACCGAGCGCAGGCGGCGGCGCATCTCCGGCTCGTAGGGCAGACTGAAGCTGGCCCCCATTGTCACCTGGCGCAGGCCGTCGCTGCGGATCAGGGCCGCGTCGATGCCGTCCAGGGAGGTACCGCTCATCAGGCCCAGGGCCCAGGGCCGCTCCCCATCCAACGATCTCACCATGGCTGTTCCGTCCTTCACTTGCTTCCAGGGTCCGCCCGGGAGGTTCTAGCGGGCAGAGATTACGATTCGGTCAAACTAGGTTAACGCCCGCCATGCGCCCAGGGCACGGAAATTTGGACCGTCAAATTGTGATCCCGGCGGGATTGTGTTAAATGCCTGCGCCCGCCGGCGGCGGGCGCCTCTTGCCAGCAGGAAAAGACCAGAACGATGACAGCGCCCCGTTCCGACTTCCTGCGGACCCTTCAGGCCCGCGGGTTCATTCACCAGTGCACCGACCTCGATGCGCTCGACGCGCGCGCGCTGGAGGGGCCCGTCACCGCCTATATCGGCTTCGACGCCACGGCGGACAGCCTGCACATCGGCCATTTGGTCCAGATCATGATGCTGCGCTGGGCGCAGAAGACCGGGCACAGGCCGATCGCCCTGATGGGCGGCGGCACCACCAAGGTCGGCGACCCCTCCGGCAAGGACGAATCCCGCCAGCTCCTGACCTCCGCGCAAATCGACGCCAATGTCGCCGAGATACGCAAGACCTTCGACAACCTTCTGGATTTCACCGCAGGTCCGGACAGCGCCATCATGGCGAACAACGCCGACTGGCTGGACAGCCTGCAGTACATCGATTTCCTGCGCGACGTCGGGCGGCACTTCACCATCAACCGCATGCTGACCTTCGACAGCGTGAAGCTGCGTCTCGACCGCGAGCAGCCGCTGACCTTCCTGGAGTTCAATTACATGATTCTCCAGGCCTACGACTTCTTGGAATTGAGCCGCCGCTTCGACTGCAGCCTGCAGATGGGCGGCTCCGACCAGTGGGGCAACATCGTCAACGGCATCGAGCTGGCGCGGCGCATCGATCAACGCCCGCTCTACGGGCTGACCACGCCGCTGATCACCACGGCTTCCGGCGCCAAGATGGGCAAGACCGCGGCCGGCGCCATCTGGCTCGGCGCGCACCGCCTCAGCCACTACGACTACTGGCAGTTCTGGCGCAACACGGAGGACGGCGACGTCGGCCGCTTCCTGCGCCTCTTCACCGACATGGCGGAAGAGGAGATCGCCAAGCTGGAAACCCTGGCAGGCGCCGAGGTCAACGAAGCGAAGAAGATTCTCGCCTTCGAGGCAACCAAGCTGTGCCGGGGCGAGGCGGCGGCGGCCGAGGCGGCGGAGACCGCGCGCCAGACCTTCGAGGAAGGCAAGAGCGCCGAGGGCCTGCCGACCATCGAGGTGACCCAGGCCGAACTCAACGGCGGCATCATGGTGTTTGAGCTGATGCGCCGCGCCGGTCTGGCCAAGAGCAACGGCGAAGCGCGCCGGCTCATCAAGGGCGGCGGTGCCCGGCTCAACGACGTCACCATCGAGGACGAGATGCGGACCGTGGGCCTGGATGACCTGGGCCCTGACGGCAGCCTCAAGCTCTCCGCGGGCAAGAAGCGCCACGCGCTGGTGAAGCTGGCCGGCTGAGGAATCGTCCTCTCCCAGCGGGGAAAAGGCGAAACGTACTACTTGTCGATGCGCTCGCGCTTTTCGGGAATCGCCTGGCCCTCGGCGCTGCCGGGCTCGGCGGTGAAGATGTTGCGCAGGAACCCCGGCGTCAGCGCCGAGAGCGGATTGACCGAGACCTCCGGGTCGTCGACCTCTCCCTTCACCTTGTAGACCACGGCGAAGAGCCCCTCGCCCTCGCCTCCGGTCAGCAGGGTGCCGAGCAGCGGGATCTTGCTGAGAAAATTGTTGATCGAGTAAGCCGGCACGACGACGCCCGTCAGGTCGATGGCATCGTTGTCGAAATCGATCTCGCCCTTGGCCGTCAGCCCCAGGGAGGCCCCGTAGATGCGCATCAGCTCCGTCGTCGCCACGCCGTCGTCCAGCACGAAGTCCCCGTCCATGCCCTGGAACGGAATGCCCTCGCCGCGCAGCAGGTCGAGAACGCCGGTGAAAGAGGCGACGGTCAGCAGCTTCGCCATGGCCGGTGCGTTCACCATGACGAAGTCGCGCGCCTGCACCTTGGCCTCAATGGGATGGGTGGGGCTCGGACCCGCGCTCTGGCCGGTGATCTGGATGCGCCCGCCGACGACCGTGTCGGCGATATTGGTGGCCCGGAGCAGCGCGCCGAGATCGTCGCTTTGGGCCAGCAGGCGCTGGCCGCTGCCGGCGGCGTCGGGCGCGAAGGAGAACTGCAGGTAGCGGCGGGTCAGTTCGGCCGTCACGTCCGGCTTCACCTCTTCGACCACGACGCTGTCGCCGGCCTGCGTTTCCAGTACTTCCTTCTCCGGCAACTCCGGCTCCGGCGGTGCGGCCTCGGACGGTTCAGGCCTGCTGGGCGACCAGTACTGCTCGGGAATGCTGCCGGAGAGGCGGATGGTCTCCCAGCCGGTCGTGCGGCGGCGCAGCTCCAAATTGACCCGCTCCAGACGGCGCTCGCCGGCGAAGTAAAGCACCTCCAAATCCGGCGCCCTGATGCTCAACGGCTGGTAGCTGCGCGGCGTCCTTGCCGGCCCGGTTTCCGGCGGCGCGGGGGGCTCTTCCTGTCCGGTCTTTTCCGCGTCGTCGCTCAGGAAGGGCTCGGCATCCAGGATGCCGCGGCCGATGGCGACGTCGATGCCGTCCTCGTCCAGCAACAGCGCCACGTCCTGCAGGTTGCTGCGCCCGAAGGTCACCCGCTCCAGGTCGATCGACCCGAGCCCCTGGCGGTCGCGCCCGGGAGAAGCCTTGCCGCGGGCGGTGAGATCGCCCGCCTGCAGCACGATATCGCGGTAGGCCAGCGGTCCGCCGGAATCCATCTCGACCGTCAGTCCCAAGCTTCCGTCGATGCCGGGCTCCTTGCGCCAATGAATCTCCGGCAGGGAGATGCTGGCTTCTTTCAGGTCCGCAGAGATCTGCAGGGTCGAAAGGCCGTCGTCGCGGCTGATCATGGAGACCTTCGCAGCCAGCGGACCGCGCACCGCCTCGCCGATGTCGAGGCCGAAGCGCGCCCGCTCTTCGTCGCTGCTGCGGGGAATCTCCGCTTCGAGCACCGAGCGCACCTTGGCGCTGGCGGCGAAGCTCTCTTTCCAGCTGGCCGAAAGCGGCACGCCGCCCAGATTGAGAGGTCCGGAGAGCTGCATGCCGCTCTGGTCAAGAACGATGGAAAGCTGCGCGTCGGTCATGTCCTGGCCAAGGAAGACGCCCTTCAGTTCGCCGTTGTAGACCGAGGCCTCGGTCTGCAGCGTCACGTCGTCGAAGCTGAGGCTCTTGGCGAGAGGGAACTGAAAGGCGAGCCGCGCCGAGACCGCCCCGCCGCTGCCCGTGGAAGAGAAGCCCAGCCGGGACAGCAGATCGAGGCGCGGGTGTTCGAGGAGCGCCAGAACGTCATGGACCGGCCCCACCGCCGTGGTGTCGATCGTGAGCTTTTCATACAAGCCCCGCTTGGGATCGGCGGCACTGAAACCCGTGATCTGAACCTGCGAATCGCCTAGCGCCAACCCTTCCAGCCGGCCGGTCTCCACCGCGAAGCGCAGCGAATCCAGGTCGAACTTGGCTGTCCCGCCGATTTTTCGGATCGACGGCAGAGGGCGCAGATAGTGGACTTCCAGGTCGCGGTATTGCAGCGTCCCCGTCATGCCGGTCACCTGGGTGACGGAGAAATCGCCCTGCGGCACCTCCGCCGCCAGAGCGGCGGTCGCTTTGTCGACCACACCGTCGGTTACGTTCTCCAGAACCCAGGGCCGCGCATCCGATGCAATCGATTCCGGCCAGTAGGTCGCAAGCTCGGCAAGCCGCATACCTTCCAGCGTGGCGTCGGTATCGATGCGCCAATCGCCGCTGAGGGGGTCGTAATCGAGGGCGCCTGCCAGGCCGAAAACCGGCCCCGGCGCCTCGCCGTCGCCCAGCGCGATCCGCGCCTCTTCAAGGTCGAAACGCCGCTCGTCGCTGTCGTAGCGCCCGCGCATGTTCAGGTCGCGCACAGGAAACGCCGCCATCTCGATGCCGGGAATCTTCAAGGTCCCGGCAAAACCCTGAATATCGAAGCCGGTATGTCCCAGCTTGCCGTCCAGCGTCACCGAGGTCGAGATAGAGCCGCTGATCCGCGATGTCAGGCCGCCGACAGGCGCCAGTTCCGGGATCGCCTCCGCCAGGGCGGCGAGGCTGATATCGGAGAAGCCGGCGGCCAGGTCGACGACTTGAGCGCTTTTGTCGAAGAGAAAAGCCGCATCGAAGGTTGCCGGATCGCGGTGGCCGGCGAAGCTGAGGCTGATGTCCCCCGCCAGCCCGGCGATGTCCCGGCGCAGGGAGATTTCCGCCGAGGGCGCCGCCCAGGAAATACCGAACATCTCGTCGCGCACGAAGAGCTGACCGTCGCGGATACGGACTTCGTCGAGAAAGGACAGCGGGCTGCCCCCGTTCCGCTCGGCCAGCAGTTCCTCGATCATGCTGCCCAGGACCAAGCTCTCGCCGCGCGCGGCGTCCGCCGGCGCCGTGGTCTCCACTTCCAGTTCATCGCCGAAACCGATCCGGCCGTCCTTGCCGCGCACCAGGCGGATGCGCGGGGCGATGATCTCGATCTGGTGGGGGGCGAGGGTGCCCCGCAGCACGGCGCTGGCGCTCAACTCGAAGGCAACTTCCGGCAGCGAGGCGATAAGATTGTTATCCGCGTCGCGCACCACCACCTCGGCGGCATGCAGCACCAGGCCGCGGCTCCCCTCCTCCCAAATCAGGAAAGTGCCGCCGACATCGACGGAATTGCTGCTGGCCCGGTTGATCGCCTCCTGCAGGTGCGGGGTGAGGAAATCAGTGCGAATCGGGCCCTCGGAGAGCCGCCAGGCCGCCACGCCGCCGACCAGAACGGCGGCGGCGAAAACGCCGCCGACAAGCTCGATCCCGAAGCGGATCAGCTTATGGGTCCGCGAACGGCGCGGCTTGTCCCGCCGGACGCGCGCCTTGACGCCATCCTTGCCATCCCTGCCGCCCGGCCTGCCCTCTCCGGCCGCCGCCGAAGTCGCGACGGCGACCGCCGCGCCCTCCGGCGCTTGACCGGAGCGCGCAGCTTCAGCAGTCTGATCCTGAAGCGAGCGGCGTGAGATGTCTAAACTCCCTTACCTACCAGATACTTCTGTTCTTCCTGGCGCCCTGGAACCGGCCCGGGCCCTGCCCTGGCTGGAACGCTGGAACGCGGCTGCTGCCTCCGATCCCGCCGCGAGCGGGCTGGCGCAGGAATTGACGCAGGACCCCGCGGGCCAGCGGCTGCTACAGGCGATTTTCGCCAATTCGCCCTTCCTCAGCCACTGTTTGATTGCGGATATCGGGCTCCTCACAGAGGTTTTAAACCAGGGACCCGATCTGGTTCTAAAAAAAGTCCTGCAGGGATTGGAAAGCACGACTGCCGCGCTGGACAGTCAAGCGGAACTGATGAAGAGCCTGCGGATCGCCCGCCGCCGCGCCGCATTTACCATCGCATTCGCGGATATCTGCGGTTTTTGGGATGTCGCGGGGGTCACCCGCAGACTCTCCGATTTTGCGGACGCGGCCGTCGACGCGGCCCTCGCCGGGGTGCTGCGCCAGGCCGCCGCACGGGGCGAACTGGGCCTGGCGGACGAATCGGCCCCGACCAAGGACTGCGGGATCGTCATCCTGGGCATGGGCAAGCTAGGGGCCCATGAACTGAATTATTCCTCCGACGTCGACCTCATCGTCATTTTCGACCCGGAGAAAGTGGACTACCGCCACGCGCGCGGCATCCAGCAAGGCCTGGTGCGCCTCACCCGCGACCTGATGCGCTGCCTCGACGACCGCACCGGCGACGGCTACGTCTTCCGCACCGACCTGCGCCTGCGCCCGGACCCCGGCGCCATGCCCTTGGCCATCAACATCAACAGCGCCCTCACCTACTATGAAAGCCTGGGCCAGAACTGGGAGCGCGCGGCCATGATCAAGGCGCGTCCCATCGCCGGCGACAAGGGACTCGGAGCCGCCTTCCTGAGCGAGCTGCGTCCCTTTATCTGGCGCAAGCATCTGGACTTCTGGGCCATCCAGGACGTGCATTCGATCAAACGGCAGATCAATGCCCACAAGGGCGGCTCGGTCATCGCCATCAACGGCCACAATGTGAAGCTGGGGCGTGGCGGCATCCGCGAGATCGAATTCTTCTGCCAGACCCAGCAGCTCATCTGGGGCGGGCGCGATCCGGAGTTGCGGACGTCGCAGACCAAGGAAGCCCTGGCGGCGCTGGCCGCGAGCGGCCACATCTCCCCCGAAGTGGCCGCGGAGCTGACCGAGGCCTACTTCTTCCTGCGCCGCGTCGAGC
This sequence comes from Pelagibius sp. CAU 1746, assembly GCF_039839785.1. Classification (NCBI taxonomy): domain Bacteria; kingdom Pseudomonadati; phylum Pseudomonadota; class Alphaproteobacteria; order Rhodospirillales; family Rhodovibrionaceae; genus Pelagibius; species Pelagibius sp. CAU 1746. The sequence goes on from NZ_JBDOQT010000002.1 coordinate 228,306, forward strand.
ACCGCCTGCAGATGATCGAGGACCAGCAGACCCACACCCTGCCCGAGGACGACGAAGGCGTCGACGCCCTGGCGGTCTTCCTGGGCTATGACGATCCGGCCGCGTTCCGGGAGGAGCTGCTGCGCCGCCTGCGCCGGGTGGAGGACCACTACGCGCATCTCTTCGAGGAATCGCCGACCCTCTCCGAACCGGGCAGCCTGGTCTTCACCGGCGGCGAGCCGGACCCGGAGACCCTGTCCACCCTCGCCGGCCTCGGCTTCCGCGACGGCGAGATGGTCTGGCAGGTGGTCAGCGGCTGGCACCACGGACGCTATCGGGCGCTGCGCTCGACCCGCAGCCGGCAGCTGCTGACGGAACTGGTGCCGGTGTTGCTGAAGGCCTTCGGCGGCACCCGCGACCCGGACCGGGCGCTCCTGAAATTCGATACCTTCGTCGCCGGTCTTCCCGCCGGGGTGCAGCTCTTCTCGATGCTCTACAACAACCCGAACCTGCTGGACCTCATGGCCGAGATCATGGGCAGCGCCCCCATGCTGGCCGACCGCCTGGACCGCAAGCCGCACCTGCTGGAGGCGGTGCTGTCGCCGGATTTCTTCGCACCCATTCCGCCGGCGGAGGAACTGAGCGGAGAACTGGAAGCGGCGCTGACCGACGCCCAGGATCTGCAGGACGTCCTCGATATGACGCGACGCTGGGCCAACGACCGCCGTTTCCAGGTCGGCGTCCATATCCTGCGCCACAAGAGCGATGTCGACGCCAGCGGGCGGGCACTGAGCGACATCGCCGAGGTGGCCCTGCGCGGCCTCTACGAGCCGGTCGTCGAGGATCTGGCCCGCAGCCACGGGCACCTGGAAGGCGCAGGCCTGGCGGTGGTCGCCCTGGGCAAGCTGGGCAGCCGCGAGATGACCGTTTCCTCCGACCTCGACCTGGTATTCCTCTACGACCTGCCGAGCCAGGGGGAGCAAGCGGGGACCCTGCAATCCGACGGGCCCAAGCCACTGGAGCCGCAGCGCTACTACGCGCGTCTGGCGCAGCGCATGATCAACGCGCTCAGCGCCCAGACCGCGGAGGGCACGCTCTACGAGATCGACATGCGTCTGCGGCCTTCCGGCAACGCCGGGCCCATCGCCACCTCCCTCGCCTCTTTCCGGCGCTACTACGAGAAGGATGCCTGGACCTGGGAGCACATGGCCCTGACCCGCGCGCGTACCGTCGCCGGACCGGCCGACATCTGCGCCCGGGTGGAAAAAGAACTTCTGGCCATCCGCAGCGCCCCACGCGACCCCCAGCAGCTTCTGAGCGACGTGGCCTCCATGCGCCGGCGTATCTATAAGGAGCACCCCGCGGCCACCCTCTGGAGCGTCAAGTATGCCGAAGGCGGCCTCATCGACCTGGACTTTCTCGCCCAATACCTGCAGCTGCGCCATGCCGCCGAAGAGCCCGGGGTCCTGGCGGTCTCGACCCAACAGGCCTTCGCCAACCTGGCCGAGGCGGGGATCATCGCGACCGAGCGGGCCGAAAAGCTGGTCGTGGCCACGCGGTTCCTGCGCCAGGTGCAGGAGGCGCTGCGCCTGACGGTCGGCCCGGCCTTCGACGCCGACACCTTGTCACCGCTGCTGCAAACCGCCTTGGCCACCAGCATCGGCATGAGCAGCTTCGCCGAGCTGCGGGCCCGTCTGGAGGAGACTCTCGCCTGGTCGCACGACATCTATCTGGAAGCGGTCGACGACCCCGCGCCTCCAGGCGGCACGGAGCCGGACAAGGGTGTCCTGCCCTTCGCAAAAGGCGCCTGAGCCCCAGGGCCGCTTGACCTCGACCGCAAGCGCCCAATGTCATAGAAACACCCCTTCGATCCAACCTCACCAGACGACACCAGGGAACCATGACCATGGCTGAACTCGGAAAGAAAGCGCCCGCCTTCACGATGCCGACCGACGGCGGCGGCAAGATCTCCCTGAAGGATCTCAAGGGACAAAAGGTGGTGCTCTACTTCTATCCGAAGGACGACACTCCCGGCTGCACGAAGGAAGCCTGCGGCTTCCGCGACGCGCTGCCGGACTTTTCCAAAATCGACGCCGTGATCATCGGCGTCTCCAAGGATACCGTCGCCAAGCACGACAAGTTCAAGGCGAAGTACGACCTGCCCTTTACTCTGGCCTCCGACGAGGACGGCAAGGTCTGCGAGGCCTACGGCACCTGGATCGAGAAATCCATGTACGGGCGCAAGTACATGGGCATCGACCGCGCGACTTTCCTGATCGACGAGAAGGGCGTGCTGCGCGGGGAATGGCGCAAGGTGAAGGTGAAGGGCCACGTCGAGGAGGTCCTCGAAGCGGCCCAGGCCCTGTGAACGCCCGGCTTGTGAAGAGCAGGCCATGAGCACTCTCGCGGAGCGGGCGGTCGCCGTCCTGGAGACCGCCGACCCCCTGGTCAAGGCGGCGCTCGCGCGGGAAACCGCCGCAGCCTGGCGCGACGGGTCGATCGCCGAGGTCGGCAGCGCGCCACCGCCGCCGCGCCCGGCCCGGCCCGCGCGCCCGGAGCTGAAGCGGCCCGGCGAGGTGCCCAAGCGCAAGATCAACCGGGGCAGCGCCGGGCGCGGTGCGTTGCTGCACGCCTTGGCGCATATCGAGCTGAACGCCATCGACCTGGCTGCCGACATCGTCGCGCGCTTCACCCGGGAGGAGCTGCCGCGCCCCTTCTACGACGACTGGATGCGGGTCGCCGACGAGGAGGCCAAGCATTACCTGCTTCTGGTCGAGCGGCTGGCGGCGCTGGACCTGTCCTACGGGGATCTGCCCGCGCACGACGGGCTGTGGCAGGCCGCGGAAGAGACCGCGCACGACCTGTTGGCGCGTTTGGCCGTGGTGCCGCTGGTGTTGGAGGCGCGCGGCCTGGACGTCACCCCGGCCATGATCGTAAAGCTGCAGGCGGCCGAGGATCATGACAGCGCCGCCGCCCTGCAGGTCATCTACGAGGAAGAAATCGGCCACGTCGCCATCGGCAAGCGCTGGTTCGACCATATCTGCGCCCGGCGCGGACGCGACTCGCGGGAAACCTGGCAGAGTCTCGTGCGGCGCCACTTCAAGGGACAGCTAAAGCCCCCCTTCAACGACGGCGCCCGCCATCAGGCCGGCTTTCCCCATCATTACTATGGCGCGCTCGCCGCGGACTGAGGCGCCTCCAGCTTTCGGCATGCCACCCCTGCCGCTTCGGCGTTTGACCGCGGCGGCGGCAGCCGGTAGAGCGTCATTCCATGACCGCAGACGAGAGCCCCAGGGACGCCGCCGCCGCGCAGGAGAAGCGCCGCTTCGGGCTGAGCGAGCGTAAGCTGGCACTGATACTGCTGTTCATCACCCCGGTGCTGTTCTGTTCCAACATGCTCATGGCGCGCCTCGTCCACGACGCCTTTCCACCGGTCGCGCTGGCCTTCTGGCGCTGGACGCTGGCCTTCTGCCTGCTGCTGCCCTTCGCGGCGGCGACGCTCTGGCGGTACCGCTTCGCCGCGCTCAAGGAATGGCGCGACCTCCTTGTCCTCGGCGCCCTCGGCATGGGCGCCTGCGGCGCATTCGTCTACATCGGGGCGGACACCACCTCGGCCACCAACATCGGCCTCATCTACTCCGTCTCCCCCATCCTGATCGTCATCCTGGCGCACGTCTTCTATGACGAGCAGCTATCGCCGCTGCAGGGCCTGGGCGTGCTGCTGTCGCTGCTGGGCGTGGTCGCCATCGTGTGCCGCGGCGACATCGGAGTCCTGACCGGATTGAGTTTTGCGGTGGGAGACTTCTGGATCGTCGGCGCCATGGCGGCCTGGGCGGTCTACTGCATCATGCTGCAACACCGCCCCACCGCCCTGCCGGTGACCGCGCGCTTCGCCGCCATCATCCTCGGGGGTATCGTCGTGCTGCTGCCCTTCACGGTGATGGAAGGCCTCGGCGGCGAGTTGCCGGCGCTGGCGCCGCGCAGCTTCCTGATCGTCGCCTTCGTGGCGATGATTCCCTCCCTGGGCGCCTACCAGGTCTATGCCCTCGTGCAGCGCATCCTCGGCGCCGGTCCGACCAGCCTGCTGATGTATCTTTTCCCGCTCTACAACGGCGTTCTCGCCTACCTGCTGCTGGGCGAGGAACTGCGCAGCTACCATCTGATCGGCGCCGCCCTGGTGCTGCCCGGCATCTACCTGGCGACCCGCAAACCGACCTGAGTCTTTCCGGTGGCGGGCTCAGCCGGCCGTCAGAGCGCCATATCCGACACGAATTCCTCGAACTTGCCGCTATCGCGCTCCGAGAGCCGGTCGTGATAGCTGAAGACGATTTCGAAGGGGTGGCCGAGGTTCTTCACGATCAAGGCGCGCTGCGCGGCCTCTTCGGCTTCGGTCAGTGGCTCCGAGACCACCATCCGCTTTTCGATCGTATCGGCGCTGCGCTGAACGTACTGGAAAGCGCGGACCTTGTCGGTAATCGCGCGGTAGTCGTCGTGGTAGCCGAAGTTCGGAAACACCGAGCGCCCATCGGGCAGCACCATGCGGTTGCGCCTGCGCCCAAGCACCCTGTTGATCGTCGGCAGGCCGCGCCCGCAGGCGCAGGCGGAGCCGGCCTCGGCGTAGTCGCCCAGTTCGTAGCGGATCAGCGGGCTGGCGAAGTTGTGCAGGCAGGTAACCAGCACCCGCCCCGTTTCGCCGGGACTGCAGGGCCGGCCCTCGTCGTCGACGACCTCCAGCACCACGTTCTCCGACTGCACGTGGTAGGTCTCGTGCAGCGGACATTGAACGGCCAGGTATCCGGCCTCCTCGCAGCTATAGGAATCCTTCAGCGGGACGTCCCAGGCGAGGCTCACCTGGCGGCGCAGGTCGTCGGTCACCGTCTCGCCGACCGTCATCACCTGCTTCAGGTTCTCGAAGCCGATCTCCCGGTCGCGGCAGTAACTGGCCAGGGCCATGAAATTGGACGGAAATGAAATGAGATAATCCGGCCGCTCGCGCCGCAGCCATGCGACCTGCTCGTCCAAGCCCGCGACGACATTCAGCATGACCGCCGGCCCGGTCGGATAGATGGTTCCCGACGCCGGCCCCCAGGTTTCGCTGCGCGCGCCCGCCGGAGCTAGGGCAGTGCCGGCCCGCGCCTTGCGGATCGCCCCCAGCTTGCCGCCCAGGTCGCGCCCCTGCCAGAAGTGCTCGCGCATGACACAAGCGCGCCAGAACAGGCCCGTGACCTCGGTGCCGAAAATGCGCACGGCGCGGCCCGTGGAGCCCGACGTTTCGATGGTGTAACGCTTGCCATGCGACTTGGGCAAGGAGGCCGCGTTGACGTCCCCGGCGGCGGCCTGGAGCTCCGCGCGCGTCAGAATCGGCAGGCGTTGCAGGGTTTCCCACGTCACCTTCGCGGTTGCATCGACCCCCGCATCGACGAAGCGCCGGCGATAGAGCGGTACCGTCTGGGCGGCGTGGGCGAAAAGCAACTGCAGCTGGCGCGCCTGCTGGGCGAAGAGCTCTTCGGGCGTCATCCACTGGGTCTGCTCGAACTGGTAGAGGACCGACAGCAGCAGCGAGGCCATGCGGCCCGGAATCGCCGGCGTGACGATTCCCGGCACTGTCGAACGCGGTATCTGCATCCTGCCCCCCTCCTAAACCGCCGCCAGTTGCCGCTCCGCAAAGCGGGGACCTTCGCCGGCGGCCGCAAACGCGGGCCGGCAGGACGTCACGCCTCGGCCCCGGCCTCCCCCGAGCCCCGGTCCAGGCGCGCCGCCAGGGAGGCCTCAAGAAAATCGTCAATGTCGCCGTCCAGCACGCCCTGGGCGTTGCCCTTCTCCACCGCCGTGCGCAGGTCCTTCACCATCTGGTAGGGCTGCAACACGTAGGAGCGGATCTGATGCCCCCAGCCGATGTCGGTCTTAGAGTCCGCCTCCGCCTGTGCCTCGGCCTCGCGCTTCTGCAACTCGTGCTCGTAGAGGCGGGCGCGCAGCATGCTCCAGGCCTGGGCCCGGTTCTTGTGCTGCGAACGGTCGTTCTGGCACTGCACCACGATGCCGGTCGGCAGGTGGGTGATGCGGATCGCCGAATCGGTCTTGTTGACGTGCTGACCGCCAGCGCCCGAGGCGCGGTAGGTGTCGATGCGCACGTCCTTGTCCTGGACCTCGATCTCGATGGCGTCGTCGACCACCGGATAGACCCAGACCGAGGCGAAGGAGGTATGCCGGCGCGCCTGGGAGTCGAAGGGCGAGATGCGCACCAGGCGATGCACGCCGGACTCGGTCTTCAGCCAGCCGTAGGCGTTCTGCCCGATCACCCGCACAGACGCCGACTTGATCCCCGCCTCTTCGCCGGCGCTTTCTTCCAGCCACTCGATCTTGTAGCCATGGGCCTCGGCCCAGCGCACGTACATGCGCAGCAGCATCTGCGCCCAATCCTGGGCCTCGGTGCCGCCGGCGCCGGCGTTGACTTCCAGGTAGCAGTCGTTGGCATCGGCCTCGCCGGAGAGCAGGCTTTCGAGCTGCCGCTTGGCCGCACGCGCCTGCAGGGCCTCGAGCTGGCTCTGGGCCTCCTGGATGCTGTCCTCGTCATCCTCCGCCTCGCCCAGCTCGGCCAGGGTGACGGCGTCCTCCAGCTCGCCTTCGATGGCGTGGAACTCCTTCAGCGACTGCTCCAAGTGGGTGCGCTCGCGCATCACCTTCTGGGCGCTCTCCGGGTCGTTCCAGAGTTCGGGGTTCTCGGCCTCGGCGTTCAGCTCGTCGAGGCGCAGCGTCGCGGCATCGACGTCAAAGATGCCTCCTCAGCAGGGCCAACGACTGACGAACCTCGTCTGCCACCGCTTGGATTTCGGCGCGCATAAGCACTCCTTGGTCATTCTATGATGGGCCGCTGCCCGAATACCTTCCAGGGCCGCGGCTGGATATTTCCCGGGAACTTGTAGCGGATTCCGCCTCCCCCCGTACAGACCCTCTTGCGCGGAGGCCCTAGTAGAGGCCTCCGGTGCCGCTGGCGGCGGTGCTGCCGGTGGAGGGGTTGTAGCCGCCGTCCAGCACCACCTGGCGCCCGGGTGCCGGCTCGGTGCCCGGCTTGAAGGCCTCCAGGAAGACGTGCTTGTCGCCGGGCCGCGCCAACTGGCCGTTTTCGGCGTTGAGGCGCACCAGGCGGATCCCCGGCGGGATACGGAAGGGCACCGTGTCCTCCTTGGTCAGCGCCTCGGCCATAAAGGACTTGAACAGCGGCGCGGCGACGTTGGAGCCGGTGTCGCGCGGGCCCAGGGTGCGCGGCTCGTCGAAACCGACGAAGACGCCAACGGCCAGATCGGGGCTGAACCCGATGAACCAGGTATCGATGTTATCGTTGGTGGTGCCGGTCTTACCGCCCAACGGCATGCCCAGGGAGGCGATGCGCCGGCCGGTGCCGCGCTGGACCACGCCCTGCAGCATACCGACGATCTGGTAGGCGGAGGCGGGATCGGCCACCTGCTCGCGCTCGTCGGGCAGTTCCGGCGGCGCCTGGCCCTGCCAGGCCTCGACACGGCAGACCTCGCACTCGCGCAGGTCGTGGCGGTAGATGGTGCGGCCATGGCGGTCCTGCACCCGGTCGATCAGCGTCGGCGAGATGCGCTTGCCGCCGTTCACCAGCATGGCGTAGCCGGTGGTGATCTGCATCAGGGTGGTTTCGCCGGCGCCCAGCGACATGGAGAGCACGGGCTCCATGTTTTCGATGATGCCGAAGCGGCGCGCGTAGTCCACCACCTTCTCCATGCCGATGGTCTGTGCCAGGCGCACCGTCATCAGGTTGCGCGACTTCTCGATCCCGACGCGCATGGGGGTCGGACCGTAGAATTCCTTGGAGTAGTTGGAGGGCTTCCACTTGCCCAAGCCGGGACCCTGGTCCAGCACGAAGGGCGCGTCCAGGATCATGGTCGCCGGGGTGAAGCCGCTGTCGAGCCCGGCCAGATACACGAAGGGCTTGAAGGCCGAGCCCGGCTGGCGCTTGGCCTGCGTCACGCGGTTGAACTCGCTGCGCTCGTAGGAAAAGCCGCCGGCCATGGCCAGGACCCGGCCGGTGTGCGGGTCCAGCGCCACCAGCCCGCCGTTTACGTCGGGGATCTGGCGCAGACCGAAGGCGCCCGTGTCGTAAGCCTTGCCGTCGCCGTCCTCCGTCACGGCTTCGACCAGGATCACGTCGCCCGCCTTCAGCACGTCGCCCGGCTTTTTCGGCTGATGGCCGATGCGCTGGTCTTCGATCCATTTGCGCGCCCAGGTCAGCTCGGCCATGGGGATGTGCCCCGTGGTGCCGTCGTCCAGGACAATGTCCGCCTGCTTGGCGCCGGTGGCGGTCACCGCCGCCAGCCGCCAGGCCGTATCGATGCCGATGGGGCGCTCGATCTCCTGCAGGCGCCGCACCGCGTCCGCCCCCTCGCCCAGTTCGATCTCCTGCAGCGGTCCGCGCCAGCCGTGGCGGCGGTCATAGTCGACAAGACCTTCGCGCAGCACCCGGTTGGCGATCGACTGCAGGCGCGGGTCAAGGGTCGTGCGTACCGAGAGGCCACCGGTATAGAGGCTCTCGTCACCGTAGAGGCGGGCCAACTCGCGCCGGGTCTCCTCGGCGAAGTACTGGGCCTCGACCACTTCGGTATCGTCACGCTCGCGCACCACCAGCGGCTCGCCCCGGGCCGCCTGGGCCTCCTCCTGGGTGATCCGCCCGTCCTCGGCCATGCGGCCGATCACCCAGTTTCGCCGCTCCACCGCGGCGGCGTGCTTGCGCACCGGGTGATAGTTGTTCGGCGCCTTGGGCAGGGCCGCCAGATAGGCGGCCTCGGCGATGGTCAGTTCGTCGAGCGACTTGTTGAAATAGTTCAGCGCCGCCGCCGCCACGCCGTAGGAACCGAAGCCCAGGTAGATCTCGTTGAGATAGAGCTCCAGGATCGTTTCCTTGGTGAAGGCGTGCTCGATGCGGAAGGCCAGGATGGCCTCCTTGATCTTGCGCTCCAGGGCGACCTCGTTGCTCAGCAGGAAGTTCTTGGCCACCTGCTGGGTGACGGTCGAACCGCCCACCGGGCGCCGGTCGGAGCCCAGATTGGCGATGTTGGTGACCACGGCGCGCAGCACGGAGACGAAGTCGACGCCCGGGTGGTCGTAGAAGTTCTTGTCCTCGGCGGAGAGGAAGGCATTGGTGATGCGGCGCGGAATCGCCGTGATCGGCACGAAGACCCGCTTCTCGGTCGCGTACTCGGCCAGCAGGCGGCCGTCGCCGGCATGCACGCGGGTCACCGTCGGCGGCTCATAGTTGGCCAGTTGGCTGTAATCGGGCAGGCCGCGGCCATAGTGATAAAACACGTAGAACAGGCCGCCGGCCCCGATGACGGCGCAAATCAGGGCCAATCCGAACAGGACGCCGATGATCTTAAAGGCACGTTTCAAGCTCTTTTCTCCGCCGGGCGCCTCCGCCCGCTTCCTGGCCGCCACCGGCCCGGCGCTCCCACTAGAGCATCCTGGCCGAATGCTACGCAGTGAGGCGTTAAGGAACCTCAACCGAGGATGCAAGCGCTTTCATATCAAGGGCTAGCACGAAAATGTGGCAGCCCTGTGATAGCCGGCACCCCGGTTTCCGGGCCGTCCGGGGCAACCCGGCGCCGCCGCCAAGGCAGCCTCAGGACCGGCTTGCCGCTTTCTGCTTTTCGAAATAGTCGTCAATCGCCCGAATAATCGAAGCGACTATCTTATCCCGATGCGCCTTGCTGCGCAAAAGCCGCTCTTCCTGGCGATTGGACATATAGCCGATCTCGAAGAGGATGGAGGGCACCACCGGCGATTTCAGCACCGCGAAGCCCGCGAAACGGTGGGTATTGCGCAACAGCTTGGCCTCCCGGCCGACCTCGCGCACCAGGTCGTTGGCGAACTTCTTGGAGAGGTTCATGGTCTCGCGCTGGGCCAGGTCGATCAGGATATTGCGCACGTCGCCGGTCTGGTCGGTCAGGTCGACGCCGGCCAGCACGTCGGCGGCATTCTCCGCCGCCGCCAGGGCGGCGGCCTCCTTGTCCGAGGCGGTCTCGGACAGCGTATAGATCGAGGCCCCGCGGATCTTGCCGGAGCTGTGCACGTTGGCATGCAGGGAGATGAAAAGCTCGCCCTCGGCCTCCTGAGCCAGGCGGATGCGTTCACGCAGCTTCAGGAAGACGTCGCGCTCGCGGGTCATGACCACGCGATAGCGCCCGGTCGCCTCCAGCGCCGCCTTCAAGGCCTTGCCGTAGTCCAGGGTCAGGTTCTTCTCGTGCGAGCCCGAAACCCCCACGGCGCCAGGATCGACGCCGCCATGGCCCGGGTCGATGACCACCGTCGGGCGGGCGTCGGCGGGCTTGACCGGCGGCAGCGGCGGTACCGCCTCGGCCAAGGGCTTCAAAGGGCGGTCGGAGACCGAGGCCTCACCCGTCTCCTGGCTCTGGGCGGCGAAATAGCGCTCCCGGCTGACCTCCTCGACGTCGATCACCAAGCGATGCGGCTTGCCGTCGCGCGGCGGAATCACGAAAACCTTCTGCAGGTGTACCGGCCGCTTGACGTCCAGCACCACCCGGCTGGTCCCCGGCGCGAAGAGGCCGAAGCGCAGGTCGCTGATTAGGCCGCGCGCCCGTGGCTGCCGGTCACCGGGCAGCGACCAGTCGACCTCCGGCAGATCCAGGACCACGCGGAAGGGATCGGGCAAGGTGAAGACCCGGTAAGGCAGGTCCTCACTCAACTCCAGGACGAAGCGGGTGCGCTCCGGGGTCTCGCCGATGCGCGCAGCGGTCACCTGGGGCTTGGCGAGCGCGGACCCGGGCATGGCCGCGCCCGCGGCACCCGTCAGGACGACCATGGCCAGCAAGAGGAGCCGAATCTTCAAGTTGATTTCCCAAATATTGCGTAAGCTTAACGGCCCACTACCAGATATACGCGAACGCCGGGGAGCAGGCCAAGTCCTTCCGGCCGCCCCCGCACCGGAAATCGGCACATTTTCCAACGAATTTACAGGGCAAAATGGGCGTCAGCGAGGCGCGGCGCAACCTCGGCTTCGGAAAATGCGCGGCCATGGGGCCGGCCCCGCGGCCGCCGGCTCTCCTCTCCGGCTCCCTCTTGCCCAACCCTCTCCCGGCCCCGCCGGGAGAGGAATATTGGCTGGTAGACCATGGTCTTGCCTGATATTATTACGGACGTGATTCCTCTTGCCTCCCCGAGCCTTTCCCGGAAAGTGGCGTGGCAATGTGGCCGCGGCGCCTCGTTGAGGTGGCCGCGCAGTCTGCAAGAAGCAAGCCCGCGCGACAGGGGTGGAATGCCGAATCCGGGCAGGGAATCGCGAGACAACCGAGCCGCGTGGCCGCTCTCGTCAGCATAGCGCTTGCGACAGTGAAAGCGTGGCTCCCCCAAATTCACGGCCTGGCCCCTCTTATTGAGATGGTGTGTCCCGGCCGTCGAGGCGCTGGCGGCGGCTTCCATAGAAAAGCCGCATCGTCCACGACCTCGGAAATGAGAGCATGCTCGTTCCGATGACGGTCAAGACATCGATAATGTCGACCAAACGAGTTCCCAAGACTTTCGCGCCGCGGCCGGGAGACAGAAAGGCTGTCCCCGAGGACCCCGCGTTGCGCGTTCCGGAGTTTTCCCTTTATGGCCAAACGTATGCTTATCGATGCCAGCCACCCGGAAGAAACCAGGGTGGTGGTTCAGTCTGGCAATCGACTTGAGGATTTCGACTACGAAACAAGTTCCAGGAAGCAATTAAAAGGCAATATCTACCTCGCCAAGGTGACGCGGGTAGAGCCCTCCCTTCAGGCGGCCTTCGTCGACTACGGGGGCAATCGCCACGGCTTCCTGCCGTTCAGTGAAATCCATCCCGATTACTACCGCATCCCCATTGCCGACCGCGAGGCGCTGCTGGCCGAAGAGGCCGCGCTGAAGTCGGAGCCGGCCGACGAAGCCCCCGACGGCCCGGAGCTCGACGTCCCCGACCTGGATGAGACCGACGACGCCGGCGGCGAGCCTTTGGAGAACGCCCCCCTGGAAGACGGCGGCGACACGACGCTGGAAGGCGCCGAGGCGGCTGAAGACGAGGATACGGACGCGGGCGACGGCGCCGAGGGCGGGGCGGAAATGCGTGAGGCCGCCGCCGAAGGCGACGCGGAAACCGCGGATGACGAAGACGGCGAGAACGGCGGGACCGCCGCCGATCCCGAGCAGGTGGAGACCGAGGAAAGCGTCGACACCGTCGGCGGCGACGAACTGGAAGACGCCGCGCGCCGCCGGGCCCAGCTGCTGCGCCGCTACAAGATCCAGGAAGTGATCAAGCGCCGCCAGGTCATGCTGGTGCAAGTGACCAAGGAAGAGCGCGGCAACAAGGGCGCGGCCCTGACGACCTATCTGTCGCTGCCCGGCCGCTACTGCGTGCTGATGCCCAACACCAATAAGGGCGGCGGCATCAGCCGCAAGATCAGCAACGCCAGCGACCGCCGCCGGCTGAAGGGCATCCTGGCCGACCTCGAAATTCCCGACGGCATCGCCGTCATCGTGCGCACCGCCGGCAGCCAGCGCACGAAGGTGGAGATCCGCCGCGACTACGAATACCTGCTGCGGCTGTGGGACAACATCCGCCAGTCGACCCTGCAGTCGACGGCCCCGGCCCTCATCTACGAGGAAGCCAACCTGATCAAGCGGGCGATCCGCGACCTCTACAGCCGCGACACGGACGAGGTGCTGGTCGACGGCGACGAGGGCTACAAGGCGGCCAAGGACTTCATGAAGTCGCTGACGCCCAGCCACGCCAAGAAGGTGCAGCAGTACAAGGATATCAACGTCCCGCTGTTCCAGCGCTACCAGGTGGAAAGCCAGCTCGACGCCATGCACTCCAACACCGTGCAGCTGCGCTCCGGCGGCTATCTGGTGTTCAACCAGACCGAGGCGCTGGTCGCCGTCGATGTGAACTCCGGCCGTGCCACGCGCGAAAGGCACATCGAGGAAACCGCCCTCAAGACCAACCTGGAGGCCGCCGAGGAAGTCGGACGGCAACTGCGCCTGCGCGATCTTGCCGGCCTCATCGTCATCGACTTCATCGACATGGAGGAATCGCGGCGCAACCGCGAGGTGGAGCGGCGCCTCAAGGAGGCGCTGCGCCACGACCGCGCGCGCATCCAGCTCGGCCGCATCTCGCCCTTCGGGCTTCTGGAGATGTCGCGCCAGCGCATGCGGCCCAGCCTCTTCGAGAGTTCGACGGAGACCTGTCCGCACTGTAAGGGCGACGGGCGCGTGCGCACGGTGGAATCCCTCGCCCTGCAGGTGCTCCGGCGGCTGGAGGAAGAGGGTATCCGCGAGGCCGGCGGCGAGATGACGGTCACCGTGCCGACCCAGGTCGCCCTCTACCTGCTCAACAGGAAGCGCGATCACCTGGTCGCCATCGAGCAGCGCTACGACTTCAAGGTCTCGGTGGAAACCGACGACCATCTGGCCACCGACGACTTCACGATCGAGCGCGACGGCGCCGTCGTCGAGCGCCGCGCGGCGCCTGCCGAGGAACGCCGCGAATCGCGGCGCGACTCGCGGCGGGACTCGCGCCGCGAGGCGGAGAGCGAGGACGGCGAGCGCAAGCGCGGCCGTCGCCGCCGCTCCCGCCGCCGCAGGGACGAAGAGGAAGAAACCGAGTCCCAGGAGATGAGCGAGAGCTTGGCCGAAGAGGACGAGGCCGCCGAAGATCGCGAGGTCGAGGCCGGCGAGGAGCAGGACGGCGAGCGTCCGCGCAAGCGCAAGCGCCGCGGCAAGCGGGGCGGCCGTCGCCGCGCGCGGCGCCGCGACGACGAGGGCGAAAGCGAGACGCAGGACGCCGTCGAGGCGGCCGACGCCGAGGCCGAAGAGGGCGCCGAGGCCGAGACCGAGGACGCAGCCGAGGACGAGGTCGAGGAAAATGCCAAGCCGCGCGGCCGGCGCCGGCGCAGCACCCGCAAGGCCGAGCCCGAAGAGTCGACCAAAGCCGAGGCGGAAGACGCGGCCGAGGACGGCGGGATCGAGGCCGGTGCTTCCGAAGCCGCCGCAGAAGCCGAGGAGGAAGCCAAGCCGAAGTCACGGCGCCGCGGCACCCGCGGCAGCCGGGGAACGCGCGGCGGCAGAGGCCGCGCAGCCAAGCCGGCGGCGGGAGACTCCGGGGAAGAGGCCCTAGTTGCGGCTGAGGACAGCGCCGAAGCGCCCGCTGGAGACTCTCCCGTTGGAGAATCTCCCGTTGGGGAACCGGAGATCGAAGAACCGGCGGCGGCGGCAGCGGCCACGGAGGACGCCGAGGCCGAAGAAGATGCGGCCGAGGCCCCTGCCCTGGCGGCAGCCGGCACACCGCGGCCGGACATCACTTCGACCGATCCCAAGGTGGTGATCGAGCCGGCGACGCCTGCGAGCTCGGCGGCGGCCGAGCAGGTCGGCGACCAGGAGGTCGAAACTCTGGAGCCGCCGCGCAGCGAGAAGAGCGAGGACGATCAGCCCAAGCGCCGGGGCTGGTGGAACCGCTTCGTCTGACGCTTCACGATAGGCTGAAATGCGAAACGGCCCCTCCTAATCGGAGGGGCCGTCTCTTCTTGATGCCGGACGGCAAGCGTCAACCCTTGATCCAGTCCTTGAGACGGCGCGCAGCCTCGGCCATGACCGCTTCGCGCCCGGCGAAGGAAAAGCGCAGGAAGCGTCGGCCGCGGTCGGGATCGAAGTCGATGCCCGGCGTCGCCGCCACGCCGATCTCCGCCAGCATGCGCTTGCAGAACGCCTCGCTGTCGTTGGTCAGCTCGGCGACATCGGCGTAGATGTAAAAGGCGCCGTCGGCGGGCGCCAGACGGTCGAGCCCGGCCTTGGGCAGTTCCTCCAGCAGCAGGGCCCGGTTGCGGGCGTAGGCGGCAACGTAGCCATCGAGCTGCTCCCCGCAGCCGAAAGCCGCCTCGCCGGCGATCTGCGACAGGCAGGGCGCCGAAATGAAGAGGTTCTGGCCCAGGCATTCCGCCGGCCGCAGCAGGTCCTCGGGCAGTACCATCCACCCCAGCCGCCAGCCGGTCATGGAGAAGTACTTGGAGAAGGAGTTGATGACGATGGCCTCGTCGGTCAGCTCCAGCGCGCTGACGCCCGGCTGATCGAAGCAGATGCCGTGATAGATCTCGTCGGAAACCAGGCGGATGCCGTGCTCGCGGCAGTAATCCACCAGGGCCTGCATATCGGCGCGCCCGACCATGGTGCCCGCGGGGTTGGAGGGCGAGGCGACGATCAGGCCGTCGGGCGGCTCGGGCAGGCGCTGCAGCAGCTCGGGTGTCGGCTGGAAGCGATGCTCGGCCTCGGCCGGCAGCAGCAGCGGCTCGACGCCCAGCGCCGTCAGGATGTTGCGATAGGCCGGATAGCCCGGCGCGGCCAGGGCGACGCGGTCTCCGGCATCGAAGGCGGCCAGGAATGCGACCTGGAAACCCGCCGAGGAGCCGGTCGTCACCATGACGCGCTCGGGATCGACCGCGCAGCCGTACCAGTCCTGATAGTGCCGGGCGATGCGGCGGCGCAGGCTGGGCAGCCCCATGGCGTCGGTATAGCCGATCAGGTGTCCGTCCAGCGCCGCGCGGGCCGCCGCCAGAACGCCGTCGGGCGCCGGGGTGCCCGGCTGGCCGACCTCCAGGTGCAGGACGTCGCCGCCGGCGGCCTCACGCTCGTTGGCGGCGCGCATCACGTCCATGACGATGAAAGGTGGCACGCGCCCGCGCCCGGCGACCTTCAGAACCATGGCGTCCTTTCCCGCCTGCCGCGGCTACTGCACGAAAACGGCCAGGCCGTGCCCGCGCCGGTCGCTCACCGCCTGGCAGCTCGCGGTCTCATTGCGCAGGCCGCCGGGACAGGACAGGGCGTTGGCCAGGCCGACGCCCGGCTCGGCCTGCAGGCTGTGACCGCGCTGGCGCAGGGCGTTGACGATCCCGGCATCCAGGCTGGGCTCGTAGTAAGTGATATCCGGCGCTCCGACATTGACCACCCGCGGCGCCGCGACCGCCGCCTCCAGGTCGCCCTCGCCGCTCAGGCTTTCCAGCATCACCCGCGTCAGCGCCGCGGGCGCCGCCAGGCCACCGCTCGCCGTTCCGGCGAAATAGAGCGTCCCGTTGAAGGGGTTGGCGAAGATGGTGGCGGTCAGGTTGTCGGCACCCAGGACCGGATCCTTGGGCAGCAGGATGCCGGTGCCCGGAATTATCCGGCCGGCGCCGAACAGGCCGTTCATGCTGAAGCTGCAGGCGACCGCGGAACTCCATTGGTCCGCCACCACGAAACCGGCGGTGAAGGGATTGGAAACCGCGGGCAAAGCATTTGCGGCGCTCACCGGCGCCGGGGTGTGCTGGCGAGAGGTGTAGCCGGCCATGAGCCGCTCCAGGGTGTCCTCCCCGACCAAGCCGCGGCCGTCGTTGCCGTTGCCCAGCCAGCCGCTGCGCGCCGCGAAGGCGCGCTGCCCGGAGTCCGCCAGCAGATGGACGCGGTCGGCGGGCGAGGCACTGTCGTAGCTCTCCACTTCCGTCAGCATGCCGACCATCTGGGCGGTGAGCAGGCCGCCGCCGCCCGGCGGCGGCGGGAAATAGGCCACGCTGTCGCCCAGGGGAATCTCCAGAGGGGCGGCCGCCCGGGGCAGCGTGTCACGCAGCTGCTGCATGGTCAGCGGCACGCCGATTCCGTTGGCCGACTCCACCAGCCGGTTGGCGAAGGAGCCCGTGTAAAGATAGCCCGCACCCTGGCGGCGCAGGCCGGAAATCACCCCGGCCAGCTCCGAGGGCATGATCTCGTCGCCTTCACGGGCCAGCGAACCGGCCCGGTTCGCATAGACCGCCCGCAGGTCGGGATTGGCCGATACGAAATCAGCGGCGGCGGCGAGGTCGCTGGCGAAGGCGCGGCTGACGCCGTAGCCGACGCGACCCAGCCGTTCGGCAGGGCCCAGCAGCAGCTCCCAGCGCTGGGCGCCGTGCCGGGCGTGCATCACCGCCATGGCGCGCGCGCCGGCGAACTGCGGGCGCGCGCCGGCGCCGGGGTCCGGCAGGAACTGGAAGACCTGCACGCTCGGCTCGCCCGCCTGGTATCCGAGGCCGCTGTTGTGGGCGATGCAGACCCCGCCCCCGGCCAAGCCGACCCGCGACGGGAGGGTCACGGTCATGGCGAAATACATGGCCACGGCGGCATCGGCGGCGGTGCCGCCGTTGCCGATCACATCCCGACCGATGGTCACGGCCCAGGGCTCGTCGCCGGCGACCAGGCCGGCAAAGCCTTCGACCGGCGCCAGGACCCCCGGCTCCCGCGGGGCCTCGCAGGCGCCCAGGACTGCCATGGTTATGCCCAGAAGACCTGCTATTCTCAGGCCCGCCGCGGATGAGCTGCGTTGAAAAGCGCGCATGGCGTGTTTAGGTATGGAGATGAAAGGCGAGATCAGACCCTTGCGCAAACCGCCCGTTCCTTTGTTCTGCATTCTGTTGCTCGTGCTCGGCCCTCTGCTGCCGCAGCGGGCGGCGGCGGATCAGCTACAGCTGATTCGGGATGCGGAGATCGAAAATACCATCCGCACCTACGCCACGCCACTGTTCCAGGCAGCCGGACTGAGCCCCCAAGGCATCAGGCTCTACCTCGTAAAGGACCGCGCACTCAACGCTTTTGTTGCCGGCGGCCTTAATCTCTTCATCAACACCGGCCTGCTGATAGAGACCGAGGACCCCGGCGAGGTGATCGGCGTGATCGCCCACGAAACCGGCCACATCGCGGGCGGCCACCTGGCCCGCAGCGGCGCCGCCCTGGAACAGACCTATGCCGCGCTGATCGCCACCTACCTGCTGAGCCTGGGCGCAGCCCTGGCCACCGGCGAGGGCGGTTTGGGCGCGGCGGTGCTGAGCGGCGGCCAGGACATCGCCCTGCGGGGCCTGCTGCAATACACGCGCACCCAGGAAAACTCGGCCGACCAGGCGGCGGTCAGCCTGCTGCGGGCGACCCGGCAGTCGCCGCGCGGGCTGATGGAGTTCATGGAGAAGCTGAGCGGCCAGGAAGTGCTGCTGACCAACAACCAGGACCCCTATCTGCGTACCCACCCGCTGACCCAGGACCGCATCGATTTCCTGCGCCAGGCGCTGCGCGAATCGCCCTACGCCGACAGTCCGCCGGACCAGGATCTGGTACGGATGCACGATCGCATGCGCGCCAAGCTGATCGGCTTCCTCAATCCCCTGAACCAGGTGCTGCGGAGCTACCCGACCAGCGATGCCAGCCTGCCGGCGCGCTACGCCCGGGCCATCGCCTACTACCGCGTGCCGGACATCGACAAGTCATTGGCCGAGATCAACGCCCTGCTGCTGCAGCAGCCGAACGACCCCTATTTCCGCGAACTGAAGGGACAGATACTGCTGGAACACGGCCGCGTCGCCGAGGCGGTGCCCGAGTACCAGACCGCGGCGCGGATCCTGCCCGGCTCGGCACAAATCCGCCAGGCGCTGGCCAGGGCCCAGATCGCCCTCGACACCCGCGAAATGGACCAGGCGGCCCTGGAGAACCTGGGCGTCACCTTGGCCGAAGAGCCCGGTAACGCCGCCGCCTGGCGCCTGGCGGCCGTCGCGCACGGCCGCCTGGGCGATCAGGCCATGACCGCGCTGTCGCTGGCGGAGGCGGCCCTGGCGCGGGGCAAATACGCCGAGGCGCGCGACCGCGCCGAGCACGCGGCCGGCGCCCTGCCGGAAAACACCGCTCCCTGGCTGCGCGCCCAGGACGTCAAGAACGAAGCGGAGCGTCGCCTGAAAAAGGACAACTGAGCGCGGACGCCACCGCCGGGCCCCCTTGCATTGACACCCCGTATTGACACCCCTGTGATTGGCCCCCGGTGGCAAATTCCGCTATCACTCCCTGTCGCGGGGCCCGCTCCCCGGCGGCGGCCGCCGCCGGATCATCGAGGATATTGAAATGGCTGGAACTAATTCATTGAAAAACAATATTTTTCTCTGGAGCTGCGCGGCCCTCATGGTGGCTGCCGCGACTCTGCTGGCGCCACGCCCGGGCCAGGCCCAGGAAACTCCGCCGGCACTGAACGCTCAGCAGCAGGAGGCTGTCGAGGCCCTGGTGCGCCAGTATCTGCTGGAGCACCCGGAAGTCATCGTCGAATCCCTGCAGAGCTTCGAGCGGCGCCAGCAGGAAGCCGAGACCCAGCGCCAGCGCGAGGCCCTGATCGCCGAGGCCGAAACGCTGACCAACGACCCTCAGGCGCCGGTCCTCGGCAACCCGGAGGGCGACGTCACCCTGGTCGAGTTCTTCGACTACCGCTGCCCCTACTGCAAACGGATGACCGGAATTCTGGCCGAACTGATGGAATCGGACCCGCAACTGCGCGTGGTCATGAAGGAATTCCCCATCCTCAGCCAGGAATCGGTCATGGCGGCCAAGGCCGCGCTCGCGGCCGAGCGCCAGGGCAAGTACGAAGCCTTTCATTTTGCGCTGATGGAAGACGGCGGTGGCTTCACCGAGGACGAAATCATGGCCGTTGCCGATTCGGTGGGCCTGGACGAGGCCCGGCTGCGCGCCGACATGCAGGACCCGGCCATCGAGGCCGCGTTGCGGCTCAACCACGCGACGGCCGAGAAGATCGGCATCACCGGCACCCCGGCCTTCATCGTCGGCGATACCCTGATGCCCGGCGCGCTGAGCCTGGAACAGCTCCGCAGCGTCATCACCGCGGCCCGCGCCAAGCAAAGCTGAGGCGCGCCTCCCGCCCGTCTCGCCGAAACAGCCGCGTTGCCACATCCGGCCCGCCTATGCTAACGCTTGTCGGTCTTGATCAAGGGGAACGCGCAAGTGGCCAAAGCGCCGAAGGTTCTTATCCTCAACGGCCCCAATCTGAACATGCTCGGAAGCCGCCAGCCCGATGTCTACGGCAGGGAAACCCTATCCGACGTCGAGGAGAGCTGCCGCAGCCATGGCAAGAGCCTGGGCCTGGAAGTCGATTGCCGCCAGTCGAACAGCGAAGGACAGCTGATCGACTGGATTCATGAGGCGCGCGACGGCCACGACGGAATCATCATCAATCCCGGCGCCTATACGCATACCTCGATCGCGATCATGGACGCCCTGCTGACGGCCGAGCTCCCGTTGATCGAGGTCCATCTTTCCAACATCCACCGGCGTGAAGCTTTTCGGCACCAGTCCTATGTGTCGAAAGTGGCGGACGCCGTGCTTGCCGGTCTGGGATCGCAGGGGTACCTCTGCGCACTCGACACCCTGGCGCGGCGCCTGAACACACAGCAAGAGACGTGATGGCCAAGTTCGAAGTCAACGAAGAGCTGGTCCGCAAACTGGCGGACCTGCTTCAGGAAACCGGACTCAACGAGATTGAGTACGAGGTCAACAACCACCGTATCCGGGTCGCCAAGAACGCCGGCGTGACCACGCTGGCCGCACCGGCAGCCGCGCCCGCGCCCTGCGCCCCGGCACCCGCGGCCGCTGCAGGCGGGCCCGAGGCGGTTCCCGCCGGCGCGGTAACCGCGCCGATGGTCGGCACGGTCTACGTCGCCAGCGAACCGAGCGCGCCGCCCTTCGTGAAGGTCGGCGATTCGGTCTCCGAGGGCCAGACACTGCTGATCATCGAAGCCATGAAGGTGATGAACCCGCTGGCCTCGCCACGTGCCGGTACGGTCAAGCAGATCCTGATCAGCGACGGCCAGCCCGTGGAGTACGGCGAGCCGCTGCTGGTGATCGAGTAGCGCCGCGGCCGACGATGTTCGACAAGATCCTCATCGCCAATCGCGGCGAGATCGCTCTGCGGATCCACCGCGCTTGCCGTGAGATGGGTATCCAGACGGTCGCCGTGCACTCGACCGCCGACGCCGACGCCATGCACGTCCGCCTGGCGGACGAATCGGTCTGCATCGGCCCCGCGCCCAGCAAGGACAGCTACCTCAACATTCCAGCCATCCTTTCCGCCGCCAATATCACCGGCGCCGATGCCATCCATCCCGGCGTCGGTTTCCTGTCGGAAAACGCGGATTTCGCCGCCATGGTGGAAGAGCACGGCCTGGTCTTCATCGGCCCCTCGCCCGAGCACATCTCCATGATGGGCGACAAGGTGGTGGCCAAGAAGACCGCCAAGGAGCTTGGAATCCCGGTGGTGCCGGGCTCCGCCGGCGGCCTCACCTCCGCCGAGGCGGCGCGCCAGACGGCCGACGAGATCGGCTATCCGGTGCTGATCAAGGCGGCGGCCGGCGGCGGCGGCCGCGGCATGAAGGTGGCCCGCAGCGCCGCCGAGGTGGAGGATGCCTACCGCCTCGCCCGCTCCGAGGCCAAGGTCGCCTTCGGCAACGACGAGGTCTACATGGAGCGTTACCTCGGCGAGCCGCGCCATATCGAGGTGCAGCTTCTGGCCGACGGACAAGGCGGCGCGATCCACCTGGGCGAGCGCGACTGCTCCCTGCAGCGCCGGCACCAGAAAGTGCTGGAGGAGGCGCTCTCTCCGGCCCTCAACGCCGCCGAACGCGAGGCCATCGGCGAACGCGTCACCGCGGCGATGAAGAAGCTGGGCTACCGCAGCGCCGGGACCATCGAATTTCTCTACGAGAACGGCGAGTTCTTCTTCATCGAGATGAACACCCGCCTGCAGGTGGAGCACCCGATCTCGGAGGCGATCACCGGCATCGACTTGGTGCGCGAGCAGATTCGCGTCGCCGCCGGGCTGCCGCTGGACCTGAAGCAGAAGGATATCAAGTTCTCCGGCCACGCCATCGAGTGCCGCATCAACGCCGAGAACCCGGAGACCTTCATCCCCTCCCCCGGCCTGGTGACCGACTACCACGCGCCCGGCGGCCTTGGCGTGCGGGTCGATTCCGGTCTCTATGCCGGCTACCGCATCCCGCCGACCTACGACAGCTTGATCGCCAAGCTGATCGTCCACGGCCAGACCCGCAACGAGTGCCTGATGCGCCTGCGCCGCGCCCTGGAGGAGTTCGTCATCGTCGGAGTCGATACCTCCATCCCGCTGCACCAAAGGTTGATCGGGGCGCAGGACTTCATCAACGGCGACTACGACATCCACTGGCTGGAAAAATTTGTCGCCGGCAAGGCGTAGCGGAATCTAGCCGAACCGGGTTCTTAGCTTATATGATTCGGCGTCATGCAGTTGACGCCCGACCTCCTGCTCCGCGCCTACGCCATCGGGATCTTCCCCATGGCCGAGAGCCGTGTCGACCCGGAACTCCACTGGATCGATCCGGACATGCGCGGCATCCTGCCGCTCGACGGCCTACACGTGCCGCGCAAGCTGCGCGCCAAAATCCGCCGCGGACTCTTCGAGGTGCGCTGCAACACCGCCTTCGAGGACGTCATCCAGGGCTGCGCCGAACCGGCGGAGAACCGGCCCGACACCTGGATCAACCCGGTGATCGAGACGCTCTACAACGAGCTTTTCGAGATGGGCTTCGCGCATTCCGTGGAGTGTTGGCGGGACGGCCAACTGGTCGGCGGCCTCTACGGCGTCTCCCTGGGCGCCGCCTTCTTCGGCGAATCCATGTTCAGCCGCGCGACCGACGCCAGCAAGGTGGCCCTGGTGCATCTGGTGCTGCGCCTGAAGAAGGGCGGCTTCCAACTGCTGGATACCCAGTTCACCACGCCGCACCTCAGCCGCTTCGGCGCCAAGGAGATTCCGCGCGAGGACTACCGCCGGCTGCTCACCAAGGCGGTCTCGGCCCAGGCGGAGTTCTATTCGGGCGGGGTTTCGGAGGAGGAGCTGGAGGCCTTCTTGCAGTCGACCACCCAGACATCGTAGACCGGGTGCTCGACCGCCGAGATGGCGGGGCTGGAAGCGAACATCCAGCCGGTGAAAAGCTCCACAGCCGGCGAATCCGGGCGGATGTCGACGATCTCCAGAAAAGCCGTGCTCTCCGGCGTCTCCTCCGGAGGCTTCTTGTCGCAAGCCCGCGCGATGATCTGCAGGGAGCCGAAGCGCACCGGCTCGTTCAGGGGCGCCTCGAAGGTGGAGATCCGCGCGGTGATCTTGTCGAGGCCCTGCAGCACGGCGATATCGCCGGCGACGGCACCTGCCGGCGCCGGGGACATCATCAACCAAGGCGCCGTCAGCAGGGAGAGGGCCAAGGCCCGGGGGACAAACCTCAAGGGTAATTTCCTCAATCTTTCTTGGCGCCCTTGCGGTCGCCGTAGGGGTTCTCCAGCGAGTCGACCAGGGCCAGCAGCACCTCGCGCAGCTGGGCCTCGTCGCAGCCCATCAGGATTCCGTCCTCCAGGGCGTCCTGGGCCATCTCGCGAATTTCCTCCAGATTCTCGTTCAGAATCTTGATCTTTTCGCGGCAGGAAAGTGGCGCGCCGTCGGGCTGCAGCCAGACCGGAATCTCGAACTTCTTGGCATTAGGTGCGGACACGCGAAGAACCTCAGCAGAAATTCACTGCCAAAGATTTAAGGGCTCCCCCCGAAGGACGCAACCTCGGCGGATCGGCGGCCGCTTTCCGCCCTACTGCGGGGAGTCGCCGTCCGAACTGCTCTGAGAGGCCGCGTCGGCAGCGCTGAAAATGAAACGGCCCAGCAGGTCGACCACGTTGATCGAGCCCTGGGTGTACTGGATCTGGCCGCCGTCGGCGATGTAGTCCTCGGCGCCGCCCGGCTCCAGGGCGACATAGTTGCCGCCCAGCAATCCGTCGGGAATGATCCGCGCGGAGGTGTCCGTCGGCAGGCGGATGGCGTTGCTGATGCTGATCAACACCTCGGCGAAGTAGGTATCGGGATTGAGGCGCTGATCGACGACGGTGCCGATCTTCACCCCGGCCATACGCACATCGGTGCCGACGTTCAGGCCGGAAGCGTCATCGAAGGACACCAGCACTTCATAGCCGTCGCCGGCGTTGTCGCCGATGGAGGTGCTGCGGAAGGCGAAGACGACGAAGGCGACGGCCACCAGCAGGACCACCGCGCCCATCACCGTCTCGATCATGTTTCTGCGCATCAGTCAGATCCTAAACAGGAAGATCGGGTGAAAGGCCGTGCGGCTCAATTCGGGGTCCAGGGCTCGTAGTCGCCGGTGGCGCGGTCGCGCTTGCCGCCCTTCAGGGCGTGCCCCGGCGGCCGATAGGCCTGGACCGTACCTGTCAGGTTGGGCTGGTGCTCCTTCTGCCACGGCTGCCGCGCGGCGCCGCCTTCCGGCGGAACCTGATCGGTGGTGTGATGCAGCCAGGCATGCCAGTCGGGAGGCACGCGGCTCGCCTCGACCTCGCCGTTGTAGATCACCCAGCGCTGCTCTTTGCGCAACGAATCCTTGTGCGTACGGCCGCCGCCCTTGGCGCGGTAGTAGCGGTTGCCCTGCTGGTCGCTGCCGACCAGTTCGCCGCGCAACCATGTGAAGAGCCTTGTGCCGATGGTGGTCCCCATGCCCGAGACGTACCCCTTGACTGAAACGAATAGCTGAAATGCCGACTCCCGGGAGAGGCCGTTTCTCCCCCCGGCAGCGGCCAGACTATGGCACCCCGGCGGCGATCCGTCCAGCCTTCGGACGGTCCCGGCCGGCCCGCCGCAACACCCCGAAAACCGGCGGATTCCATACCCTTCGGGCGGGGGCCGCAGGCCTCGGCCCAGGCAGTTCGCGGGGAAGCTATCCCTTTTATCGGGAAGGAGACGGCCCCTCGGCCTCAGCCGCTGATCGAGCGGGCCTCCTTGAGGTAGCCGGCGGCTGCGCTCTCGAGGACCGCGACCTGCCGGGTCATATCGTCGGCGGCCCTGGCCATCTCCTCAGCGGCGCCCTGAGTCTGATTCGCAGCCGCGGTCACCCCGGAAATATTTTCCGCGATTTCCGCGGCCCCCGCTGAGGCCTGACCGATGGACCCGGCGATTTCCCGGGTGGCCGCGCTCTGCTGCTCGGCCGCCCCGGCGATGGCTTCAGCGATCTCGCTGATGTTCTCGACCATCTTCGTGACCTGCTCGTTGGCGCTGTGGCTACGCCGGGTCGTCTCCTGAATGCTCTCGACCTGGCGGGCGATCTGCTCCGTCGCGGCGGCAGTCTGATGGGACAGGGCCTTGACCTCGCCGGCCACCACGGCAAAGCCCTTGCCCGCTTCTCCGGCCCGCGCCGCCTCGATGGTGGCGTTGAGCGCCAGCAGGTTGGTCTTCTCGGCGATCTCGGTGATGAGGCTCAGCACCGCGCCGACCTGCCCGGCGGTTTCGACCAGTTCCTGCATCCGCGCGCTCGCCGTTTGGGCGTTACCGCTGGCCTCCCGGGTGATCGCCGCCTGGCGTTCGACCTGCTCGGTGATGTCCTGGATCGCCGCCGAAAGCTGTTCGGCGGCCCCGGCAACGGCCTGCACGTTGGTGGAGGCCTCGGTCGCGGCAGCGGCCATGGTCGTCGCCCGGTGGCTGGAATCCGCGGCGCATTCGTTCAGGGATTTCGACTGCCCGCCCACCGCGGCGACAGTTTGCTCCACGGCCTCGATGGTCGCCGAGATCTCCTTGTCGAAGGTGTTCGTCAGCTCGGAGAAACGTTGGGTCTTGCTGGCCATCTCCGCGACGGCCGCATTGACCCGCTCAGCGCTGGCGCGAAAGTCGCCCGGCAATCCGCGCAGGATGATCCTGCGGAAATATTTCCCTGCGGCGACATGTTGCATGGAGGCTCCCGCCTCGCGGACGAAAGCGTCGGTGACGTCGACCAGGTGATTGATGGCCTGCCGCAACTTTTCCGTCTCCCGCGCCCCTTCGCTGCACGGCACCCTCAAGCTGAAGTCGCCGCTGTGGGCAATCTCCTCCGCCGTCTCGACGATGGTCCTCAGCGCGCCGACGACGCGGTGCAGCGCCAGCGTCGCGAGGCAGGCCGCAACGAAAGCCGCAACCTCCAAGACGCTCTGCGCAACCGGAAGACCTTCGGCGGCCGCTTGCCAGCCGATGACAGCGGCCAGCAGAGCGGCCACGGCACCGGTGAGCAGGCGCGCGCTAGAGAGAGAAAACAAAACGTTCATAAGTCGTCCCCTGCTTCTCCAGGGTTTGCTGCAGGAACTCGATCGCCGCGGCCATGCCGTCCTTGACGCGGCCGCTGTCGTTCTCCAGCTCACGCAGCTTACGGTAAACCGGCTCGATCTTGGCGATCTGCTCCGGGTCCGGCTTGCGCCGGTTCGAATGGTAGCCCGCGATCTTGCCCTCGGCGTCGAAACTGGGCGTCACGTGGGCGAAGACCCAATAGTGGTCGCCGTTCTTCGCCAGGTTCACCACGTAAGCAAAGATCTCCTCGCCACCCTGAATCGTGTCCCACAGCAGCTTGAAGACGCTGTGCGGCATGTCGGGGTGACGGATGATGTTGTGCGGCTGGCCGAGAATCTCCCTCTCGGAAAAACCACTCACCCGCAAGAAGACATCGTTCGCATAGGTGATGCGCCCTTGCAGGTCGGTCTTCGAAACGATGATCTCTTCGGTGTCGAAATGGCCTTCACGGCCGGTCGGAACAATGTTGGGGCGTGACATCGCTGGCTGCTTTCTCGTGTTTGTCGAGTATTCGACGAAAAAGCTTACCGAATGGGAAATATCCGAACGCCCAAGACGTAAAAAATCACCCTTACCTTCAATGAGTTACCGATGCATCCACAGAGTCCGTCGCGCGATGAATACCGTTGGTGTTATTGGTCGCTGACGAGCCTTCATCGCAGGTTGAAATCAGCTCCGCTCGGTTGCGGGGCGCGGCCTCAATCCCTCCGCAGGGTCACCGTGATGGGCGGCGGCCGTTTCAGCGTCTGGTAGACGACGCAATAGCGCTCGGTCAGTTTCAGCAGGGTCGCCTGTTCTTCTTCAGAGAGATCGCCGTCGAAATCGATGTCGAGGCGGATATCGCGGAAACCCACCGGCGCCTCCTTGTCGACGCCCAGCGTGCCCCGGAAGTCCAGGTCGCCCTCGGCGCGGATCCGCGCATCGCGCAGCGCGAGGCCGAGCGCCGTGGCCACGGCGTTAAGGGTAACGCCGGCGCAGGCGACCAGCGCCTCCAGCAGCATGTCGCCCGAACAGGCCTGCAGGCCGGAGCCGCCGGTCGCCGGGTGCAGCCCGGCTTCCACGAGCGCGCGCCCGGTCTCGACCGAGCAGGACAGCCCCTCGCCGATGGCGCCTTCCGCCTTCAGGGTCACCACCGCCGCCTCGGGGTCCTCCCGGTAGCGCGCCTTGATCGGTGCCTGCATCTCCTTCAGCTTATCGGCGTCCATCGTCCATCGTCCTCCCGGCCGTCACCCGGGCGCCCAGGCTCGCGCGCCCTTGGAAGCCGAGCATGGGACCAAGCCCGCGGCCTGACAAGGGTGCCCTGGCCCCGGCGTCATCACAGCTCGGTCAGCACGGCGTGAGACCGCCCATCGCTGGACAGCCGCCCCGCCGCCCCCTATAGAAGCGTCATGCACGATTTCTGGCGGGATTCCGGCTATCACCTTCTGGAGCGGCGGCCCCCTGAACCGGGCACGGCCGGGCACCTGACGGTGACCGACGATTTTCTGCGCGCCTACCTGAACCGGCCGGAGGTGCGCCCGGTCGAGGAGTCCAACGAGGCCGAGCGCGCCCTGCACGCCGCCCTGCTGCGCAACCCGCGCGAGGCGGTGAGCGGCGAGCGCCTGGCCGCGATGGCCGACCCCGACGCCATCGAGAACTACCAGGTGGTGCTGGGCTTCCGCGAGCGCCTCATGGCCGCCGACAGCCTGGAAGACGCCTACCTGAAGCTCTTCCTGGAGCCGGACGGGGTGATGGTGCCGCCGCTGTTCATCGACCAGTTGGCCCACGTCATTGCCCGCGCCATGCTGGAGGGCGAAGAGGACCCTCTGAAACTGCGCGCCGCCGAGCTGCTGTTCCGCGCCCAGCAGGTGACCATCAACGACGGCGCCCTCATGGCCGCCGACGCCGAGACGGTGGAGATGTACGCCGCCTCCGGCGGCTTCGGCAGCCTGGGCCGCCTGGTGGCCGAGGCGCAGACGCCGCTGCGCACGGTGGACTTGGACGTGCTGACCGAAGACAACGCCGAGATCTATTGGACGCGCGACAGCCGCTACGACACTGTTCTGAACCTGAACTTCGCCGGCGCCGGGCTGGATGCGCTGTGCCGCGTGCTGGAGCGCTGGGTGCGGCACTTCTACGCCATCGGCGTCTCCATCCAGCCGGTGCAGAAGATCAGCGACGAAGGCTGGGTCTGGCACATCGGCCTGGACGCCGAGGGCACGGCCATGCTCAACGACCTCTACAACGGCGTGGAGGTGGGCGAGGGCCGCCTGGCGCGCCTGCTCTCCCTCTTCCGCATGGAGTTCGACGACCCCTCGCTGCTGCTGCCCAGCGTCGCCGGGCGGCCGGTCTATCTGGCCATGGCCATGACAGAGCAGAACCGGCTGCGCCTCAAGCCGCAGAACCTGCTGGTCAACCTGCCGCTCGCCGAGCGCGCCTGAGCGAACCCTCGCCTCAGCCGAGATTGCGCAGCCGAACGATGCGGTCTTCCATCGCCGGGTGGGTGGAGAACAACGCCCGCGCCTTGGGCCCGAAGCTCTTCACCGGGTTGGCGATGTAGAGGTGCTGGATGGCGCGGTTGGCGTTCTCGTAGCGCACGTCGCTGCCGCCGATCTTCTGCAGCGCGCCGATGAGGCCCAGGGGGTTGCGCGTCAGCTTCACCGCGGTGGCGTCGGCCATGTACTCGCGCTGGCGCGAAATCGCCATCTGCACCAGCCGTGCGGCCAGCGGCGCCAGGATCGCGAAAACCAGCAGCACGACGAGCGCAATGACGGCGGCGCCGCCCTGCTTGCCCCGGCGGCCGCCGGTGAAGCGCACATGGCGCAAGCTGCGAAGCGCCGCGTCGCAGATCAGCACGATGAGACCGACCAGCACGCCGACCGCCGTGGCGTAGAGGATGTCGTTGTTGGCGATGTGGCCCATCTCGTGGCCGACCACGCCCTGCAGCTCGCTGCGGCTCAGCTTGTCCATCAAACCGCGGGTCACGGCAATGGCCGCCTTCTCCGGCTTCCGGCCGGTGGCGAAGGCGTTGAGCGCCGGGGTCTCGATGACGAAGACGCGAGGCTTGGGCAGGCCGGCGGCCAGCGCCATTTCCTCGGCGACGTTGTGCAGCCGCGGCTCTTCTTCCGGCGTCACCTCGCGCGCGCCGGCGAGGCCCAGCACGATGCGGTCGCCGCGGGTCAGGGCGACGATGACGGCCAGAGCGCTGGCCGCCGCCATGATGGCGGCGCCGCGCAGGCCGCCCGCGCTGACGGCAAGGGGATCGAGGGTGAGGCCGCCCTCCGGCGGCGCCAGAAAGAAGACCTCGAAGACCCAGCCGAAGACGTAGCCCAGGGCCACCCCGACCAGCACCAGAACCAGGCAGAGCCAGAAGGTATTCCAGGCGTTGCGCCGGATGGCGGCATGGAAGTCGGTCCGCGCCAGCCCCGATGGCGCCTGCCCCGAGGGCAGCGGGCCGGACGACTCGGGGCCGGACGACTCGGGGCCGGATGGCGCCGGCCCCCAGGGCGTGCGCCTTGCCATGGCTTTAGCGGAGGTCGACCTTCACGGGCTCGCGCGCCTCCTCCGGCACCTCGAAGTAGACCGACTTGGTAAAACCGAAGCGGCTGGCGATGAGGTTGGAAGGAAAAGTCTCGGTTGCCGTGTTGAGGCTCATCGCCGAGTCGTTGTAGTGCTGGCGGGCGAAGGCGATCTTGTTCTCCGTCGCCGAGAGCTCTTCCTGCAGGCTGGCGGCGTTCTGGTTGGAGCGCAGCTCCGGATAGTTCTCCGACAGGGCAAAGAGGCGCCCCAGGGCTTGGGTCAGCATGCCCTCCGCCGCGATGGTCGCCTCGCGGCCCTGCTCGCGCGCCGCCACCGCCTGGTTGCGCGCCTCGACCACCTTGGTCAGGGTTTCCTGCTCATAGGCCATGTAGTCCTTCACCACCTCCACCAGATTGGGGATCAGGTCGGTGCGGCGGCGCAGCTGCACGTCGATCTGCGACCAGGCCGCCTCGACCTGGTTCTTCAGGGCCACCAGCCTGTTGTACAGCAGCACCCCGATCACACCCGCCAGGACCGGTAGGCCGATGATCACGAGAAGCACGACGGTCACTCCGCTCATCGGGTGATTCCCCCCATAACGTGTTTCACAGGCACTTCAAATCGCGCGCAACTATAGCGGCAGACAACCTCCCTGCCCACGCTTTCGGCCGCCGCCCGGCTCCGCCGTCGGCCACCGCCGGCGCCGTCGCCCTTCCGGCCTCGGGAGCCGAAAAAAATTTCTCGTGCTGGGACACCAGCCGGAAGCGGCGGCATCCGGCGCTTCCGGGATTTGCAAGCCCCCCAGTCATGGCGTTTTAACCAGTTCTTAACTCAAAATGTGGTGACCTGGAGCATATGTTGTGCTTTAATGACATCGCGTCACAAGATGCAGCAAATCGCGAGGATTTGCGGGGGATTCCGGGGCAGCGGACAGGATCAAGCCAGGGTCCAAGAAGGACGATTTAGGGCTTCTGTCCCATCATCTGTGACGCGCTGCAAGGTTAACAGACAGTAGAGAGATTGGAGATTACCGCATGCGGGTTGCGCGTCGCTTTACGGAAGCTGGCACCGACGTCTACGACAAGATCGAATTTCGCCGGACGTCGAGCGAGATTCGCAATCCGGACGGCTCTCTGGTGTTCCGTGCCGAGGACATCGAGGTCCCCAACTCCTGGTCGCAGGTGGCTTGCGACATCCTGGCTCAGAAGTACTTCCGCAAGCGCGGCATTCCGCTGAAGTCCAAGCGCGTGCCCGAGGACAACGTGCCGTCCTGGCTGTGGCGCAGCACGCCCGACCACGAGGCCATGACCGACATCGCCGAGGACGAGCGCTTCATCGGCGAAGCCTCGGCCAAGCAGGTCTTCCACCGCATGGCCGGCACCTGGACCTACTGGGGCTGGAAGGGCGGCTACTTCGACGCCGAGGAGGACGCCCGCGCCTACTACGACGAGATGCGCTACATGCTGGCCAAACAGATGGCCGCGCCGAACTCGCCGCAGTGGTTCAACACGGGCCTGCACTGGGCCTACGGCATCGACGGCCCCAGCCAGGGCCACCACTACGTCGACTTCTCCACCGGCGAACTGACCCGCGCCGCCAGCGCCTATGAGCACCCGCAGCCCCATGCCTGCTTCATTCAGTCGGTCGGCGACGACCTGGTGAACGAGAACGGCATCATGGACCTCTGGGTCCGCGAGGCGCGCCTCTTCAAGTACGGATCGGGCACCGGCACCAACTTCTCCTCCCTGCGCGGAGCGGGCGAGTCGCTGTCCGGCGGCGGCCGCTCCTCCGGCCTCATGTCCTTCCTCAAGATCGGCGACCGCGCCGCCGGCGCCATCAAGTCCGGCGGCACCACGCGCCGCGCCGCCAAGATGGTCACCGTCGACCTCGACCATCCGGACATCGAGGACTACATCAACTGGAAGGTCCACGAGGAGCAGAAGGTCGCGGCCCTGGTCACCGGCTCCAAGACCTGCGACAAGCACCTCAACACCATCATGCGCGCTTGCCACGAGTTCAAAGCCGTCGAGGACAGCGAGCAGACCGACGCTTTCGACCCGAAGAAGAACTTCGCGCTGAAGGCGGCCATGAAGGCGGCCCGCGCCGCCCTGGTGCCGGAGAACTACATCGCCCGCGTGGTGCAGTTCGCCAAGCAGGGCTACACCTCCATCGACTTCAAGACCTACGACACGGACTGGGATTCCGACGCCTACCTGACGGTTTCCGGCCAGAACTCCAATAACTCCGTGCGCGTGCCCAACAGCTTCATCGAAGCGGTGCTGAACGACGAGGACTGGAGCCTGATCCGGCGCACCGACGGCAAGCTGCACAAGAAGGTCGGGGCCCGCGAGCTGTGGGATCAGATCTCCTACGCCGCCTGGGCCTGCGCCGATCCGGGCATGCAGTACGACACCACCATCAACGAGTGGCACACCTGCCCAGCCTCCGGGCGCATCAATGGCTCCAACCCCTGCTCGGAGTACATGTTCCTCGACGACACGGCCTGCAATCTGGCCTCGTTGAACCTCATGGCCTTCCGCCGCGGCGACGATCCCTTCGACGTCGAGGCCTACGAGCACGCGGTGCGGCTGTGGACCCTGACCCTGGAAATCGCGGTGCTGATGGCGCAGTTCCCCTCGGCGGAGATCGCCCAGCGGTCTTACGACTTCCGCACCCTGGGCCTGGGCTACGCCAACCTGGGCGGCCTGCTCATGGCCTCCGGCGTCCCCTACGACTCCGAGGAGGGCCGCACCCTGGCCGCGGCGCTGACCGCGATCATGACCGGCGTCTCCTACGCCACCTCGGCGGAGATGGCCGAGGAGTTGGGTCCCTTCCCCCGCTACCAGGACAACGCGGAGCATATGCTGCGCGTCATCCGCAACCACCGCCACGCCGCCTATGGCCATCGCGCCAACTACGACGACCTCTCCATCACGCCGCTGCCGCTGGAGCCCCGCGGCTGCCCGGACAAGGCCCTGATCAAAGCGGCCAAGAACGCCTGGGACAAGGCGCTGAAGCTGGGCGAGAAGTATGGTTACCGCAACGCCCAAGCAACGGTCATCGCCCCGACCGGCACCATCGGCCTGGTGATGGATTGCGACACCACCGGCATCGAGCCGGACTTCGCCATCGTGAAGTTCAAGAAGCTGGCCGGCGGCGGCTATTTCAAGATCATCAACCGCACGGTGCCCGAGGCGCTGCGCACCCTGGGCTACGGCGAAGGCGAGATCGAAACCATCATCCGTCACGCGGTGGGCCACGGCACCCTGCTGGACGCCCCCGGCATCAACCACGATCGCCTGAAGGCCAAGGGCTTCACCGAAGCCGCCCTGCAGGCCCTGGAAGCGGGCCTGGCCAGCGCCTTCGATGTCAAGTTCGCCTTCAACAAGTGGACCCTGGGCGAGGACTTCTGCACCAAAGCCCTGGGCTTCACCCGGGCCGAGCTGGAGGACGTCTCCTTCGACATGCTGAGCGCCCTGGGCTTCACCAAGGAGGAGGTCGATCAGGCCAACAGCTACTGCTGCGGCGCCATGACTCTGGAGGGAGCGCCCGGTCTGAAGGAGGCGCACCTGCCGGTCTTCGACTGCGCCAATGCCTGCGGGCGCCACGGCAAGCGCTACCTCTCGGTGGAGAGCCACATTCGTATGATGGCGGCGGCCCAGCCCTTCATCTCCGGCGCCATCTCCAAGACCATCAACATGCCCAACGACGCCACAGTCGAGGACTGCAAGGAGGCCTACATGCTGTCCTGGCGCCTGGGCCTCAAGGCCAACGCGCTGTACCGCGACGGCTCCAAGCTCTCGCAGCCGCTGACCTCCAGCATCCTCGACTCCATCGACGACGAGGAGGATGAGACCCTGGCGGAGAAGGTCGCCGCGGCCAGCCAGCCGGAGCGCGCCCAAATCGTCGCCGAGCGCATCATCGAGCGGGTGGTGGAACGCAGCCGCGAGCGGGACCGCCTGCCGCAGCGGCGCAAGGGCTATACCCAAAAGGCCGTGGTCGGCGGTCACAAGGTCTATCTCCGTACCGGCGAATACGAAGACGGCAAGGTCGGCGAAATCTTCATCGACATGCACAAGGAAGGCGCCGCCTTCCGCAGCCTGATGAATAACTTCGCCATCGCCATTTCCATCGGCTTGCAGTACGGCGTGCCGCTGGAAGAGTACGTGGAGGCTTTCACCTTCACGCGTTTCGAACCCTCGGGCATGGTGGACGGCAACGACACCATCAAGATGGCCACCTCCGTGCTCGATTACATTTTCCGGGAGCTTGCGATCTCCTACCTCGGCCGTAACGACCTGGCCCACGTGGAACCGGCGGATATCATGCCGGACAGCCTGGGCACCGGCGACGGCCAGGGAGATTTGCCGCAAGACGCGGTGGAAACCGTCCGCCGCTACGCCTCCAAAGGCTTCGTGCGCAATCAGCTCCTGGTCGTGAACGGCGGCGCTGCCAACGGAACCACGGGTATGTCTGCTGGGGCGACCCAGACGACCACCGTGACCGCCGGCAGCGTCACCCAAGAGCTCGTCGGCTCCGCAGGCACCGCCGAAGCCGTTGCCGTCGAGACCACGGTCGTCCGCGAGGTCGACACGCGTCTGGAGCGCGTCCGCGAAGCCCGCATGAAAGGCTACGAGGGCGACTCCTGCGCGGAGTGCGGTAACTTTACGCTGGTGCGCAATGGCACGTGCCTCAAGTGCGCAACCTGCGGCAGCACCAGCGGCTGCTCATGAGGAGTAGCAGGACAGTAACTCACGTAGAGCCTCCTACCTGTATGACTCACGTCTGAGTTCTCCCTGTGAACTTGAAGGGGTGCCCCGCGGCGGCGGCGCACCCCCTTCTTTTTGCCGGCTCGGCCCCGGTCCCGCTTACGACACCGGCCAGAAAATCGGAATGATCATCGTCGCGACCGCCCAGAGGATGACGTTCAGGGGCAGGCCGACTTTGACGAAATCGGCGAAACGATAGCCGCCCGCGCTGTATACGAAGGTGTTGGTCTGGTAGCCGATCGGCGTGGCGAAGGAAGCACTGGCGGCGAACATGACGGCGACGACGAAGGGACGCGGATCGACACCCAGTTGCACGGCAATGCCCGCCGCGATGGGGGTCAATAGGATCGCAGCCGCATTGTTGCTCATGATCTCGGTCAGGATCGAGGTGATCAGGTAAACTGCCGAAAGGACCGCCAGCGGCCCCAGCATCCCTGCGACGATTGCGAGGCTCTGTACGATCGTCAGGGCGGCGCCTGTCTTCTCCATGGCGAGGCCGATGGCCAACATGCCGAAGATCAGCATCAGAATGTTCCAGCGTACGGAGGCATAGGCTTCCTCGGCATCGAGGCATCGCAGGGCAACGACACCCGTGGCCGCAAGAAGCGCCAGGGCAGCAATGGGAAGAAACTCGAAAGCCGAGAGCCCCATGACCAGCAAGACGGCCAAAATCGCAATGGGCGCTTTATCCCGCCTCAGCGGGCGGCCCGTGGGCTGGGTCAGGTTGACCAGCTCCTTGTAGTCGAAGAGGCGTTTCATGCTGTCTGCCGACCCCTCGAGCAGCAACGTGTCGCCCATGCGCAGCCGCACATTGTCGAAGCTGCCGGGCAGGCCCTCGCCACGCCGGTGGATGGCGAGAATGTAAGCGCCATAGAGGCGCCGCAGATTTAGGTCTGCGACCCGGCGGCCGAGAAAACGCGACTGCGGGCCCACCACGCCTTCCATAATGACGGTCTCCCGCGCACCGATCGGCTCGATGGCGTGCACTTCCTTGCGCCCGAAGGCGACGTCGCCCGCCTCTCGAAGCCCCAGCATGTCCCCGACCTTGCTGCGGACAACCACGCGGTCGCCTGGTTGCAGCAGGGCTTCGGCCATGGCCATTCCGAGAGAGCGCTCGTCGCGAATCAAATCAACGACGCGCAAGCCCCGCGCCTCTGAAAAGCCGGCGTCCTTCAAGTGTTTGCCAACGAGAGGGGAATCGAGCGGCACCAGGACGTCTGCCAGAAAATGCCGGTCCTCGGAACGCGGCAGGATATCGGACAGGATTTCCCGATCGGGTAACAGCCAGCGGCCGACCGACACCAGATAGACAATGCCGACAAAGCCCATGATGAGACCGGCTGCCGTGATTTCAAACATCCCGAAGGGCGCCATGCCATGCTCCTGGGCGACACCGTCGACCAGAAGGTTGGTCGATGTCCCGATAAGCGTTGTAGAGCCACCGAAGATGCTGGCGAAGGACAAGGGGATCAGCAGCTTGGAGGGGCGTATGCCCATTGCTTGCGCGAGGCCGATGACGACCGGCGTCAGGATCACCACTACCGGAGTATTGTTGATGAAGGCAGATAGGAGCATCACGCTGCCGAGGAGCACGACCGTCGACAACAGAGGCGTACGCCCGCCAGCGCGGCCGACGGCGCGGCCGAGGCTATCGATCACGCCGGTCCGCTCCAGCGCGGCGCTGAGGACGAACATCGCGGCAATGGTAAAGGGCGCCGGATTGCTGAACACACTCAGCACATCGGCGGTAGAGAGAATTCCGGTGACTAACAGCACGCCGACCGCGCAGAGCGCAACGATGTCAGGCGGCATCCGCTCGCGCACAAAGCCGAAAAAAACCAAGACGACGAGCAGCAGGACGACAGCAATCTGCAGGGCCGGCCAATCAATGAATTGCATGCGCACTCACCTTCTCAGCGTCCACCCCGCCCGGAAACGGCTGCCCGAACCGTTAGCAGTGTCTGGGCCGATTATCACTTGGCGCCAAGTGACAGTCCATCGCCATAAATGTCACTGCGGGAATGCGGGTTCTTGCGGTACAACCGCAGTAGGCGCCTTGTGGGATGGCCCGGCGGAGAGCTAGCCGGTGCGCGCTTCGGCCTTCGTGGAGCGCTCCCTTCGCACCCGCTCCGGCGGCAGGGTGAAGGTGACCGTGGTCCCTCTGCCGACTTCGCTCTCCAGCTTCAGCCTGCCGCCGTGCAAGTCGACGAGCTGATTGACGATGGAAAGGCCCAGGCCGGTGCCCTCCTGCAGCAACGTCCTGTCACCCGCCACCTGCTCGAAAGGATGCAGGACGCGCTCCAAGTCGCACGCGGGGATGCCCATCCCGGTATCGGCGACGAAGATATCGAGCGCCCCATCGGCTACCGGCCGGGCGCCGACGACGATACGCCCGCCCGCCGGCGTATGCCGCACCGCGTTGGACAGCAGATTGATGAGGATCTGGCGCAGAGCCCGGCCGTCGGCCAGGATGACGTGTCCGGCGGCCTCGCTTTCGACCGCGAGATCCAGCCCGCAGTTGGCGCAGTTCTCGCGGAACATGGCGGCACTCTCGTCCAGCGCGTCGACCACCGGGAACCAGTTTTCGTTGAGCTCCACGGCGCCGGCTTCGATGCGCGAGATATCCAGCAGATCGTTGATGAGCGAAAGCAGGTGACGCGCCGACACGCGAATATCCTGCAGGTATTCCTGATAGCGCGCCGAGCCGATCTTGCCGAAGGTCTCCGCCAGGATCACCTCGGAGAAGCCGAGGATGGCGTTCAATGGCGTGCGCAGCTCATGGCTCATGTTCGCCAGAAAGGCGGATTTTGAGCGGTTGGCCTCCTCTGCACGCAGCCGCGCCTCGTGCTCGTCCCGCTTGGAGCGCTCCATCGCCTCGGCCATGACGTTGAAAGAGGTTTGCAGGTCGCGCACCTCCTCCGGCACCAACGCGCCCTCACTCACCGGCGTGCGCGCCTCGGCATTGCCGGCGGCCATGCGCCGGGCGGCCTGGGAAACCGCACGCAGGGGCCGCGTCATGTAGTAAGCCACCAGCACTCCGATGAGCAATGCGACCCCCACGCCGATGGCGACGACGATCAAGGCCGACCGGCTGACCTGCTCCGCCCGGTCGCGCAATTCATCGATCGGCTGCGTCACCAGAACGCCCCAGCCGATCCCCTCGACCCTCGTGTACGCCGCCACCATCTCCGTATTCATCAGCGGTTCGTCGAAGATCGCGACGCCGGCCTCGCCATGCAGGACGGCCTGCACCGGCGCCACACCGGAAAGGTCGTGCATCTCATCGCGCCACGCGCCGTGAGGATGCGCCAGCACCCGCCCGGTCTGGTCGACGATCACGGCGTGTCCCTGCCGGCCGAAGACGATGCTCTGCGCCAGTCCGACAAAGAGGTCCGTGTAGAGCGCACCCACCACCAGCCTGCCGTCATGCTCCATCGCAAGGTAGATGGTCGGCGATCCGTCGGGACCCATCGTTACCGGGCTCATGGCGGCCCCCTCGGCCGGAACGAGGGAGCGAAAAAACTCGAAGGTCTCGGGGGACAGCCTCTCCGGGCAGCGGTTATCGAAGCTGTCGATGCGCAGTGCAATCCGCCGGTCACCGGGATCGAACGCGCAGATATTGCGAAAATTGAGATCCTGCAGCAGGGGTTCCGCGCCGTCCAGATGACCGTGTGCGCCCAGGTTGCTGGTCACAAGACGGAAGGTGGCCACCGCGTCGCGATGGTAGTTCGCCAGGGAAAGCCCCAGAGTCTGCGCGATCAGCAGGTGGCGGTCACGAACGTCTTCCAGTTCGCTGGACATCGATTGGGCGTGGGGCCAGGCCCAGAACAACACGAGCGGGACCACGGTCACCAGACCGAACAGCATCAACAGAAGGTATCGCAGCTTCATGCCCGCTCCCCCCCCAACGGCCCCGCCGGTCAATGCCTCCGGCGTTACGAACAAGGCCGCGCCATTCTGCGTGGCGCCGGCGCTCTCCCTGTTCTTCGGGCCTGTCCGAAATCCCTGCTCAGGGCGCTTACGTAGCGCACAGTATAGAATGCTTTTTCGGGAACTTCTTCCTTTCCTGTCAGCCGCGGGACGATTCTTGGGGTCTCCTTCGCCTCCCGCGACCATGCCGCAGCGCAATGGAAACTGGGAGCTGTGGTCGGCGCCGATCACCCCTCCCGCCGATCAACCCTTCCCGTGGTCCCGGCGCAGACCGGCGAGAAGAGGTCCTCGGCGGGCTTGTAGCCCCTTGGCGCCGGGAGCTATGCTCCCGGCGCTTTTACAACCAGACCATACATGTTTGATGGAGGATCCGCCCTATGGCAGGAGAAGTGGACGCCCGGCTCGCCGAACTGGGGATCGATGTGCCGGAGGCCGCCGCCCCGGTCGCCAACTACGTCGGCTATGTGCAGACCGGAAACCTGGTTTTCATCTCCGGGCAGGTTCCCATCAAGGACGGCAAGTTCCAGTACCAGGGCAAGCTGGGCGAGAGCATGTCGGTGGAGGACGCCCAGGCGGCAGCGCGCCTTTGCGCCATTAACGTCATCGCCCAGGCCAAGGCCGCCTGCGGCGGCGATCTGGACCGGGTGGCGCGGGTGGTCAAACTGACCGGTTTCGTCAACTCGACCGGTGACTTCAACGACCAGCCGAAGGTGGTTAACGGCGCCTCCGACTTCATGGTGGAGGTCTTTGGCGACAAGGGCCGCCATTCCCGCGCCGCCGTCTCCGCCGCCTCCCTGCCCGCCGGCGTCGCCGTCGAGGTCGAGGCCGTGGTGGAAATCAACTAACAGAAACCGGCCGGCGGCCACGCCCCTTGACGGGGCGAACGGCCGCCGGGCCAAATAGAGATCATGCCAGACACAACCAGCAAGCTGCCCGCCGAGGCGGCACAATTCCTCAGCCGCTATCCCGATACCGGCTCTCTCGACGCCATCCTTCCCGACCTTTCCGGCGTGATCCGCGGCAAACGCTATCCCATCGCAGAGCTCGGCCAGGTGATGCGCTCCGGCTTCGCCATCCCCGGGTCGGTCTTCCTGCTCGACACCATGGGCGAGAGCCACGACCCGGACGGGAAGGGCTTTTCCGATGGCGATCCGGACTATCAGGCGAAGGTCGTTCCCGGCAGCCTGCTGCCGGTGCCCTGGGCGCAGCGCCCCCTGGCGCAGGTCATGGTCACGCTGGTCGACGACGACGGCGAACCCTACTACTACGAGCCCCGCAACGTCCTGCGCCGGACCGTCCAGCGCCTGGACGACCTGGGCCTGAAGCCGGTGGTCGCCTTCGAGCTGGAATTCTACCTGATCGACCGTGAGCGTCTGCCCGGCGGCGAGCCGCAACCACCTCTCTCTCCAGCGACCGGCCGCCGCGACGTCCACACCCAGGTCTACGGCATGAAGACCCTGGATGCCTACGACGCCATGCTGGACGACATCACCAAGGCCTGCGAGATCCAGGAGGTCCCCACCGGCGCCATGACGGCGGAATACGCCGCCGGGCAGTTCGAGATCAACCTGGAGCATGTCGACGACCCGCTGCAGGCGGCCGACGACTGCGTCCTGTTCAAGCGCATTGTGCAGGGCGTGGCGCAGAAGCACGGCTTCCAGGCCACCTTCATGGCCAAGCCCTACCTCGAGCGTGCCGGCAACGGCATGCACATCCACGTCAGCCTGCTGGACAAGAACGGGCGCAACGTTTTCGACGGCGGCGAAGCTGTCGCCAGCGACACCCTGCGCCACGCCATCGGCGGCGTGCTGGAGGTCATGCCGGAGTCCATGGCCTTCCTGGCGCCCAACATCAATTCCTACCGGCGCTACCTGCCGGACATCTTCGTACCGACTCAGCGGAGCTGGGGTTTCGAGAACCGCTCGGTCGCCCTGCGCATCCCGGCCGGCGGCGGCGACGCCCGGCGCATCGAACACCGCATGGCCGGCGCCGACGCCAACCCCTACTTGGTGCTCGCCACCATGCTGGCCGGCATCCACAAAGGGATTACCGGGAAGATCGACCCGGGCGAGCCCTGGGACGGCAATGCGGCGGAGGAATACGACGAGTCGCTGCCCTTCCGGCCGCGCCGCGCGCTCGAAAATCTGACCGAGGGTTGCGGCCTGGCCGACTACATGGGCGCCGATTATCTGCGGGCCTACGCCGCCTGCAAGGAAGCCGAACTCGACAGCTTCGAGTCCCAGATTTCTCCCCTGGAGTACGCCTGGTTCCTGCAGGCCGATTGAGGCATACCCCTTGTCAGGCGCGTGATCGGAGTCATCTCATAGATTAAGGTGGCGAACGAAGACGGGCGGAAGGGACCGGATGCCGGACGGAAGCGACAGCCTGGCGGTCAAGGCGGTGAGCAGGATTGCCGAAGTGCCGGCGCCCGACTGGGACGCCTGCGCCGGCGGCAATCCTTTCGTCAGCCACGCTTTCCTGGACGCGCTGGAGCAAAGCGGCTCGGCCACCGCAGACAGCGGCTGGCTGCCGCAGCACCTGGTGCTGGAAAACCCCTCAGGCAGGCCAGGGAACAGTCTCTTGGGCTGCGTGCCGCTCTACCTCAAGAGCCATTCCTACGGCGAGTACGTCTTCGACTGGAACTGGGCCGACGCCTACGAGCGTGCCGGCGGCCGCTACTATCCGAAGCTGCAGTGCTCGGTGCCCTTCACCCCGGCGACGGGACCGCGCCTGCTGGTCAACCCCGGCGCCAACCGGCAAGAGGTCATGACCGGCCTGGTCGCGGCCATGCTGGAGTTGGCGCGGCGTCACCAGGTCTCCTCCCTGCACATCACCTTTCCCCCCAAGGCGCAGTTCGACGCCCTGGGCGATTTCGGCCTGCTGCAGCGCCTGGGCGTGCAATATCACTGGCGCAACCGCGGCTACGGCACCTTCGACGACTTCCTGGCGGACCTCGCCTCGCGCAAGCGCAAGGCCATCAAGAAGGAACGCCGCAAGGTGGCGGAGAGCGGCATCCGCCTGCGGCCCTTGAGCGGCGCGGAGATCGAGCCGCGCCATTGGGACGCCTTCTTCGAGTTCTACATGGCCACCGCCGACCGCAAGTGGGGCCAGCCCTATCTGACGCGCGAGTTCTTCCACCTGCTGGGCGAGCGCCTGGCCGACCAGGTGGTGCTGGTCATGGCCGACTACGAGGGCGAACTGGTGGCCGGCGCCCTGAACCTGAAGTCCGGCGACACCCTCTACGGGCGCAACTGGGGCTGCCTGGAGCGCTTCAAGTTCCTGCACTTCGAGACCTGCTACTACCAGGCCATCGACTACGCCATCGCCCAGGGCCTGGAGTGGGTCGAGGCCGGCGCCCAGGGCGAACACAAGATCCAGCGCGGCTACCTGCCGAGGCCGACCTACAGCGCCCACTGGATCGCCGACCCCAACTTCAGCCACGCCGTCGAGGAGTTCCTGGCGCGCGAGCGCGACGCCATCCGGCACGAGATCGACTACCTGAGTGAGCACAGCCCCTTCAAGGACGGCCCTACGCCGTGACGCCGCATTCTCTGCCGTTCACCCTTCTTTTTCGGCGCTTGGCAGGGTGAAGGCGGTCAGCAGTAGCGCTCCGGTCCGACCCACTGCGCCTCGTTGTAGCGGTCGCCGTGGGCCCAGCCGACGGGCAGCGTTTCCTCGATGCGGGCCATGTCGGCCTGCGACAGCTCCAGCGCGCCGCCGGCGGCCAGTTCCTTCAGGTGACCGACCGAACGGGTGCCGGGAATGGCGATCACCGCCGGGCTGACATGCAGCAGCCAGGCGATGCTGAGCGCGGCGGCGCTGGTCCCCATCTCCGCCGCCAGGGCGCGGAAAGCAGCGGTGATCTTCAGGTTGACCGAGAAATTGGGCTCCTGGAAGCGTGGGTTGCCCTTCAGGAAGCCGGACTCGGCGACGCTCCCGGCGGTCGGCGGCGCGTCGGTCAGCAGGCCGCGGCCGACGGGCGAAAAGGCGACCAGGCTGGTGCCCAAGGCCTCGCAGGTCTGCACCAGGCCCAGCTCCGGCGAACGGGTGGACAGTGAGTACTCCGACTGCACGGCGGTCACCGGATGCACCATGGCGGCGCGGCGCAGCGAGGAGGGCGCGATCTCGGAAAACCCGATACCGCGCGTCTTGCCCGCCTTGACGAAGCCGGCCAGGGTCTCCGCCACCTCTTCGATGGGGAGACCCGGGTCGCGGCGGTGAACGTAGAAGAGGTCGACACAATCCACGCCCAGCTTCTTCAGGCTGGCGTCCAGCTCCGCCTCCAGATGGGCAGCGGAATTGTCGAAGCCGCGCCGCCCCTCGGCATCCCGCTTGATCGAAGCCTTGGTGGCGATGCGGAACAGCCCTTCCCTGGCCCTGCCCTGCTTGGCCAGGAAGCTGCCGATGACCTTCTCCGACAGGCCCATGCCGTAGACGTTGGCCGTATCGATATGATCTATGCCATGGTCCAGCGCCGCGGTCAGAACTGCGTGGGAGGCTTCTTCGGTTGTCGGCCCGTAGAAATCCGTGAACGACATGGCACCGACCCCGACGGCCGAGACCCGGGGCCCGCCGGGGCCGAGTATCCGCTTCTGCATAATCGCAACCGCCTCCCGCTTATCCTGTCCGCCGACAATTTACCTCAAGGAGAATCGTGCTCAACCTGGAACAATAGTGCCCTCTTCCCTGACGGCAGGCCCTGGGGATGATCCGGGGGCCGTCTTCGTAGAATCCCGCAGAGAACGCGGAGGAGTAGAATGACCCGAAATCGCTGGCTCCAAGGCGCCTTGGCCGCCTTGCTTGTTT
This sequence comes from Pelagibius sp. CAU 1746, assembly GCF_039839785.1. Taxonomy (NCBI): domain Bacteria; kingdom Pseudomonadati; phylum Pseudomonadota; class Alphaproteobacteria; order Rhodospirillales; family Rhodovibrionaceae; genus Pelagibius; species Pelagibius sp. CAU 1746. The sequence continues at coordinate 271,257 of NZ_JBDOQT010000002.1, forward strand.
TTCATGTCGCAGGCGCGGTGGCGCCCCCCCGGGCCGCTCAAGCGGCGACCCAGCTTGAAACCGCCTATGTGCGGGGCGTCCAGAAGGAGCTGCTGGCCCACGGCTACCATCCGGGGCCGGTCGACGGCATCGCCGGACGGCAGACCCGCGCGGCGGTGCGCGCCTACCAGCGCGACGCCGGCCTGCCGGCCGACGGCGTCGCCGGCAAGCGTCTGCTCGATCACCTGAAATTCGCCCAGCCGAAGACCTATGCCTTCGGTCAGCCGGTCATGGGTCACGTCCTGGACCTGCAGCGCGAGCTGGCCAAGCGCAACTATTACCTCGGCCCGCACGACGGCCTGGCCGGGCCGCAGACCTATGACGCCCTCAGGCGCTTCCAGGCGGATGCGGGGCTGCCCCGCGACGACCGCATCGACGGTATTCTGGTGCAGAAGGTCCGCGACGCCCCGGCGGAGGTCGAGGCAGACCTCGAGGCGCGGCCCTACGATTGGCGGCCGCAGCAATCGATGACGGTCACCCCGCCCGCCGCGCCGAAACCGAAGGCCGCGCCGCGGGCGGAGGACAAGCACCCGGCACCCGACTTTTCCGATACATGAAACTCAGGAAACGGCCTGTCGCTCTCAGCCGTTCGGCATGACCCTGCTGGCCTCGGCCGTCTCGACCGCCGGGCCGCAGTCGCCATGCCGCGGCAGCACGACGGTGGCCGTCGTCCCCTTGCCGACCGCGGAAGCGAGCAACAGGCTGCCGCCGTGGAGACCGACCAGGGACTTGACGATGGACAGTCCCAGGCCGACGCCCTCGTGGCTGCGCGCCAGGCTGTTCTCGATCTGATTGAAGGGCTGCAGGGCCAGCTCGATATCTTCCGAGGCCATGCCCACGCCCTCGTCGATCACCTTGATCACCGTGTTGTCGCCCTCGAGCCGCGCCTGCAGCGTCACGGTCGCCTCGGGGGGCGAGAACTTGACCGCGTTTCCGACCAGATTGATCAGAATCTGTTTCAGTCGCTTGCCGTCCGCGGCCACGAGGGGCAAATCCTCGGGAACGTCGCTCACCAGCCGGATCTTCCCCTTCTCCGCGCGCGGGCCCAGCAGCTTCAGACAAGCCAGGGACAAGGCGCGCAGATCCAGCATCTCCAGGTCGAGGGTCAGCTTGCCGGCGACGATCCGCGTCACATCCAGGATATCGTCGACCATGGCCAGCAGGTGCTCCCCGCTTTCCCGGATGTTGGTCGCATAACCGGCGTAGCGGGCGTCGATCGGACCGATGATCCCGCACTCGATAAGCTGCGCATAACCGTTGATGGCATTGAGCGGCGTGCGCAATTCGTGGCTGAGCCCGGCCAGAAACGCCGACTTCGCCTTGTCCGCCTTCTTCGCTTCCTCCAGGGCCTCGCCCAATTCGACCGAAAGCGCCTGGATCTTGCGTTTGTCCTTCAGCTCCACCGCCCAGCGCCGCGCCACGAACGCGAAGCCGGTGACGCCCATGCTGCAGAGAGCCATGACCACCTCATCCAGCTCCCAATTCTCATGATCGCGGGAATAGGCGTAGAAGCTCTCGAAGGCGTCGAAGGACAGCAAAATCGTCAGTAGAACGACGAAGACCACGGCGAAGATGGCAAGCTCGGCCATGATCCCGCTGCGCCAGCGCTGACGGAAGCTACGGAACCAACCTGCTGCCCCAGCTGCTTTCATTTCTCGCAAAGTCCAGTCTGACACTCGCCGCCTGTGCCGCAATGCGGCGATCAGCGGGACGATGGGCGCGGGCATCTACCTTCATGGACCGACGGCTTGCCCAGGAAGGCGAGCCAAATAGGGCCGTAAACAGCAACTCCCACCTTTCCGGACACTACTCCGGACGCGTTAAGGAGTGCTGAAAAAACCATACCTTATGAGCCGTTTTGCAGTGTTTCCCTTATCTCTGGCTGCCGGAAAGGTTGAACGTCCGGCGGTCAAACTCAACATCGCGGCAGCACCCGGTTATACACGGTTGCAAACCCGCCCCTCCTTCAACCCCCGTCGGCTCTCACCGCCAACTCCCGGCTGCGGCAAAAAAGGGACCTTCCCGCAAATGTCGATGATGCAGCCACTAGCCGGCGGATGGAAACAAGAAAAAGCCCGGCACCAGGTGGTGCCGGGCTCTCGCCAGATCCATGGAGGCAGCCCTCAGTCGGCCAGCGCGGCTTCGCTCTTGCGCTTGCCGCCGCCTTTGGGCCCCTTCTTCGGGCCGCCCTTGCCTTTGCCCTTGGGGGCGGCGCCTTCGGGATAGGTGAAGGTCGGCAGGCCGTCCTCGACGTCGACGCGCACCACGCCGCCCTTGGCCAGCTTGCCGAACAGCAGCTCCTCGGCCAGGGGCTTCTTGATGTTCTCCTGGATCACGCGGGCCAGCGGACGGGCGCCGAACTGCTTGTCGTATCCCTTCTGGGCCAGCCAGTCGCGCGCAGCGTCGGTCAGTTCGATGGTGACCTGACGGTCGGCGAGCTGCGCTTCGAGCTGCATGACGAACTTGTCGACCACGCGGGAGACCACCTCCTCCGAGAGGTGCGTGAAGGGGATGATCGCATCCAGGCGGTTACGGAACTCCGGGGTGAACAGCTTGTTGATCGCCTCGGTGTCGTCGCCGGTGCGCACATCGCGGGCAAAGCCGATGACCGGCTTGGCCATGTCGGCGGCCCCCGCGTTGGTGGTCATGATCAGGATGACGTTGCGGAAGTCGACCGTCTTGCCGTTGTGGTCGGTCATCTTCCCGTAGTCCATGACCTGCAACAGGATGTTGAAGAGGTCCGGGTGGGCCTTTTCGATCTCGTCCAGCAGCAGCACGCAGTGCGGATGCTGGTCGACCGCGTCGGTCAGCAGGCCGCCCTGGTCGAAGCCGACGTAGCCCGGCGGCGCGCCGATGAGGCGCGAGACGGAGTGGCGCTCCATGTACTCGGACATGTCGAAGCGGGTCAGCTCGACGCCCAGGGAGTGCGCCAACTGGCGCGCCACCTCGGTCTTGCCGACGCCGGTGGGGCCGGAGAAAAGGTAGCTGCCGATCGGCTTTTCGGGCTCGCGCAGCCCGGCACGGGCCAGCTTGATCGCGGCCGAGAGCGCGCTCACCGCCTGATCCTGGCCGAAGACCATGGTCTTCAGGTCGCGCTCCAGATTCATCAGCGCGGCACGGTCGTCCTTGGAGACGCTTTTCGGGGGGATGCGGGCCATCTTGGCCACCACCGCCTCGACGTCCTTCACGCCGACCGACTTCTTGCGCTTTGATTCCGGCAGCAGCATCTGCGAGGCGCCGACCTCGTCAATCACGTCGATGGCCTTGTCGGGCAGCTTGCGGTCGCCGATGTAGCGCGCCGAGAGCTCCACCGCCGTGCGGATCGCCTCGTTGGTGAAGCGCACGTGGTGATGATCCTCGTAGTAAGGCTTCAAGCCGCGCAGGATCTTCACCGTATCCTCGATGGAAGGCTCGACGATGTCGATCTTCTGGAAGCGGCGCACCAGCGCGCGGTCCTTCTCGAAGTAGCTGCGGTATTCCTTGTAGGTGGTCGAGCCGATGCAGCGCAGCAGGCCGCTCTGCAGCGCCGGCTTCAGCAGGTTGGAGGCATCCATGGCCCCGCCCGAGGTGGCGCCGGCGCCGATCACCGTGTGAATCTCGTCGATGAAGAGAATGGCGTTTTCCTGGGCCTCGATCTCCGAGACCACGGCCTTCAGGCGCTCCTCGAAATCGCCGCGGTAACGGGTGCCGGCCAGCAGCGCGCCCATGTCGAGCGCGAAGATGGTGGCGTCGTTCAGCACTGCCGGCACGTCGCCGTCGACGATACGCCGGGCCAGGCCCTCGGCGATGGCGGTCTTGCCGACGCCCGGATCTCCCACGTAGAGCGGGTTGTTCTTGGTGCGCCGGCAGAGCACCTGGATGGTGCGGTCGATCTCGTCGGCACGGCCGATCAGCGGGTCGATGCGGCCGTCGCGCGCCTTGCGGTTCAGGTCGACGCAGTAGGCGTCCAGCGCCTCGCGGCCCTTGCGCACCACCTTCTCGGCATCGGCCTCCTCGTCGGCGCCTTCGACGGTACGGCTCTCCTCGTGCCCCTTGGCCTTGGCGATGCCGTGGGAGATGTAGTTCACCGCGTCGAGGCGCGTCATTTCCTGCTCCTGCAGGTAATAGACGGCGTGGCTCTCGCGTTCCGAGAACATGGCGACCAGCACGTTGGCGCCGGTCACTTCCTCGCGGCCCGAGGACTGTACGTGGATGGCGGCGCGCTGCAACACCCGCTGGAAGCCGGCGGTCGGTTTGGCGTCGCCCAACTGGGCGGTGATCAGGCTGGACAGCTCGTTGTCGATGTAGTCCAGGATGTCGGCGCGCAGGCGCTCCAGATCCACCGAGCAGGCCCGCAGCACGGACATGGCGTCGGGGTCGTCGACCAGCGCCAGGAGCAGATGTTCAAGCGTCGCGTATTCGTGGCGCCGTTCGTTGGCACCCGCCAGGGCACGGTGAAGCGTCTGCTCTAAGTTGGCCGATAGCATCCGGGCTCTATTCCTTCTCTAGGGTGCATTGAAGAGGGTGCTGGTGCTGCCGGGCATAGTCAATGACTTGTGTGACCTTGGTCTCGGCAACCTCGTAGGTAAAGACCCCGCAGACGCCCACGCCACGCTGGTGGACGTGCAGCATGATGCGGGTGGCTTCCTCGCGATTCTTGCTGAAGAACTGCTCAAGCACATGAACGACGAACTCCATCGGAGTGTAGTCATCGTTCAACATCAGAACCTTGTACATCGACGGCTTTTTCGTCTTCGGCTTCGTCTTGACGATGATGCCTGTCGATGTGCCGCCGTCGTTCTGCTTGTCGTCACTCATTGTACTGCACTGAACCTGATACATAACCTTTGAACGCTGGCCCCGGCCCGGGCGTCCGGCTGCCGGGGGAACGGGCCACGACGGCCCCTGCTCCTACAATCATATTGGATGATTTCACGACCGTAAAAGACCCCGCAGAAATTGACCGCGAAATGCACTCCCGGCCCGCCGGCACTGGCTGCGTCGCTCTCTTTGCCGGGCCTCGGCGGTACCGAACCGCCGCATCCGGAATCGGATGCGGCCAAGGATATCAACAATATGCCATGAGGACGCGCCGTGCCGAAGAGGCACTTACGACATAGGTACTTGATCCTATTCTCCGCGGAGGCCGTAACGAAAAAAAAGGCCGGCGCGATTGCGCCAGCCCTTTCTCCATCGGATTTTGACGCCAGCGGGGGCTCCCAAGCCGCTCCGCCGGGGCAGCCGGCTCACGCGGCCAGCGGCTTCAACAGCTTTTCGACATTGGCATTCAGGCGCGCCTGGATCGGCTCGAGGGTCTCGTTCGCCAGCGTCATCGACAGCTCGGTCAGCTTGGCGCTTTCGGCCACCAAAGAGTCCAAGCCGCTGCGCGACATATCGGACTGCAGGTCGATCAGCTCGCGCACGGTCTTGGCGCCGAACAAGGCCTGGGCATTGGCCACCCCGATGTCGACGCTGGTCTGGGCAAAGCTCATCAGTTCCTTGCCCATGGCCTCCACGCCCTTGGCGAAGAGGGTGCTGGACTGCATGTAGGCATCGATATTGTCCTTACCCAGGGCGGCGACTTCGTCATAGCCCTGGAACACGCTGCCGGAGGCTTTTTCCACCTGCTCCTGGAACAAGGCGACGGTCTGCTCGTAGCTCTTGCCGGCGGCCTGGGTGCCGGCCTTGACGACGGCTTCCATGGTTTCCACGCCGAGGGGCTCAAGGGTGTCCTGAAGCCGCGGCGTCGCTGCCGCGGCGGGCTTGCCCGCGTTCGATTTGGCCGCAGCCGCTTTGGCTGCGGGGGCTTTGGGCGCGGGGGCTTTGGCTGCAGGGGCCTTCCCGGCTGCCTTGGCGGTCTTGGTAGGGGTCTTCTTGGTGGCCATCGGAGATATCTCCTGGTCTGGTCTCGCTGGTGAACGGGGGAGGTAAAACACCCAAGCTGACGCTTGCCGGGGCGGCGCCGCTTCCGGCGGCCGCCAGCGGAGGCACGACGCGCTGCCTGCTGAGGCCATCCGCTTTTTGTTGCGATGCAACATATAGTCACGATGCATTATTCCCGGCGCCCAAGTCAAGGGATTTTTGTGCACCGCAACATAAGCGAGAGGGCGCGGCAATGCGCCGTTCGCGCGGCCCCGCCGCCCCTCCGGCCGGCGCCTTCGCGGCAGGTGCACGGCGCTCTTGCTGGCCCTCCGGGGCTCTGCCAGTATCGCTGCGCAGTTCGCCCCCCCCCGACCTCGTCAGATTCACCGTGGACACCGCATGACCTATTGCCTGGGTATCAAGATCAACGAAGGACTTGTCTGTCTGGCCGACGGACGCATCACCAGCGGCAATCAGGTCACCAACGCCCAGAAATTGACCATGCTCGGCAGCGGCAACGCCCAGTTCGCGGTCATGACGTCGGGCCTGCGCTCCTTGCGCGACAAGACCCTGGCCTATCTCGAGCGCGACATGCGCAAGAGCCACCCCAGCGGCTTCGCCACCCTGCTGGATGCAGTGACCGCCTACTGCCGCTGCCTGCGCCAGGTGGCCAAGGAAGACCGCGAGCAGTTGGAAGGCTCCGATCTGGCCTTCAACCTGCACACCCTGATGGCGGGGGCGCTGCCCGACGACGGCGAACCCAGCATTTTCCTGGTCTATCCGGAGGGAAATTGGATCGAGGTCGACCATCGCACGCCCTATCTTTCGATCGGCGCCACCGCCTACGGCAAGCCGATCCTGGACCGGGCGCTGACCTACGACACGGCCATGGCCACCGCCTTGAAGCTCGCCTATCTGTCGTTCGATTCCTCGCGCTTCTCCTCCGCCGACGTTGGCTTTCCCATCGACCTGGCCACCTTCAGCGGCACCGAGGCGCGCTGGCGCAAGGCTCACTACGACTATGACGACCTGCGCGACCAGCGCATCTGGTGGAACGAGCACATCAAGAAGCTGGCCGTCGATATGCCGGACGGGCCCTGGGCGAACGAACTGCGGCCCGGCGCCAACACGGCCCACCTGACCGTCGTTTCCGAAGACAAGAGCTGACCTGCGCCGAACCTCGCCGGCAACGCTACGAGCCCTGCTGGCCGACCAAGCCGTTCTCGCCGACCTTCACGTTGAAGAAGCTGCCTGTCTCGTCGGTGCTGTGGCGGACCCGCGGCACGTTGGCCTTGGCCGCCTCGGTGGAGGGCACGGCGACCGGCGCGCGCACCGCCAGGCCGGTCCGGTCAAGGGAGAACAGCAGTTCGTCGAAGGTCACCGCCTCGTAGCGTTCGGAGGGAAAGCGCCAGGCGTTGAAGAAAAACTGCCCGCCACGGCAAAGACTGGATACCCAGTAGGTCTCCTTGGAAAACATTTGCAGCCCGCTGGGCGCGGGCCCGAAGGCCCCGCTTGCCTGCAGCGCCGCGTCCAGGCGCTCGACCTGCTCCCGGCTCAAAGGCGTCACGCTCTTGGTCCAGCGCGCCCAGGCCAGGGGGTCCGAGAGGCGAAACTGGCTGAGGCGCAGGCCGCTCGGCCCTTGCACGCGGGTGATCAGCGACGCTCCCTGGGCGCCCTGGTCGGCCACCTCGTAGCTGCGGATCTGTTCGTTGTAGTCGGAGTTATAGACCAGGCGATAGCGCAGTCCGCTGCCTTCGGCGCAGCTCGCGCGGATATCGTCGCCGTTCAGGTAGCTGAACCAGGTGGCCTTGAGCGTCACCGGGTCGTCGATGCCGCCCTGGTAGGTGCAGGCGGCCGGCAGAACGCCGAGAAATAAGGCCAGAGCGCCGGCGGCGCCACGGACAACTCTGAATTTCACGTCTCTCGCTCTCTTTCGATCGGCCGCCGCCCAGCGATGATCCTCCCGCCAGGCGGCAGGAGGCGCCGCAGCCGATTGCCGCCAATGCGTGGGGCCACCCGGCAATCGTGGTTAGCGGCGGGCTAACGCCTGCCACGATGCCCCCGTAATGCCCTGAATTGAAGATATTTTAACTACATTGTAATCGCTGCCCCATTACACTGGACAGAGAATCACGCAATGCCTTAGAATCGATAAGGTTTTCGGGGGATTGCCAAAATCATTTTAGTGAAATCCGGATAACGTTTCACACCGCGCCGCCGACCGACCAATCGACTGCAAAGCGAGTTCCGATGTTCCGAAAGATCGCGCTGCTGTTCTTCACTCTTTCGACCGTAGCGGGATGGACGACGCTGGCGCCCTCTGAGGCGGCGGCGCGCTACGCGTCGATCGTGGTGGATGCCGACACCGGGCAGGTTCTGCACGCGGTGAACGCGGACACGCGCAACTACCCGGCCTCGCTCACCAAGATGATGACCCTCTACATGGTCTTCGAGGCGCTGGAGAACGGCTCCCTGAAGCTGGATCAGCGGCTCCCGGTGTCCAAGCGGGCCAGCGGCATGCCTCCGTCCAAACTGGGGCTGAAGCGCGGCCAGACCATCAGCGTCGAGGACGCCATTCTGGCGCTGACCACCAAATCGGCCAACGACGTCGCCGTGGTGGTGGCCGAGGCGCTGGCCGGCAAGGAGACCACCTTCGCCAAGAATATGACGGAGAGAGCCCGGAAGATCGGCATGAGCCGCACCACCTTCCGAAACGCCTCCGGACTGCCCAACCGCGGACAGAAGAGCACGGCGCGCGACATGGTGCGCCTGGCCAAGGCCTTGATGGACGACTTCCCGCAGTACTACCACTACTTCTCGACGCGCCACTTTACCTACAACGGCCGCACCTACCGCAATCACAACAAGCTGCTGAAGAACTACTCCGGCACCGACGGCATCAAGACCGGCTACACCCGGGCCTCCGGGTTCAACCTGGTCAGCTCGGTCGAGCGCGACGGGCGCCGGGTCATCGCCGTGGTCTTCGGCGGCAAGACATCGCGCTCGCGCGACCGCCACATGGTCAAGCTGCTCGACCGCGGCTTCACCAAGATGGCTTCCATGGGCGTGAAGACGATCCCCAGGGTGCCGGGGCGCAACCCCTTCCAGAACCCGGCCCCGCCGACGATCGTGGCCGCGGCGGAGCCGCAGCAGGCGACGCCGGAACTGACCCGCAAGCAGCCGGCCAAGCCGGTTGCCGCCAGCTCCCAGATCGCCACCACCGATGCCGGCGACATGCCGGCGGAGGCAGGCGAGCTGGTGACCAGCGACTGGACCGTGCAGGTCGGCGCTTTCAGCCGCTTCCGTTCGGCCCACGACAGCGCCAAGGCAGCCATGGCCGCCGCGCCGAACGCCCTGCAGGATGCCAAGGTGGCGATCGAGCGGATCGACTCGGCCTCCACCGGCACGCTCTACCGCTCACAGTTGACCGGGCTCTACGAGCGGCAGGCCCGCAACGCCTGCCAGGAGCTGATCGCCGCGGAGATGAACTGCGTGGTGATCCAGCCGATGGCGCAGGGGTCGAACTAAAACCTTCGAAGCAGCGTGTTCGTATCGGGCCGGTCGGACCGCAATGGTCGAGCCGACCCTCCTTCCCGAAAGCTTTCTCTGAACGCAGGCCTCAGAACGCCGGCGGCTCCAAGCCCCTGATCCGCAGCTCCTCGGCCAAGCGGTCGGTCAGCGCCTTGAGACGGGGGGCGTCGGGCGCCTCGCAGCGCAGCGTCAGGGCATCCTCGGTATTGGAGGCGCGCAGCAGCCACCATCCGCCGCCCTCGCGGACCCTGACGCCGTCGATGTCGATCACCTCGGCCCCTCTGGCACGGACGCGCGCCTTGACCTCGGCCACCACCGCCTGCTTGCGGGCGTCCGGACAGGGCACGCGCAGCTCCGGCGTGTTGACCAGCGGCGGCAAGGAATCGCGGAACTCCGCCAAGGTCTCCTCCCCCGACTGCAGGATCGACAGCACCCGCACGGCGGCGTAGAGCCCATCGTCGTAGCCGTCGAAGCCGTCGGCGAAGACGAAGTGGGCGGCCATCTCGCCGGCGAAGGGCGCCCCGAGTTCCTTCATCTTGGCCTTGATCACCGAATGGCCGGTCTTCCACATCAGCGGCCGCCCCCCCGCGGCGGCGATGGCCTCAAAGACCGTGTCGCTGCATTTCACGTCGCCGATAATGGTGGCGCCGGGATGGCGCTTCAGGACGTCGCGGGCCAGGAACAGGAGGATCTGGTCGCCCCAGACGACGCGGGCCCGGGAGTCGACCAGGCCCAGGCGGTCGCCGTCGCCGTCGAAGGCGATACCCAGGTCGCAGCCCTCGCGCAGCACCACCTCCTGAAGCTGCTTCAGGTTCTCCGCCACGGTTGGATCGGGGTGATGATTGGGAAAGTCGCCGTCGATGGTCTCGTTCAGCAGGAAGTGCTCGCCCGGCAGGCGCTGCGTCAGCGCGGCCATGGCCTCGCCCATGGCGCCGTTGCCGGCGTCCCAGGCCACCTTCAGGCGCTTGCCGCCGGCGACGTCCTGCAGGATGCGCTCCACGTAAGCATCGAAGACGGAAATCCCGCGGACTTCGCCGTCGCCGCTGTCGTAGTCTGCGGCGGCCGCCAGCCGGCCCAGCTCCTGGATATCCGGGCCGAAGACCGAGGCCTTGTCGAGAACGAACTTGAACCCGTTGAAATCCGGCGGGTTATGGGAGCCGGTGATCATCACGCCGCCGTCGAAGTCCAGGGTGTAGGCGGCAAAGTAGAGCATGGGCGTCGGGCCGCGCCCGATCGTCGCGACTCTCAGCCCGCAGGCCGCCAGTCCGGCGGCCAGCGCCGCGGCCAGATCGGGCGAGGAATGGCGGCCGTCGTAGCCGACCGCCAGCGCCCTGGCCCCGCGCCGCCGGGCGAAAGTTCCGAAGGCGCGGCCCAGGGCATAGGCGTCGGCCGCGGTGATGCTTTCGCCGACGATGCCGCGCACGTCGTACTCGCGCAGCACCGTCGGATCGAAGCGGTGCGGCGCCGCGGGATCGACCGCCCGCGGATCGAACGGCGCGGCCCGCATGGCTAGCTACCCGGGCGGGTCAGCGGCCGGCCGACCGAGCTGTAGCGGAACCCGGCGGCGGTCATGTCGGCCGGATCGTAAACGTTGCGCAGGTCCACCATGACCGGCGCCTTCATGACGTCCTTGATGCGGTCCATGTCCAGGGCACGGAATTCGTTCCACTCCGTCAGGATGGCCACGGCGTCGGCGCCGGCCATGGCCTCGTAGGCGGAACCGCACCAGCGCACGCCGGGCAGCAGCGGCTCGGCCTGTTCCCTGCCCTCGGGGTCGAAGGCCTGCACCTGCGCGCCCGCCGCGATCAGGGCCGGGACGATCTCCAGGCTCGGCGCGTCGCGCATGTCGTCGGTGTTGGGCTTGAAGGTCACGCCCAGGATGGCCACGGTCTTGTCCGCGACCGAGCCGCCGCAGGCCTCGACGATGCGGCCCGCCATGGCCTTCTTGCGCTTGTCGTTGATGTCGGCGACCGTCTCGACGATGCGCACCGGCGCGCCGGCCTTCTGCGCCGTGTGCACCAGGGCCAGGGTGTCCTTGGGAAAGCAGGAGCCGCCGTAGCCCGGCCCGGGGTGCAGGAACTTGCGCCCGATGCGCCCGTCCAGGCCGATGCCGCGGGCCACGTCGTGCACGTTGGCGCCGACCTTCTCGCAGAGGTCGGCGATCTCGTTGATGAAGGTGATCTTGGTGGCCAGAAAGGCGTTGCCCGCGTACTTGGTCAGCTCCGCCGTCTCCAGCGTGGTGAAGAGGATCGGCGTCTCGATGAGATAGAGGACGCGGTAGAGCTCGCGCATGACCTCCTGCGCGCGCTCGGTCTCGGCGCCGATGATCACGCGGTCGGGGCGCATGAAGTCGTTGATCGCCGCACCCTCGCGCAGGAACTCCGGGTTGGAGACAACGTCGAAGTCGGCCTGCGGATTGGTCTCGCGGATGATGCGCTCGACCTCACGGCCGGTGCCCACGGGGACCGTCGACTTGTTTACCACGATGGTATAGCCCTTCAGCGCCGCCGCCACCTCGCGCACCGCATCGTAGACGTAGGAGAGATCGGCTTCGCCGCCGGTGCGCCCGGTCGGCGTGCCCACGGCGATGAACACCGCTTCGGCCTCGGCCACGGCCTTGGCCAGGTCGGTGGTGAAACTCAGGCGGCCGGCCTTGCGGTTGTTGGCCACCAGCACGTCGAGGCCGGGCTCGAAGATAGGGATCTCACCCTTTTCCAGGCGCGCGATCTTGTCGGCGTCCTTGTCGATACAGACGACCTCGGTGCCGAACTCCGAGAAGCAGGCTCCCGAGACAAGCCCGACATAGCCGGTGCCGACCATTGCAATGCGCATAAAGCGTTCTCCAGCAGACCTCTCGCGGCGGCCGCGCGGGCCGCCGCCATCCTCAATCAGATCATGGCGCCGTAGCGCCGGATAATATCGCGGGCCGCCCCGCCCAGATCCTCACGCTCCAGGGCGTAGGCGACATTGGCTTCCAGGAAGCCCGCCCTGCTGCCGCAGTCGAAGCGCCTGCCTTCGAAGCGCAGGCCGTGGAACGGCAGGCGGCCGATGGTCCGCGCCATGGCATCGGTGAGCTGGATCTCGCCGCCGGCGCCCCTGTCCTGGCGGTCCAGTTCGTCGAAAACCTCGGGCTGCAGGATATAGCGCCCGATGATGGAGAGCGTCGAGGGCGCCTCGGCCGGATCCGGCTTCTCGACCAGCCCCCTGGCCTTGGCCAGGCGGCCCCCCCACTCCTGATTGGCATCTTCCACAACGTCCAGAATGCCATAGCGGTTGGTCTGCTCGCGCGGCACGTCCTCGACGGCAACCAGGTTGCCGCCGACCTTGTCGTAGGCCTCGACAAGCTGCGCCAGGCAGCCTTGCGGGTGGAGAACCAGGTCGTCGGGAAGGATCACGGCGAAGGGCTCGCGCCCGACCAGGTTGCGCGCGCACCACACCGCATGGCCCAGGCCCAGGGCCTCGGGCTGGCGGGTATAGCTGATCTTGCCGGCTGCGGGCGTCATGGCGCTGGCCAGCTCCATCTCCGCCGTCTTGCCCCGCGCCTCCAGGGTCTTCATCAGCTCGAAATGGTAGTCGAAGTGGTCCTCAAGGGCCGTCTTGCCGCGGCTGGTGACGAAGATGATCTCCTCGATCCCGGCCTGGCGGGCTTCCTCGACGCCGTACTGGATCAGCGGCTTGTCGACGACAGGAAGCATCTCCTTGGGGATGGACTTGGTCGCGGGCAGGAAGCGCGTGCCAAGGCCGCCGACGGGCAGGACCGCCTTGCGAATGGTGCCGGTCATCAAACTCTATGCCTCATGGTAGCGGAATCAGGGGCGTCGGAACGGCAGGGGGTCCGCGTGTATTGCCATACGGATTCCCGCGGGACAAGTGACACTAAGGGCGCCGCCGGGGAGCGCCTGACCCAGCCTCAAGAGCGAAGCAGAAGGTCCTTGGCCTGATTCAGCTTCGCGGCGAGGTAGTTTGAGCCGCCGTGATCGGGATGCAGCTTCTGCATCAGGCGCCGGTGCGCCTCGCGGATGACCTCCGGCTCCGCCCCCTCCTCCAGGCCCAGGATTTCCAAGGCTTCCTGCCGGGTCATGGTGCCGGTTCCCGCCGGCCCTCGGCCGCCGCCGTCCTGCCCCGCGCCCCTCTGCGACCGCCCCTCGCCGGCGTCATCCCGCCCCGCCGCCTGTGCGGCGTCGCGCCAGTCCGGCCGCAAGCGATCCATGTAGGCCTCGAGCACCGAGGCCGACTGCGAATCGGCGATCTGGTAGTCCTGCAGCAGGTCGAGAAGCTGCTCCAGGGGAAGCTGCGACAGCAGCTGGCCGCTGTAGCGCCCGTCCAGCACCTCGCCATCCATATCGCCGCTGTCGTGGTCCAGGCGCATACGCAGGAAACGGGTGCGCACCTCCGAGGTCTGCCCGGCACTGGGCCCCCGTGCCGCCTTGAAGCGGTCGAACAGGCGTCGCAGCCAGAAAGCGAGCGGCACCAGCAGCAGAATGAGGCCGACACGCCCGCTGAACAGCAGCAGCGCCGCGGTCAGCACGATTGCGCCGAGGCCGACCCATTTCAGGGTCACCGCGACCTTGCGCGGCTCGGCCTCGACGAACCAGCGACCGAGGAACAGGAGCGCCACGAGCAGGGCAATGCCAAGAACGAAGAACTGCATCGCCGGCTATTTGAGCTGATGGGTGATCTGAGGCACCAGACCGCCGGTTCTCTTGCCGTAGTCGGCCAGAGCCGGACGGCCGCCGGCGGCGAAGACGGCGACGGCCGAGAGCAGATCGCGCAGTTGCCGGGCGCTGGCGGAATCGAAGTTGCAGAAAGCCCCGCCGCTCAGCCGCGCCACCTGCTGAAAGGCGTTGCGGGAAACCGGATCGTCACCTTCGTGGAACATGAAACAGGGGACGCCGAGCAGGCCCAGCTCGCCGGCCAGGTGGCCCAGATGGTCGATGTCCTCCTCCATGGCGTCGCCGACGAAGACCAGGGCCGAGACCTTCTTCTCCCGGGTTTCCTTGATGGCGCGCTTCAGCACCTTGCCGATCTGGGTGCGCCCGGCCAGGCAGAAGACACCGGTCATGAAGCGCAGCAGTTCGCCGGAGTTGGCGACCCAGCGGCTGGCCCGGCACTCGCCGAAGCCGCGGTAGTACATAAGCTGAACTTCCAGGCCGCCCAGAGCCTCGGTCTCCTTGAACATCTCCGCTTGCAGATGGGAAGCCCGGTCCCAGGTCGGCTCCCGGCTGGCGGTGGCGTCCATGGCGAAGATCAGCCGCCCGCGCGCGCCCCCCGCCGCGCCCCGGGCCGGGGCGGCGGAGACCTTGCGCAGAAAAGCCTCTACCTCTGAGGCCGAGGCGCTTTGCGGGAGCTTCGGATCCTTCGCCATTCCCCCCTTGCCGTTTCCCTTGAGGCCGGAGTTGTTGAACCTGCTTCTAAAGTAGTGTTCCGCCTCGGTAATTCCAACACCGGGGGCGCTTGGAGCCCCCACGGCGGCGGCGGCATCAGGCGGGTTTCAGCCATACGGCGGTATCGTGGAAGACCGCACCGCCCGCCGGCGGCCCGGGATCGGCACTGATCAGCAGATTGATGCCGCGGCCCTCCTCGAAGGCACTGTTCGGCCAGATGCTTTCCACCACCACGACATCGGGCTGCAAACCGTCGAAAAGCTCGGCATGGATCACGAGGGAACCGCGCCGGTTGCCCAGGCGCACCCGGTCGCCCTCGGCGACGCCCAGACGCGCCGCGGCCTCGGGATGAAGCAGCAGGGTGGGGCGCTGCTCGCGCTTCAGCGAGCCCGGCGTCTCGGTGAAGGTGGTGTTGAGAAAGCTGCGCGCCGGGGCCGCCACCAGGCGGAAGGGCCGCTCGTCGTCCTGCCGGTCGTAGCCGGAATTGTAGCCCGGCAGCGCCGGCATGGCCGCGAAATCGCGACCGTAGGATGCCCAGTCGGGCCTGAAATGGAAGCGCTTGTCGGCATGGCCGAAGCCGTCGAGGAAATGCATCTCCTCGAAGGAGCGCGCGCAGTCGTGCCAATGGGCCCGGTGCACGCTGTCGGCGTCCGGCAGGCCGGAAGCCTTCAGGGTCGCGTCGATGATCTCCCAGGCGGTCATGCCGAAGCCGCGATGCTCGGCGCCCAGGCGCCCCGCCAGGGCGCAGATAACCTCATGGTTGCTGCGTGCGCCCGGCAGCGGATCGATCACCGCCTTGGTCACCTGCAAATAGGTGTGGCCGCCGGCGACATAGATGTCGTCGTGCTCCAGGAACGTGGTGGCCGGCAGCACGATGTCGGCCATGGCTGCGGTTTCGGTCATGAATTGCTCGTGCACGCAGGTGAAGAGATCCGGCCGGGCGAAACCCTCTGCCACCTTGGCGCTTTCCGGACAGACCACCATGGGATTGGTGTTCTGGATGAACAGCGCGGTGACCGGCGGCCCCTCGCCCAGGTCGCGCTTGTCTCCTGTCAGAATCGGCCCCATGCGCGACTGGTCGAGCAGGCGCGTCGACCTGTCGCAGACGTCGAGACCCTGGATCAGCGTCTCGTCCAGGCCGTAGATATCCGCCTGCCCCTGCATGGCGCCGCCGCCGCGGTGCCGCCAGGCACCTGTCACCGTCGGCAGGCAGGCGACCGCGTGCACCGAGGAAGCGCCGTTGCGCGCCCGCGAGAATCCGAAGCCGACGCGGATATAGCTGCGCGGCGTGCTGCCGTACAGCCGGGCAAAGGCAAGGATCTCCGCCTCCGTCAGGCCGGTGATCCCGGCCGCCCAGGCCGGCGTGCAGGCGCCGAAGTGCGCTTCCAGCTCCACGTCCCAATCGCTGTATTCTTCCATATAGGCGCGGTCGGCATAGCCCTCGGACAGCAGCACGTGAATGACCGCCGCCGCCAAGGCGCCGTCGGTGCCCGGCTTCAGCGCCAGGTGCTGGTCGGCCTGGGCCGCCGTGCCGGTGCGGTAAGGATCGACCACCACCAGCTTCGCGCCGCGCACCTTGCGGGCCTTGGCCACGTGGGTCATCACGTTGACCTGGGTCGAGACCGGATTGCCGCCCCAGACGACGACAAGGTCGGCCTCCGCGATCTCTCGCGCATCGGGCCCTCTGCGGACGCCGCAGGCGGCGTTCCAGCCGGTCGACACCAGCTTGGTGCAGATGGTCGAGTACTGGCGCGAGTAGCGCTTGGCATGGCGCAGGCGCTCGATGCCGTCGCGCTGCACCAGCCCCATGGTCCCGGCGTAGAAATAGGGCCAGACGGTCTCGCTGCCGTGGCGCTGCTCGGCCGTCAGCAGGGCTTCCGCAACCTCGTCGAGAGCCTGATCCCAGGTAATTTCCTGGAAAGCCTCACGCCCCTGCCCCCGCGCGCCGACCCGGCGCAGCGGCGCGGTAAGCCGGTCCGGATGGTGCACCCGCTCGGCGTAGCGCGCGACCTTGGCGCAGACCACGCCGTCGGTGTAGTCGTTGCCGCGCGCGCCACGCACCTTGCCGATGCGGGTTTCGGAAAGCTTTTCCACTTCCAGCGCGCAGACGCTGGGGCAATCGTGCGGACAGGTGGAGTGGACGAAAACCGGCTGGCCGGCGAGATCGAGAGGCATCGGAAAGAGGGTCCGTCAAACAGGGAGCGGCTGCCGATCCTAACGCGGCCGCTCCGCTGCTTCAATCGGGCGCTATCTCTGCGCCGGGGCGGCAGCGCAGTCGCCACCGGCGAGCCGCGCCAGGTCGAGGACGCGGTAGGCCCCGCTATCCAGCACCACCGAGCCAGCCGGCGGATTCGCCAGCAGGAAGTCCTCCCGCCGATGGCGGCTCCAGATCTCCGCTATTCTTGCGTCGAAGGGCGCGAAGTAGGTGGGCCGCTCGCCGGCCTCCGGGAAGGAGGTCCGGTCGACCACCAGGTAGTCGACGCCCCAATGACAGCGCAGGTCCCGCAGCGGCGCCGGCTGCGTCGCGAGGAAAGCGTCGATCAGCGCGTTCATCCTGGCGCGCATCGTCAGGACATAGGCGTCGTAGACGGGATAGTGCACCTTGCGGGCCACGAAGACCGGCCGCGCCGCCACGTAGGGAATCAGTTCCAACTCGCTGTCCGACGCGGGCCAGTAGGCGAAAACGCTGTCGGCCGGCTGGGCGGCAGCAAAGGCCATAACCTGCTGTCCCGGCGCGCCCAGGTGGTAGCGGTGCCCGGCTTTCTGGGCATCGAAACTGTCAAAGGTGAACGTCAGCAGCGCCAGCCCGGCGAGGGCCGCCGCCTCGGGCCAGCGCAGGACCCGCTCCAGGCGCCCACAAAGGCGCTGCAGGCCGACCACCGTGAACAGCGGCAGCAGAGTGAAGAGCGGGTAGAACACGAAACGGTAGCTGTGAAAGGACATCATCAGGTAAACCGCGAGGCCCAATGCGCCGCTACACAGGACGAAGCCGGTGAAGACCCGCCGCGCGGCGCTGCCCCTGGGCAGGCCCAGAAACCCGTAGACGGCCAAGCCGCCGCAGAACAGCAGCACCGTCAGGGCCGACATCACTTCCGTGCCGCGGAACTGACCCAGGGCCTTGCCGGCGACATAGAGCAAGGGATTGAAGACACCGTAGAAGTGGCGCCCTTCCGGCCCGTTCTCCGGATAGGTGTCCACTTGCTGCATCGGCGCCAGCGGTGTTCCGAGTTCGTCGGACGCCCCGGGCACGGAACCGAAGACCAGCCACAGCGAAAGCGCGCCGGTCACGGCCAGCAGCACCAATCCCGTCAGTTTCCGCCGCCCGTCCTGGCGCAGGAGACCGCCCATAACGAAGACCTGCCAGGCGAGCAGCAGCCCCACCAGGGGCGTCATCGCCGGATACAGCAGGCCGGAAATGACCGTGACCGCCACGAGCCCCGGCAGCGAGCCGTAGAGCATCGCCACCACCGCCCAGATGAGCAGCGGGAAGCCGAAGGCGTGAGGCACCGCCGAGGTCACCTGGTAGAGATAGAGCGGCTGGGCGGCGACGAAGCCGACGGCCCCCAAAACCGTCAGGCGGTTGCCGAGCCGGCGCGCCGCGAGACCCATGCCCAGCAGCAGCGCCAGCCAGCAGGCCACCGAAAAGACCCGGCCCAAGACCAAGAGGCTGCCGCCCGCCCAAAGCCAAAGGCGCGTCATGCCCTCGTAGAGGTAGGGCTGGGGAAGGGCCGAGAGAAAGGCCGCCAGGTAGTCGCCGTCGAAGAGCGCCGGATCGCTCCAGGGATGGAAACGAAACAGCGGCCGCATTTCCTCATGGAAGTTGGCCGGATCGACCGCGAACCAGAGCTGGGTGCCGACGATCGCGCAGGCGTAGACGGCGAAGGCGATCACGACCGGCCAGCCTCGGCTGACCGAGACCGGCGCGAAGAGCCGCTCCGCGCTCATGCGCCCGGCTCCCGCGCACCCCGCGAGACCGCGGCCTCGTCGTCAAGCAGATAGATTTCGAAACCGCCGGCGGTCTCCAGCAGGCGGTAGTTTTGGCGCAGCTCCGCCATCAGACGGCGCACCGCCGGCGTATTGTAGGTATCTCCCGGCCGATAAAAGACGAGCCGCGGCGGGTCCTCATCCAGCACCGACCCCGCCGCCCGCAGATCCTCCGCGTCCTGCAGGCCGCGCGCCGCGTTGAAGAAGCGCAGCGGGTTGCGCCGCCGGCCCAGGAAGTAGAGCTCCGGATTGACCGGCAAGGCCAGAATCGCCTCCTCGGGCTCACTATGCTTCTCGATGAGACTCAGAAACAGACCGTAAAGCGCGGCCTCCTCGGCCGCCACGATCAGGCTTGCACGCGGCAGGCCGCTCGGCGCCACCACGGTCTTGGTCCTGCCGGCGATGATGCCGTCCCAGCCGCGGGTCAGCGGCTGACCGGCCTGGTAGGTCAAGCCGATCACCGCGAGCGTCAGGCAAAAGACCGCAGGCACCAGGCTGCGGCGCCGTCCGGCACGGGCGCCGAGGTGCAGCAGCGCCAACAGGGTCAGCGCGGCGCTGAAGAAGAGATAGAGCGGCTCCTGGGAGTGCACCGAGACCAGAGCGAAGAAGCAGGCGACGATGGGTAGAGCCGCCTGCCCCGCCGGCTCGCCGCGCCACAGGGCACGCAGCAGCAGGCCGCCGAGGGCCGCCGGCAGCAGCGCGAGGGAAAGCCAGAAGAAGCCGTTCAGCAGGGCCGCGCCGCCGCCGCCCAGCACCTGCTCGGCACTGCGCAGCACCAGGGCGCCGAAGCCCGGCGCCCCGGCCGGCCTGGAAACGGCGATCGAGACGATGGAGGCGAGGGTGTCCCGCCACCAGTTCCCCAGCGAGCCCTCGGCAAAGTGATAGGCCAGCAGCGGCGCGGCCGCGAGCAGACCGCCCAGGGTCAGGCGCAGGAGGATGCGCAGGACGCAGCGGTCATCCAGCCGCGTGGTCATGAAGGTGAAGCCCAGCAGCAGCGCCGGCGCAACACCGAACAGCACGGCGGCGGCGATATCGGTCATGGCGCGGAGATAGAGCACCAGCCCCACCAACATCACCAAGGCCAGGCCGCGCGCCAGCCGTGCCTGGCCCTGGCCGGGGTGGCGTTGCTCCTGCAGCAGCAGAAGCGCGAAGACGCCCATGGCCGCGAAGACACCGCTCAACGGCCTGAACAGGAACAGGACCGCCAGCAGGAAGCCGGCCAGTTCCAAGGTGCCGCGCCGCTCGGCCGGCCGGGCGGCCAGCAGGGCGGCGATGAGGAGGCAGAAGAACAGGGCGTACCACTGCGCCGTCGGATTGAGGAACTGCACGAAAGTCAGGCTGCTCATGGCCGCGGCACCGGCAAAAGCCGGCAAGACGCCGCGCCCGGCGAGCAGCCAGAAGGCCAGGGCGCACTGGATCAGCGTCATCGCCACCAGGGGATAGCGCAGGCTCAGCAGGTCGACGCCGAAGACGTCGAAGGCCAGAGCGTTGGCAAAGCTCACGTAGCCCATATGGATGGCCTGCACGCTGCCGTTCAGCGATTCGCCGGCCAGCAGGCGCTCGGCGACATGCGCGTAGGCACCCTCGTCCGGCGCCGACCAGAAGCGGTCGTGGAAATGCAGCAGTACGGCGAAGGCGACCAGCATGGCCACAACGAAGACCGATCCCCGGACCAGGCGCGCGGCCCCGGTCCCGCCCAGATGCGCCGTGGGGTGGACCAGCGCCGGAGCGGCGTCCAGGCGGCTCATGGTGCCGTCCGCGCCGGCGGCAGGCCGCGCCCTCCCTTGAGCCACAACGCGCAGCCCGGCAGTACCGCGACGAGCATCGACAGACCGAAGAGGACCGAGATCGCCAAGGCATGATCGGCGCCGATCCCGACGGCGCCGAACATGATGACGCTGGCGCCCTCGCGCACGCCCCAGCCGGCGAAGGAGAGCGGAATGAACATGATGAGAATGATGGCGGGGACCGCCGCCAGCGCCTCGGTCAGGCCGAGATCGAGGCCGAAGCCCTGCGCCAGGGCCAGCGCGGCGAGCACGGAACAGAGCTGCGCCAATCCGGAGAGAAGCAGCAGGACAAGCGACAGCGGCTGCGCCAGCAGCACCCGGCGGCCGCCCGCCGCCATAACGTCGAGAAGGCTGAGGACATGGCCCAGCAGCGGCAAGGCCCGCAAGCGGCGGTCAAGTCCGGCGGGCAAGCGGTCGAGCAGGCACAGCAGAGCGAGGCCCACCAGCAGGCCCGGCAGGCACGCCAGCAACAGCCAGCGCAGAGCGGGCGGCCCCAGGCTGTCGCCCAGCCAGGCCACGCCACCGGCGACCATGATCACCAGGGCGAGCAAACCGGTGATGCGCTCCAGCATGACGCTGCCGAAGGCGCGGTTGAAGGGAACGCCGGCCCGCGATGCCTGCCAGATGCGCACCGCGTCGCCGCCGACCGATGTCGGCAGAACCTGGGTGAAGAACGTCCCGACGAACATCAGGGCCACGACCCGGCGCAGCGGCAGCGGCGTGCCGAGCGCCCGCAGAACCAGCCACCACCGCAATGCGGACACCAAGGGGACGCCCGCCAGAGCCGCCGTGGCCGCCAAGCCCGCCCATAGCGGCAGATCGAGCAGCAACGCCCCGACGGCAGGCAGGTCGACCGCCCGCGCCAGCAAAGCCAGCAATCCCAGGGAGACCAGCAGCTTCACCGCCAGCGCCCCATAGCGTCCGGCCCAATGGCCCTGCCCCCGGCGCGCAGCCACAGGGGCCCGGCCCGGCAGCGGCTGGTCGGCCGTCTCCGCCGTCGCTGGCATCTTGCACTCCCACATCAGCATCCTGAGGGGCATGATGCCTTTGAAGGAGTAAAGAAAACCTCAGCTTAAACAAATTGTGAAGAATTGCTCCGACCGGCACCGTGGGGCTGGGGTGGGACGGCCTGCCTAGGCGAGACTTTCCAGGCTGCGGGCGAGATTGTCCCGCGCCGGCTTCTCGAAGCGGGGGCCGAAGCACGCCGAAAAGTACAGCTTTTCCCGGCTCAGGAAGCCTTCGAGCACCTCACGCCGGCCGGCGCGATAGGCCGCTTCTGCGACAAAGGCGTATTCACGGCGGATTGCCGCTTCATAGGCCGCGAAGGCCGGCCAGGGCGCCGCCAGGATCGACAGGTCCATGTCAAGAAAGAGCGCGGCGTCGGCGCGCTGGGATCGGCTCAGATCAGAAGGCACCAGGTGCCTCGCCGTCGCTTCGACGAGCCGGCCGGCGAAGTCCAGGCTGTCCGGCGGAAGCACCCCGGCCCCCTCATGCATCAGCAGCGCCGCGCTTCGCGCCTCGTTGTCGCTCCGCTGCGGATCATAAACCGCATCGTGGTAGTAGAGCGCCGCGCTGACCGCCGCCGGGTCGTCGAGGCGATGACGAACCTCCTCGAAGAGCTCCAGCAGCATCTCGATGTGCCGCCAGGTGTGATAGTGGCGCTGCGACTCGGCATAGCGCCGCCGCAGGGCCGTCATCAAGGACGACGGCAGCGGCGCGTTCATGGGCGGGGTGTCTTGGCCATCGCCTCAGCGCGCCTTCATCGCCGCCCAGTCTTCGGGACTGAGGTTCTCCATGAGGGAGAACTGGCCGGCGCCCTTCAGCCATTCGCCGCCGTCGATGGTCACCACCTCGCCGTTGATGTAGGCCGAGCCCTCGGCCAGCAGGTAGGCGACGAGGTCGGTCAGCTCCCGGTGCTCGCCGACGCGGCCCAGCGGGATCTTATTCATCCAGGCGCGGTTCATCGCCTCGTTGGGCACCAAGCGCGCCCAGGCGCCCTCGGTCGGAAAGGGCCCCGGCGCAATGGCGTTGAGGCGGATGCCGCGCCCGCCCCACTCCACCGCCAGGGAGCGGGTCATAGCCAGGACCCCCGCCTTGGCCATGGCCGAGGGCACCACGAAGGGCGAGCCGGTCTCGGCATAGGTGGCGACGATGGAGAGCACGTTGCCCGGATGCCCCTCGGCCAACCAGCGCTTGCCGCAGGCCAGGGTCACATAGGCGGTGCCGTGCATGACGATGGCCAGCACGGCGTCCAGAGCGCGCGGCGAGAGGCTCTCGGTGCGGGCCAGGAAGTTGCCGGCGGCGTTGTTCACCAAGGCGTCCAGCGAGCCCTCATCCCAAATGCGGTTCACCATGGCCTCGACCTGGGCCGGGTCGCGCAGATCGCAGGGAATGGCGCGGGTGCGGTTGGGAAAGGCCTCGTCGAACTCCTCGCGGGTTTCCTCCAGCACCCCCTGGCGGCGCCCGCAGATCACCAGGCGCGCGCCCAGTTCCAGGACCCGCCGGCCCATGGACTTGCCGAGGCCGGTGCCGCCACCGGTGATGAGGATGCACTTGTCCTGCAGAAGGTCGCTCTGGAACATCGAAAGGGCCCTCCTGCCCGCTGCCCAGCGCGGCGGGTTACTGCTGCGTCTGGGTAATGACCAACGGCCCCTGACGCGTTGCCACCACGGTATGCTCGTACTGCACCGTCGGCGCGCAGGGCCTGCTGAAGAGGGTCCAGCGGTCGGACGCGACATCCGCCCACTCGGCACCCAGCGAGACAAAGGGTTCGATGGTGAAGACCAAGCCGTCGTGCATCCTGCGCCGCTCGCGCCTGTCGGGCCAGGTCGCGATCTCCTTCGGCTCTTCATGCAGAGCGTTTCCAACGCCATGGCTGGCGAGATTGCGCACCAGGCTATAGCCGTTCTTCTTGGCGAACTTCCCGACGGCAAAGCCGATGTCGGCCAGCGGCTTGCCCGCCTTCACTTTGCGCACCCCCGCCCACATGGCTCTCTGCCCATCCCGGCAGAGCCGCTCGATGACCGGCGTGACCGGCGGTACGGCGAAGGAGGCGCCGGTATCCGCGAAGATGCCGTCCTTTTCCGCCGACACGTCGATGTTCACGAGATCGCCGGCCTGAATACGGCGCGGCCCGGGCACGCCGTGGGCGATCTCCTCGTTGACGCTGATGCAGGTGGCGCCGGGAAAGCCGTAGCAAAGCTCCGGCGCCGGACGCGCGCCTTCGCGCTCGAGATGGCGGCGGCCAAGGTCGTCCAGCTCCGCCGTGGTCATCCCCGGCGTCAGCGCGGCCCCCATGGCCTGCAGGACCTCGGCCACGATCCTGCCGATTTCCTTGAGCTTTTCCAGCTCCGCTTCGTTCGAGATGGTCATGGCGAAAATCCCCGGCAGTGTCACATGAAGAATGGCGAACAACTTGGCACGCACCCGGGAGAATGACAACATTGCCGCCCGCCGGCGGCATCGCGGGCGTCAACGCGCCCGGATGCCTCAAGGGCCGACGGTTTGTCACGAGGGAGGAAGCTATGCTGCCGAAGGCCGCAAGCTACGACGAGCTGATCTCGCGGTTTCGCTGGCAGATTCCGGAGCACTTCAACATCGGCGTCGATGCCTGCGACAAGTGGGCCCAGGACGGGAACGGGGCAGGCGACCGCCTGGCCCTGATCCACCTGACCGCCGAGGGCAAGGAAGAACGCTACAGCTTCCGCGATATGAAGCGGCTTTCGAACCGCTGCGCCAACCTGCTCGAAGCGCAGGGCGTGGAGCAAGGCGACCGGGTGGCGATCCTGCTGGCCCAGGGACCGGAGACCGCCATCGCGCATCTGGCGGCCTACAAGCTGGGCGCCATCGCGGTGCCGCTCTTCACTCTCTTCGGCGAGGAAGCGTTGCAGTACCGCCTCGCCAATTCCGGCGCCAAGGCGGTGATCACCGACCAGGCGGGCCTCGCCAAGCTCACGGCCATCCGCGACGGACTGCCGGCCCTGGAGACGATCGTTTCCATCGATGGCCCGGGCGACGGCGGAGACGCGCTGGACTGGCACCGCCTGATGGAGCGGGCCTCCGACGGTTTCCTGCCGGTCGATACCCTGGCCAACGACCCTGCCCTCATCATCTACACCTCCGGCACCACGGGGCCGCCCAAGGGCGCGCTGCACGCCCATCGCGTGCTGCTGGGGCACCTGCCGGGGGTGGAACTGCCGCAGAACTTCCTGCCGCAGCCGGGCGACCTCTTCTGGACCCCGGCGGACTGGGCCTGGATCGGCGGACTCCTGGACGTCCTGCTGCCGGCCTGGCACCACGGCGTGCCGGTGCTCGCCCACCGCTTCGCCAAGTTCGACCCGGAAAAGGCCTTCCAACTGCTGGCCGACTTCGGCGTGCGCAATTCCTTCCTGCCGCCCACGGCGCTGAAGATCATGCGTACGATCGAGAACCCCGCCGGGCGCTGGAACGTGAAGCTGCGCTCCATCGGCAGCGGCGGCGAGACCCTGGGCGCGGAGATGCTCGCGTGGTCGAAAGAAGTTTTCGGCGTCACCGTGAACGAGTTCTACGGCCAGACCGAGTGCAACCTGGTGGTCTCCAACTGCGCGGAGATCATGGCGGTCAAGCCCGGCTCCATGGGCCGTCCCGTCCCCGGCCACCGCGTCGCAATCATCGACGACGAAGGCAACGAAGTTCCCAGCGGCGAGGCCGGCACCATCGCCGTCCGGCGTCCCGACCCGGTGATGTTCCTGGAGTACTGGCGGAACCCGGAGGCCACGGCGGCCAAGTTCCGCGGCGACTGGCTGATGACCGGCGACATGGGCGCCATGGACGAGGACGGCTACCTGCGCTTCGTCGGCCGCGACGACGACGTCATCACCTCCGGCGGCTACCGCATCGGCCCCGGCGAGATCGAGGACTGTCTCCTCAAACATCCGGCCGTCGCCCTGGCCGCGGCCGTCGGCGTGCCCGACCCCCTGCGCACCGAGCGGGTAAAGGCATTCATCGTGCTGAAGGAAGGGCGCAGCGGCAACGAAGCGCTGGTGCGCGAGATCCAGGACTACGTAAAGACGCGGCTTGCGGCCCACGAATACCCGCGCGAAGTCGCCTTCGTCGACAGCCTACCGATGACCGCCACCGGTAAGATCATTCGCAAGGCGCTGCGGGAAGAGTCCGGGCGGGAAACCTCCTCCGGCTAGTCAAGAGGGAGAACATTGCAGCATGCCGGTTTCACCAGCCGCGCCTGAAGAGAAGCACGCGCCGACATCGCCGCTGCCCGCGGCCATGCAGCAGGATTGTCACGCCCTGGAGCCGGCAGCGGCTCTCACGGCCTTGCAAACTACGTCCGGCGGCCTGGCGGAGGACGAGGCCGCCCGGCGCCTGGAGGCCTTCGGACCTAACCGGCTGCCGCAAGGGCGGCCGCGCGGCGCCGTCACGCGTTTCCTGGTGCAGTTCCACAATCTGCTGATCTATGTCCTGATCGCGGCCGGCATGCTGGCGGCGGCGATCGGCCACGGCACCGATGCCCTGGTGATCTTCGCCGTCGTCCTGGTCAACGCCGTGATCGGCTTCGTCCAGGAAGGCCGCGCCGAAAGAGCTTTGGAGGCGATCCGCGCCATGATCGACCCCCATGCCTCGGTCCTGCGCGGCGGCCGCCGGGTGACGGTCGGCGCCGACAGCCTGGTGCCCGGGGACGTCGTGCTGCTGGAGGCGGGCGACCGGGTCCCCGCCGACCTGCGCCTTATCCGGGCGCGCAACCTGCGCATCGACGAAGCGATCCTCACCGGCGAGTCGGTGCCCGTCGACAAGTCGACCGCAGCGGTGGACGCCGAAGCCGCCCTGGGCGACCGCTTCTCCATGGCGTTCTCCGGGACATTCGTCACCGCCGGTCAGGGCCACGGCGTGGCCGTCGCCACCGGGGCAGCCACCGAGCTGGGCCGTATCAGCGGCATGATCGGCGCGGTCGAGCGTCTGACGACGCCGCTGGTGCGCCAGATGGACCACTTCGCCAGACAGATCACCTTCGCGGTCCTCTCGATCTCGGTGGTGGTCTTCGGCTATGCCACCCTGGTACAGGCCTACGCGCTGGACGAGGCCTTCATGGCCGTGGTCGGCCTCGCCGTCGCGGCAATCCCGGAGGGCCTGCCTGCGGTGATGACCATCACCCTGGCCGTCGGCGTGCAGCGCATGGCCAGCCGCAATGCGATCATCCGGCGTCTGCCGGCCGTGGAGACCCTGGGATCGGTCTCGATCATCTGCTCCGACAAGACCGGCACGCTGACCCGCAACGAGATGACGGCGAGCAACGTCGTCACCGCGCTGGCCACCTTCGAGGTCGAGGGCGCGGGCTACCAGCCGGAAGGCGACTTCCAGGTCTCCGGCGGTCGGATCGACCCACCCGCCTATCCGGTGTTGGAGGAACTGAGCCTGGCCGGCCTGCTGTGCAACGACGCCCACCTGCGCCAGCTCGACGGCGCCTGGATCGTCGACGGCGACCCGATGGAAGGGGCCCTGGTGTCGCTGGCATTGAAAGCCAGGCACGATCCCGGCAGCGCCCGCGCGCGTTTCACGCGGCTGGACGAGGTCCCCTTCGACTCGCGCCACCGCTACATGGCGACCTTGCACGCGCGCCAGGGCCGTCCGCCGGTGGCCTACGTCAAGGGCGCGCCGGAGCGCCTGCTGGACATGTGCGCCCAAGAAGCCACGCCCGACGGCGACCGGCCGCTCGATGCCGCGCGCTGGCACGGCGAGATAGAGACCCTGGCGGCGGGCGGCCAGCGGGTCATCGCCCTGGCCCGGCGCAGCCTTGCCGCGGGCAGCGAGGCGATCGCCCCCGGCGACGTCGAAAGCGGCCTCTGTCTGCTCGGCCTTGTCGGGCTGATCGACCCGCCGCGCCCGGAAGCCATCGTCGCCGTGGCGGAATGCCGGGCCGCGGGAATCCGGGTGAAGATGATCACCGGCGACCACGCCGCCACCGCCCGGGCCATCGCCCTGCAGCTAGGTCTGGACGACGACCCCAAGGCGGTGACCGGCCACGACCTGGACCGCGCCGAAGGCGAGGATTTCCACGCCCACGCCCGCGACGCCACGGTCTTCGCCCGCACCAGTCCGGAACACAAGCTGCGCCTGGTCGAATCGCTTCAGGCCGACGGATCGATCATCGCGATGACCGGCGACGGGGTGAACGACGCGCCGGCCTTGAAGCGCGCCGACGTCGGCGTCGCCATGGGCGGCAAGGGCACCGAGGCGGCCAAGGAAGCCAGCGAGATGGTTCTGGCCGACGACAACTTCGCCTCCATCGTCGCGGCGGTGCGTGAGGGGCGCACCGTCTACGATAATCTCACCAAGGTCATCGCCTGGACGCTGCCGACCAACGGCGGCGAAGCCTTCACCATCGTCCTGGCGATCCTCCTGGGCCTCGCCCTGCCCGTCACGCCGGTGCAGATCCTGTGGATCAACATGGTCACCGCCGTCGCCCTCGGCCTCACGCTGGCCTTCGAGCCGACCGAGGCCAACGCCATGCACCGTCCGGCGCGTCCGGCTGGCCAGCGCCTGCTGTCGGGGCGGCTGCTGTGGCGCATTGTCTTCGTCTCGGCGCTGATGGTCGCCGGCACCTTCGGCACCTATTTCTGGGCGACCGAGCGCAACCTGTCGCCGGAGACGGCGCGGACCATGGTCGTGAACGCCCTCGTGGTCATGGAGATCTTCTATCTCTTCAGCGTGCGCTACGTGCACGGCACCTCGCTGACCTGGCGGGGCCTGCTCGGCACGCGTGCCGTGCTGATCGGCGTCGCCACGGTGGCGGCTGCTCAGGCTGCCTTCACCTACCTGCCGCCGATGCAGGCGCTGTTCGGCAGCGAGGCGCTGTCCCTCGGCGAGGGCCTGCCGATTCTCGCCGTCGGGGTGGTGCTCCTGCTCATCGTCGAGCTGGAAAAGCGGCTGGCGGCCTGGCTCCGGCCCGGGCGCGGTGCCTAGACCGGATCACGATTGGACGGAGCCGCAATGCGGTCCCGTCCAATCGTGTGAATCCGATCTATCTCAAAGGTATAGATCGGGTTCACAAGGCCGGTGGATCGCCTTGGGCGAGTCCAGCCGACCCTGATCTGCTCTAGCGGTTGGGGCGCGTGGTGAGGATGGCCTGGGCGTCGGCGCGCGGCGACTTGGAGGTGATCAGCACCACCTCGTAGAGGATGCGCCCCG